>NZ_JAVRHK010000008.1:0-196070 GCF_031846585.1 Autumnicola musiva
TGGGCAAGCTTAACAGAAGATTAATTGCCTTTTAATAAATAGGGGTTTCAAAATTGGTAATTTGTCAGGAAATTATAAAGAGAAAAATTATGAAAAATACGTTGCCAGGAAAAGAAGTCCCCGGATTAATTGTTGATACCACCAACGGAATGCAATGGGAGTTAAGAGATCAAAAACCTGAAAATTTTACGATGATTGTTTTTTATCGTGGTTTACATTGCCCGGTTTGCAAGAAATACCTGGAAGAACTGAATACTAAGATTGACAAATTTAGAAATAAAGGTGTTAGTGTAATTTGCGTGAGTGGAGATTCAAAAGAAAGAGCCGAAGAAACTGCTCAAAAATGGGATATTGGAAACCTTAATATAGGTTATGGTTTGGTTCCTGAAGATGCCCGGAAATGGGATTTATATATTTCAGAAGGAATAAAAGAGGAGGAGCCGGATGTGTTTTTTGAGCCGGGGCTATTTCTAATTAAACCAGATTTCAGCCTTTATGCTTCTTCAATCCAGTCAATGCCATTTGCGCGACCAAAATTTGATGAGTTGTTAAAAGCTATAGATTTTGTGTTGGAAGAAGATTACCCTGCACGTGGTGAAGCGTGAGAGATGAAATAGGAGGTTAGAAGTTGGAAATTAAGAGTTAAGAGGAGATCAAAAAATAACCCCCGATTTGTTTAACAACATCGGGGGGTTTATTTTGTTTACAGTTTACTTAAACATATCCAGCCCGGGAATATCTGGCATGCCATCTTTGGCAACTGCACCAAGTTCATTTTCATTTACTTCAGATGCGCGCGCAATTGCCTTATTAAGTGTAAGTACTAAATAATCTTCAAGTTGCTCTTTATCTTCAAGTAAATCATCGGCAATAGATAGATTTTAATTTCACGTGTGGCCGTAATGGTCACTTTTAATAATCCGTCACTTGACTCTTCATCAATAAGAACGGTTTTTAGCCTTTCCTTGGTCGCTTCAACCTTTTCCTGGGTTTCCTTGATTTTGTTCATCATACCCATCATATCTCCAAACATAATCTTCTTTTTTTAATTGAGTTGTTTACAAATTTAGTAAAATCCCTCTTTATCCCTGGAACTTCTCCCGCCATTATTAATTATTTTCTTTGGAAGTTTTACATTTGCGGGATGCTTAAAAATTTATGGATTTGAGAAAAGAATTTTTGCCACCTAAGGCCAGGAAAATAGAGAAAAAACTTGAGATTCACGGAGATGTTAGGATAGATAATTATTATTGGATGAATAACCGTGAAAACCCTGAAGTTATTGATTATCTGGATAAGGAGAATGAGTATTTTGAAAAAATGACTGCTCACACCAAAGAGCTTCAGCAAAAGCTATTTGAAGAAATGAAGGGGCGCATTAAGGAAGATGATGAATCGGTTCCCTATAAGTTGAACGGCTACTGGTATCTTACCAGATTTGAAACAGGTAAGGATTATCCTGTTTATTCCAGAAAAAAGGAGAATCTAAATGTTCCTGAAGAGATCTTGTTCGACGTTAATGAAATGGCTGAAGGTTACGATTATTACCGGCTGGGAGGATTAAATATTAGCCCTGATAATAAATTGTGCGCTTTCGCGGTAGATACCATTAGCCGCAGGAAATATACTATCAGAATTAAAGATTTGGAAACCGGAAAATTTTATTCCGAAGAAATTAAAAATACAACAGGGAGTTCAACCTGGGCGAATGACAATAAAACGCTTTATTACACTAAAAAAGATGAACAAACCTTAAGATCTTATCAAATTTACAGGCACATCCTGGGAACCGATCCTGCTGAAGATGTACTTGTTTTTCAGGAAGATGACGACACCTTTAATACTTATGTGTATAAGTCGAAATCCAGAAAATATATTATAATAGGTTCAGGTAGTACTTTAACCATGGAATATCGCATTCTTGAAGCCGATAATCCTGAAGGGGAATTCCGGGTTTTTCAACCACGCATAAAAGGACTGGAATATAGTATTTCCCATTTTGAAGACCATTTTTATGTGGTTACAAATAAGGATGGTGCCGCGAATTTTAAATTAATGAGAACCCCGGTTTCGCAAACCACCATGGAAAACTGGGTGGATGTAATTCCTCACCGAAAAGATTATCTGCTGGAAGATATCGATATCTTCAGAGATTTTCTGGTGGTAAGTGAACGGAACAATGGATTGAACAAAATCAGGATTATCCGCTGGGACAATAGCGAAGAATATTATCTTCCGTTTAATAATGAAACCTATACAGCCTACACTTCCATAAATCCTGCATTTAATACCAAAACGCTCCGGTACACCTATAACTCGCTTACCACCCCAACTTCTGTAATAGATTTTGATATGGAAACCAAGGAGAAAACTGTATTGAAAGAGCAGGAAGTAATGGGAGGTAATTTTAATAAAAACAATTATAGTTCTGAACGCTTATGGGCAACTGCTGAAGATGGTACCAAAATCCCTGTAACCATGGTATTCCGGAAGGGGATACTGCGAGAAGGGAAAAATCCATTGTTGCAGTATGCCTATGGCTCATATGGTTCTACTATAGATCCATATTTTTCTTCGGTAAGATTAAGCCTTCTGGACAGGGGATTTATTTATGCCATTGCCCACATTCGTGGGGGAGAGTATCTTGGAAGAAATTGGTATGAAGATGGAAAGCTCTACAATAAGATGAACACTTTTACCGATTATATAGATGTGTCTAAACATTTGATACAGGAAAATTACACCTCTCCCGAACATCTTTATGCTATGGGAGGTTCTGCCGGGGGATTATTAATGGGTGCGGTGGTAAATATTGCGCCGCAGCTTTATAACGGAGTAATTGCGGCAGTGCCTTTTGTGGATGTGGTGACCACAATGTTAGATGACAGTATTCCTTTAACAACAGGAGAATATGATGAATGGGGTAACCCTAATAATAAAGGCTATTATGAATACATGAAATCCTACTCCCCTTATGATAACGTAAAGGCGCAGGAGTATCCCAACATGCTTATTACTACAGGATTACATGATTCCCAGGTGCAGTATTGGGAACCTGCAAAATGGATAGCAAAATTAAGGGAATTAAAGACAGATAATAATGTGCTGTTGCTGCATACTAATATGGATGCAGGACATGGCGGTGCTTCCGGTAGATTTGAGGCTTTAAAAGAAGTAGCCGAAGAATATGCGTTTTTACTGGATTTAGAAGGAATTGAACTATAATTAAAATTTTTGCCTTAACTTTGAAATGTTTTAAAAGACCTTATTTTTATGCTCTTAGAGTGGAAGAAAGTTTTTTAAAACCATTTTCTGTAACATAAATTGGTTTTATGAAAGAAGAGTTGAAAGTGTATGATAATGTATTGCAACTTATTGGGAATACACCCCTCATTCAAATCAATAAAATAACCAAAGGTTTTAAAGGTGATTTCTACGCCAAGGTAGAAGCTTTTAATCCCGGCAACTCCGCCAAAGACCGTATTGCTCTCTATATAATTGAAGAAGCCGAAAGAAAAGGAATTCTTAAGCCTGGTAGTACTATTGTGGAAACCACATCGGGCAATACCGGTTTTAGTATAGCTATGGTGAGCGTGATTAAAGGTTACGAATGTATTCTTGCGGTTAGTTCCAAGGCTTCAAAAGACAAGATTAACATGCTTAAGACTATGGGCGCCAAAGTTTATGTGTGTCCCGCCCATGTTGATGCAGATGATCCAAGGTCTTATTACCAGGTTGCGAAAAGAATTCATTCTGAAACTAAAAATTCAGTTTATATCAATCAGTACTTTAATGAGCTGAATATGGAAGCGCATTATCGTACTACCGGCCCGGAAATCTGGAAGCAAACAGAAGGCAAAATTACCCATCTTATTGCCTGCAGTGGAACGGGAGGTACCATCTCGGGAACGGCTAAATATTTGAAAGAGCAAAATTCTGATATTAAAATAATAGGTATTGATGCCTACGGTTCTGTTCTAAAGAAGTTTCATGAAACCCGTGAGTTTGATTCCGAAGAGATCTATCCATACCGTATTGAAGGTTTAGGAAAAAATCTAATTCCAACTGCTACCGATTTTGATGTGATTGATAAATTTGTGAAAGTAACCGATGAGGAAAGTGCCCATATGGCAAGGGACCTTGCAAAAACCGAAGGGCTTTTTCTTGGATACACCAGTGGTGCCGCCATGCAAGGGATTAAGCAATTGGCTGAAGAAGGCGAATTTGAAGAAAACAGCAGGGTAGTAACCATATTTTCTGACCATGGCTCACGTTATATGAGTAAGGTTTACAGTGATGACTGGATGAATGAGCAGGGCTTTTTTGATACTAAAAATGAAATTGCCACACAACAAATTGAATTTATAAAATAAAATTTAAGCATATCAGCAATATTAAAAGCATCTTCAAAAGGAGATGCTTTTTCTTTTTATAAGCTTCAGGAGAAATAACTTTGGGCATTTGTGCCGATTTTAAGTACTTTTGTTGCTGGTATAAAAAAGAATCAATGAAGGATTTATTTGACAAAATATACAAGGACAAAGGCCCTCTGGGAAAATGGGCAGAACAGGCAGAAGGATATTTTGTGTTTCCAAAACTGGAAGGAGAAATCTCCAACCGCATGAAGTTTAGGGGGAAGGAAGTGATTACCTGGAGTATTAATGATTATCTGGGGCTTGCCAATCATCCGGAAGTACGAAAAGTAGATGCTGAAGCTGCCAAACAGTATGGTTCTGCGTATCCTATGGGAGCAAGAATGATGAGCGGCCATACCGATCTTCATGAAAGGTTACAGGATGAACTTGCTGCTTTTGTACATAAACAATCTGCCTATCTTTTAAATTTTGGATATCAGGGAATGGTTTCTACCATAGATGCCCTGGTTTCAAAATCTGATGTTATTGTATATGATGTAGATGCTCATGCGTGTATCATTGACGGGGTGAGGCTCCACCTTGGGCAACGCTTTACCTATAAGCACAATGATATGGAGAGCATTGAGAAAAATTTACAGCGCGCCACTAAAATTGCAGAACAAACCGGTGGAGGAATTTTACTTATCTCCGAAGGTGTTTTTGGAATGCGTGGAGAGCAGGGGAAGCTTAAAGAAATAGTAGAATTAAAGAAAAAATATAAATTCCGTCTTTTTGTTGATGATGCACATGGTTTTGGAACACTTGGTAAAACTGGTGCCGGGGCAGGAGAGGAGCAGGGCGTTCAGGATGAGATAGATGTATATTTTGCCACTTTTGCCAAGTCTCTGGCAAGTACAGGAGCTTTTATAGCCGGTGACAAAGAAATTATGGATTATCTTAAATATAATCTGCGCTCGCAAATGTTTGCAAAATCCCTGCAAATGCAGCTGGTGGTTGGTGCCTTAAAGCGATTGGAAATGCTACGCAGTATGCCTGAGCTTAAAGAAAAACTTTGGGAAAACGTAAATGCACTTCAAAACGGCCTTAAATCCCGCGGATTTGATATTGGAACCACTCAAAGTTGTGTAACTCCGGTTTATCTTAAGGGAAGTATACCTGAGGCTATGGCGCTGGTAAAAGACCTTAGGGAAAACCATGGTGTTTTCTGCTCTATTGTGGTATATCCGGTAGTTCCAAAAGGTCTTATATTACTTCGAATGATTCCTACTGCGTCCCACACCTTAAAAGATGTGGAAGAAACTTTAGACGCTTTTTCTGCGATAAGGGAAAGGCTGGAAAACGGAACATACAAAAGGCTTTCTGCAGCAGTTTCTGAAGCAATGCTTAACAAAAGTTAGGATAAAGTGTTATTACAGTATTAATAGGTTCGGTTTAATTAAAACTGAACCTTTTTTTGCCTTTACGTGAAAAATTGGTTGAGAAGATAGGGCCTGTAGTAGGTTGGGTTTAAATAAAATGTGGAGAATCAATTACTGTCCCCTTCAAGCTGGTAGCCGCTGTCTTCGCTTCGCTGCCTTCTTCTGTCTCTCGGCCCGTCGTAAGAATCCTCCAGGACTTCATCCTGGTCATGAAAATCAAAACGATAAGAAACCCCGGCGGCAACCTGCCATCGCTGCGGAGTATCTTTAAAATTCACCAATCCTGAAATATCTACCTGAAGGTCATCTGTAAGTAAATAAGCCCCCCCACCTCTAAGTATATCATCGGCATATATATCGCTGATGTAGCCCTGGTATTCTCCAAAAAGTGCCAGCTTAGGGGTAAGGGCGTGTGTTACTGTAACTATTGCCCCGTAGGTGGGAAACTCTTCAGTAAATTTATCTGCTATAAAATTCATAACCAAAGCCCATCTGCCCCAGTTATTCTGGGTGATAATTACAGCTTTCGGACTAAATTTTCCTTCACCTTCATATAAGTAAGGGTTCTCTCCAAATGAAAAATTTACCCCTCCGTAAATAGATATAGCGGGAATAAGTTTTTTCCATTTAAAACGTTGATTGGCCTTCCAGCTGTATAGGTTGGGTTTGTCTTCTTCGGCATTTTTATGGGGATCAAAGATAAGATATTTTGCCCCTATAGTATTGGTCCGGAAATTACTTCTTTTAAACTCTTCATCAGTATTGCCAATTCTTACGGTAGTAGTTTCGGCCTGGAAAGATCCGGAAAGGTTAATTTCAAGATTTTCGGTTAATAATCCGTATCGTAATCCGTAACCTGCCCCCAAAATTTCTGTTTCTTCCTGATAGATGGAGTGATCGTCATTTCCATAATAAGGGCCGGCTTCCAGTTGCAAAACTCCTCTTCCAACAGCATATCCACCCTGGGATTCCCCGGGCCGGTTAGAGTTTATAGTTTCAGTATACTGGGCATGAATTGTTAGTGAAGTTAAGGCAAACAGACTAAGGCAGGCAAGTAGTTTTCGCATGAGTGCTTTTTTATTACAACCAAAGATAGGAGAATTTATTATTTTTTTATGGCAAGAAAAATGAGAATTCTGTTGGCATCTTTTTATTTTTGCAAAAATGTTAAGCATGTACGAAGCATCATTTTCCGGGGTACTAAAAACAATACTAATAATATTGTTGGTGTACTTTGGACTTAAAATATTATTCCGGCTTTTGGGACCTTTGCTCCTGAAATACTTTATGAAGAAAATGGGAAAGAAATTTCAGGATCAGTTTAATCAATATCAGCAGCCATCACAGGAGAAAAAAGGCAAAGTAAGTATTGATAAAAAGCCCCGCAAGGGCAGTAAATCTAACAAAAACGTTGGGGAGTATATCGATTACGAAGAAATTGATTAATTTCGGACCATTACTGGTCTAAGTGTCGAACCAGGACCATAATAAATTTTGTATACGGCCTTGAGTTCAGTTATTTGGCCGTAATTCTGAAACTTATAGAATTCAGGATAAGTTTTCAAACCTAAAATCTGATTGATGGTTAAATTGAAAAGATTTCTTCCGCACCTGCTCGTTCTGGCGGGTTTTGTTGTTATTGCCTTAGCCTATTTTAATCCTGTACTTCAGGGTAAAGAGATTTACCAAAGTGATATTGTGCAATATATAGGTATGGCTCAGGAGCAAAGTGATTTCAGGAAGCAAACCGGGGAAGAGCCTTATTGGACAGATTCTGCTTTTGGCGGTATGCCAACCTATCAATTAGGAGCATATTATCCTCATAATTACATTAAAAAACTGGATTCTGTACTTCGGTTTTTACCCAGGCCCGCAGATTATTTGTTTTTATATTTTATAGGTTTTTACATTCTTCTGTTATGCCTTAAACTGGATTATAAGCTGGCTTTTTTAGGAGCCCTGGCTTTTGGATTTTCCACTTACCTTATAATTATTCTTGGAGTAGGCCATAACGCTAAAGCCCATGCCATTGCTTATATGCCTGCTGTATTAGGCGGAATTGTTTTGATTTTCAGGTCAAGGTATATCCTTGGTTTCATATTATTATCCCTTGCAATGGCGCTGGAAATTGGAGCAAACCACTTCCAGATGACTTATTATTTGCTGTTGCTGGTAATTTGTTTAGGGATTGCTTACCTAATTGACGCCTTCCGAAAAAAAATCCTTCCGCATTATTTTAAGTCTCTTGGAATTATGGTTGTTGCCGTAATTCTTGCTATTGGCGCCAATGCCACTAACCTTCTTGCAACGCAGGAATATACTGCCTCTAGTACCCGTGGTAATACCGGCCTTACCATTAATCCTGATGGCTCTTCCAAGACCGCATCGGGATTAGATTTTGAATACATCACGAGTTACAGCTATGGTATTGCTGAAACCCTAAATCTTTTTATTCCACGGTTTATGGGAGGTTCCAGCCAGGAAGATGTTGGCAGGGATTCTGAAGTTTATAACGCACTTATAAAATTGGGAGCTTCTCCTGTACAGGCTGCAGATTTTGCTGAAAATGCCCCGACTTATTGGGGAAATCAGCCTTTTATAGGAGCGCCTGCTTATATTGGTGCCAGCGTGCTTTTCCTTTTTATTTTCGCGCTGTTCCTGATTAGGGGACGATTAAAATGGTGGATTGCCGGAGCAAGTATTTTAGCCCTGTTGCTTTCCTGGGGTAGTAACCTTGCTTTTCTTTCTGAATTTTTTATCAATTATGTGCCGCTTTATAATAAATTCAGAGCAGTAACTTCTATCCAGGTGATTATTGAGCTGTGCGTGCCGGTACTGGCAATATTCGGCCTTTATAAATTATTCAGCAAAACTGAAAAGGAAGAAATTAAGACTGAAGCTTTAAAATGGGCCACTATTATTACCGGTGGATTATGTGTGCTGTTTTTATTCATGAAATCGGTATTTTTTGATTTTAGCGGTGGAGGAGATTCAGCTTTAATTCAGCAATTGGGGATTGAATTTGTACGGGCCCTGAAAGAAGACCGGAAAGCTATTTTTACTTCAGACACCTTGAGAAGTTTGATATTTGTAATTCTTTCAGCAGGAATTATTGTGCTTTATCTGAAGAATAAAATTTCTGATAAACTGGTGATAGCGGGATTTGCCCTTCTTTTTCTTGTAGATTTAATAGGTGTAGACCGCCGCTATGTAAATAATGAAGATTTTGTGCAGGCAAGGCAGATGGAACAGCCTTTCCAGCAAACAGAAGCCGACAGGCAAATTCTTCAGGATACTTCCCGCTACAGGGTTTTTGACCTTTCAGGCAATACCTTTAGCAGTAGTCGTGCTTCCTATTTTCATAATTCCATAGGGGGATATCACGGCGCGAAACCGGGAAGAATGCAGGATATTTTTGATTTTTATGTTTCCCAAAATAATATGGAAGTGCTTAATATGCTCAATATTAAGTATTTTATTGTTCCTACAGAGCAGGGAGGAGTGCAGGCACAGCAAAATCCTGATGCTTTTGGCAATGCCTGGTTTGTGGAAAATGTAGAATGGGTTGATTCTGCGAATGAAGAAATTCTGGCGCTAAAAGAAGTAGATCTTCAGAATACGGCTGTAATAAATAATGAATTCAAAGAAATACTGGGTGAAAATATTGGTTTTAATGCAGATGCTGAAATCCAGTTAATCGGTGAGCAGCCAAATGAACTGGTGTACAGAACTTATTCGGAAACAGATCAGCTGGCTGTTTTTTCTGAAAGCTATTATCAGCCGGGATGGCAGGCATATATTGATGGGGAAGAAGTGCCGCATGTACAGGCAAATTATGTATTAAGAGCAATGAATATTCCAGCGGGGGATCATACTATAACTTTTAAATTTGAACCTGAAGTAATTGAAACCGGAAGCAGTATTGCCCTGGCGAGTTCCATTATTTTAGGATTGGTGGTTTTAGGCGGAATTTTTTACGGTCTGCGCAAGGAAAAAGAAGAAAAATAGTGAATGAAAAAGGTTCTTATTATTACATATTACTGGCCTCCCGCAGGTGGTCCCGGTGTACAGCGCTGGCTAAAATTTGTAAAATACCTGCAGGAATTTGATGTTGAGCCAGTTGTTTATGTGCCGGAGAACCCTACTTATCCTTTAATTGATAAAAGTTTAAAGACTGAGATTCCGCAGAACATTAAGGTTTTAAAATATAAGATATTTGAACCTTATGCCGTAGCCGGAATATTTTCCAAAAAGGATACGCAAACCATTAGTTCCGGGATAATCTCCAAAGAGGAAAAGCAAAGTTTTCTTCAGAAAATGATGCTCTACATCAGAGGGAATTTTTTTATCCCCGATGCCCGTAAATTCTGGATAAAGCCTTCAGTGAAATTTCTAAAAGAAATTTTAGCAGAAGAAAAGATAGATACGGTTATTACAACAGGGCCACCACACAGTTTGCATCTTATAGGGCTTCAGCTAAAAAATGAATTTGGCGTAAAATGGATGGCAGATTTCAGGGATCCCTGGACGAACATTGGTTATCATGATAAACTAAAATTAACTGCTAAATCTCAGAAGAAACATCTGAAATTGGAAAATGAGGTGTTAAAGGGAGCCAATCATATTATCACTACCAGTTTTACTACAAAAAAAGAATTTGAAGTTAAAACCAGTCAACCTGTTTCTGTGATTACCAACGGTTTCGATACAGAAGTTGCAACGGAAAATGTTCGGCTGGATAAAAAATTCACTTTTGCCCATATTGGCTCACTACTTTCGGGCAGGAATCCTAAGAATCTTTGGAAAGCTTTTGGTGAATTGATTAAGGAAAATCAGGATTTTCAGCAAGATTTTGAATTAAAATTAGTTGGTGCAGTAAGTGAAGAAGTGCTGGATTCAATTAAAGCCGAAGGATTAGAAATATACTTACAGATCAAAAAATACGTACCCCATTCCGAAGCAATAGAAATTCAGCGTCGTAGCCAGGTGTTGCTTTTAATTGAAATAGACAGCGAAGAAACCAAAGGTATTATTGCCGGGAAGGTTTTTGAATATATAGCTTCCAAAAGGCCAATTTTAGCAATGGGCCCAATGGAATGGGACGTTCGCAGAATTCTTGAAGAAACCTCTGGAGGAAGTTTTTTTGGTTATTCAGAAAAAGAAAATTTAAAGATTTACCTGCTTCAGCTATATTCCGAATATAAGCATGGCCGGCTAAAATCAATATCCCGAAATATTGACCACTATCACCGCAGGAATATCACTGCTCAACTTGCCATGCTGTTAAAGAAAATGTAGGTTATGGGTATAATTATCAATCAATCTTTTAAGAACCTGGTCACTACCTATTTTGGCTTTGGGATTGGAGCGATAAATACACTATTTCTTTTTACCTATTTCCTGGAGCAGGAGTATTACGGACTGGTGAGCTTTTTGCTTTCCGCGGCCAATCTAATCTGGCCATTTTTGGCTTTTGGAGTAAATAGTACATTGATTAAATTTTTTACTTCTTACAAAAGCAAAGAAGAGCAGGACCGGCTTTTTAACCTGGTTTTACTGCTACCTTTGATGGTTTCAGTAGTTATTGGAGTTGTTGGCCTTTTGAGCTACGATTTGCTCCTGGAGTACTTTTCAGATGGGAATGAGCTGGTACAGCCTTATATCTGGCTTATTTTTGTGATTGCAGTTGCAACGGCATACTTTGAGGTTTTCTTTTCCTGGTCCAAAATTTATTATAAGAGCGTTTTTGGAAATTTCATGAAAGAAGTTTTTCATCGGTTTTGCATTAGTATGCTGCTTTTAACGGTTTACTTTGACTGGATAAGTGTGAACGCCTTTATTTACTGCGTTGCCGGGGTTTTTGTTTTTCGCTCTATAGCAATGGCCATTTACGCTTTTGTTCTATACATGCCGGAAATAGGCATAAAATTTCCGCGGAATTTAATGCCGGTATTAAAGTATACTGCACTTATCCTGATTGCCTCATCCGTAGCTATGGTTTTGCTGGATCTGGATAAAGTAATGATTGAATATTATCTGCCCATTGAAAATGTGGCTATCTACGGAATTGGGATTTACATCGCAACCGTAATTTCAGTGCCTCAGAAGGCCATGCACCAGATTATTCATCCTATGACCGCAAATTTCCTGAATACAAAAGATAGAGAAGGTTTAAAAGATTTATATAAAAGAAGTTCTGTAAACCTGCTTATTATAAGCGCGATAATTTTTATTTTGATTATCACCAATCTCGGGCAGCTTTATGAGATGATTCCCGAAGAATATGAACTAAGTGTAATTGTGGTGTTGTTAATAAGTTTGGTGAAGTTATATGATAATATGCTGGGCAGCAATAACAGTATTCTATTTAATTCCGATTATTACCGGCTGGTCCTGGGAATTGGTGTTTTACTTAGTGTTCTTGCCTTTATATTAAATTTGATTTTCATTCCGTTGTACGGAATTGAAGGTGCTGCAATAGCCACTTTTGTAGCCTTCTTTATTTACAATACGGCTAAAATCTTTCTGGTACACAAAAAATTCAATATATATCCTTTCAGCAGGCTTACCTGGATTATTTTATTATTTACGGGTATTTTATGCGTTGCTTTTTATTTTTGGGATTTTCCGTTTCATCCGGTTCTTAATATCATTCTTAAATCCATACTTATTTGTGCCATATATTTTCTGGTAACAGTGAAGCTTGAATTTTCTGAAGATATTAATGTCCTGCTAAGGAAATATCTGAAATTGAAAAGTTTATAAAAGAGAAAACCCCCAGGGTGTCTCTAAACATCAAGGGGGTTTTCCAACTAACCAACCAAAAATTAAATTATGAACATTCTAATTGTTACTTCTCACATTTCGTGCCGAACTTCTCCCTGAAGCTGAAGTATTTGAATTTTCTCCGGAGCTCCTTCTTGTAGCTGGAGCAGCAGTCCGTGAAGAGCTGCGGGAAGAGGAACTTCGTGTTGTGGTACTTCTACTTGTAGCCGGAGTAGTTGCCTTGTTAATCTGTTGAGTTCTGTTGCTTCTGCTTCGGGTATTAATAATCTCTCTTTCTCTAACTGCTGAAGTTCTCCCGGAACTGTTTCTCACTTCACTACCTCTGGAATTAATGCTTCTTTCAGTTCCTGAGGAAGAACTTCTGGAGCTGTTAATCTCATTCCGGTTATTGTTATTACTCCCTGCCGTAGTTTCTATCCTGCTGTTCGTTCTGTTATTGCTTTTGCTATTTGTTGCAGCTGTTCTGCTTCCGGAGGAAGAAACACTCTCTCTTTGCACTACATTCCTGTTAGATCTTGAACCTGAACTTCTGATTTCAGATCGTACATTTCTTTGTTCCGTTACATGACGGCCGCGGGTATATGCAATATTATTATCTTTTGGTCTGTTAAACCGCTGCCTGTTTGGGCTGCTGGCATAATGATTATTATAATAACTTATGTATTGATTGTAGGTAATACGGTTTGGCTGATAATAGGCTCTGTAAGGACGGTTATAAACGATACTTATATTAGCATGCGGCCTGGTATAATAAGAATGCCATGGTCTTGGGATATAACTTCTGTTGTACCTGTTTATAAAACCGGAATAATGAGAAATTCTTTTAAGCCTGTCGTAATGTATAATAAGGTTTCCAACTCGTGCTATCTTACCATAATAGTTATAATCGATTAAAACATCTCCTGCCTGTATAATCCTTCCGTAGTAATCATAATAAACCGGAACATTTTCAATCTGAATTACTGCACCATAGTCATCATATTGTACAAAAGGATCATAATTAAATCCCGAATTGTAACTGATGTTAGTATGTGGAATGGCAATATTTACAACACCTGTTCTTCTGAAGTCGGGGTTAAAATAAAAATCAAATTCGCCATTGGGATAAATTGCAAATTCAACACCATTTTCAACAAAGATAAAGGAATCATTGTAGGGGCGGGTAGCGGTATTATCTGTTGAAGCCGAAGCTGATAATCCCACAAAAAATAAAGTAAGTAAAAAAGTAAAATTTTTCATGGTGCTTAAGTTTAAGTGAAGACTAATAATAGTCAAAGCAAAGAAAACAAAGTGCGTGCCAGAAAAATTAATTAAAACATTTTAATGGAGCAATTCGGAATTTTTATAGATGTTAAATAACTTAATTTCAATACTATAAAATATAAAAGTTTTTATTTTTTAATCGGTAAAATTCCCTCTACGGCTCGACCTCGGGAATAGTCAATTTCAAGAAATCCCTTTATTTATAATTTTTTCGAAAGATATTCAGCAGTGTAGGATTTTCTATTTTTTGATACTTCTTCAGGAGTGCCTTGGGCTACCAGATTTCCTCCTTTTTGGCCTCCTTCCAGGCCGAGATCAATTACATGATCGGCACATTTCACCAGATCCATATTATGTTCAATAACCACCACCGAATGTCCTTTTTCAATAAGCGCATTAAAGGATTTCAGCAGCTTTTTAATATCATGAAAATGTAAGCCGGTGGTTGGCTCATCAAAAATAAAAAGGGCTTTGACTTTAGTATTTCCTTTTACCAGAAATGAAGCCAGTTTAATCCGCTGGGCTTCCCCTCCGGAAAGAGTGGAAGAACTTTGACCGAGTTTCACATACCCCAGCCCCACATCTTTAAGCGGCTTTAATTTTTTTACAATTTTATCCTCATTGTTTTCGCTGAAGAATGCCGTAGCATCATCTATGGTCATATTCAGTACATCATCAATATTTTTTTCGGCAAATGTAACTTCCAACACTTCTTTTTTAAAACGCTTCCCGTCACAGGATTCACATTCTAAATGAACATCGGCCATAAACTGCATTTCAATAGTTACCTCGCCTTCACCTTTGCAGGTATCGCAACGACCGCCATCTACATTAAAAGAAAAATGTTTGGCTTTAAAATTTCTTATTGATGATAAACGCTGGTTCGCAAATAAATTCCGGATATCATCATAAGCTTTAATATAAGTTACCGGATTGGAGCGCGATGACCGGCCGATAGGATTTTGATCGATAAACTCCACGCTTCCCAGGTTTTTGAAATTTCCTTTAACTTCTGTAAACTGACCTGCCTTTTCTCCATAGCCGCCCAATTCTTTTTGCACAGCAGGATAAAGGATTTTCTTTACCAAAGTACTTTTGCCACTTCCTGAAACCCCCGTTATAGCTGTAAAAATTCCCAAGGGAAAAGTTACATTAATATTTTTAAGGTTATTCTCCCTGGCACCAACAACGGTAATTTGCTGTTTGGAAACTCTTCTTTTCTGCGGAACATCAATATTCATGTTCCCGTTAAGATATTTTGCCGTAAGAGATTCAGATTTTAAAATTTCCTGAAGGTTTCCCGTTGCCACCACTTCACCTCCATTCGTACCGGCTTCAGGGCCAATATCAATAATTTCATCGGCTTCGTTCATAATATCTTCATCATGCTCCACCACAATCACAGTATTTCCCAAATCCCGAAGATGCTTAAGCACGCCAATTAATCTTTCTGTATCCCTTGGGTGCAGGCCAATGGAAGGTTCGTCAAGAATGTACATAGATCCCACCAGGCTGCTCCCCAGGCTGGTGGCCAGGTTTATTCGCTGAGATTCCCCGCCCGAAAGGGTATTGGATTTCCTGTTTAATGTAAGATAATCCAGCCCCACATTTGATAAAAATTCTAGTCGGTTGCGGATTTCAGTTAAAAGACGTTTAGCAATTTTTGCATCATATTCATTTAATTCCAGCTCTTGAAAAAATGCCCTTACCTGGTCCAGTGGTTTTTCCACTAAATCTGTAATATTGAGTCCGCTAATTTTTACGTAATGAGCTTCCGGCCTTAGCCTTTTACCTTTACAAACAGAACACGTTGTTTTTCCACGGTAACGGGATAGCATTACCCTGTTCTGAATTTTATAGGCTTTGCTTTCTAAAAATTCAAAAAACTGGTTTAACCCTTCAAAATATTCATTCCCATTCCACACCAGTGCTTTTTGCTCATCAGTTAATTCATAATATGGTTTATGAATTGGAAAATCGAATTTATGGGAATTATTAACCAGCTGATCGCGATACCAGCTCATGCTGTCACCTCTCCAGGGGAAAATGGCATTTTCATAAACGGATAATCCGGTATTGGGTATAACCAGATCCTCATCAATTCCAATTACATCTCCGTATCCTTCACATTTGGGGCAGGCACCATAAGGATTATTAAAGCTGAAGAGATGCACATTCGGCTCAGGAAAACTCATGCCGTCCAGTTCAAATTTATTGCTGAAGTGATGCGCTTCACCATCTTTCATTTTCTGAATATAAAGCTCACCTTTACCTTCAAAAAATGCTGCTTCTACGGCATCTGCCAGTCGGTTATAGAAATCTTCTTCATCCTTAGTTATTATCCGGTCTATCACTAAAGATGTTTCTTCAGGATTGGCATTTTTAAGATCGGCTTCATCTATACGCTTTACAGCATCGCCAATTTTAATCCGGCTGTATCCCTGCTGGGCCAGAACGTTGATTTTCTTTTCCAGGGACCTTCCTTTTTCAATATGAATAGGGGCGAGGAGGAGCAGTTTTTCGCCTTTATCAAAGGATTTAACGTATTTTATAACATCAGAAACAGTATTCTTTTTAACCTCATTTCCCGAGACGGGAGAGTAGGTTTTGCCTATACGCGCAAAAAGTAATTTAAGATAATCGTAAATTTCAGTAGATGTTCCTACGGTAGATCTTGGATTGGTAGAATTCACTTTTTGTTCTATGGCAATTGCCGGGGCTATGCCTTTTATATAATCTACCTTTGGCTTGTTAAGCCTCCCGAGGAATTGCCGGGCGTAAGACGAAAGGCTTTCCACATAACGGCGTTGGCCTTCAGCATAAAGCGTATCAAATGCGAGGCTGGACTTTCCTGAACCGGAGAGCCCTGTTATAACTACAAGCTTATTACGGGGGATAACAACATTTATATTTTTAAGATTATGCAGTTTTGCACCCTTAATAATTATATTTTGTTTTGGATTTACCTTTTCAACGTCAATACTCATATTCAGATTTCTAAAATAAGAGTGCAAAGGTACTCAATAAGCATCAGTGTAAAAAGTTACTCAAACCTTAGAGTAATGTTAAAAAGTTAAGTTTTTATTTGTATTTCTCAAATTTATGTTACTATCTTTGGCATCATATAATAAATTCTGAAGCCTATTAAACAAAGTTACTTTTAAACTAAAACCTAACCCACGGGAACTTTTGTTCCTGTAAAAAAGTAACTATAATGGCAAATCAACAGATAACCGATGCTTATCTCGTAAAAGAATATATCCGAGGTAATGAGCATGCTCTTTCCCGGTTAATCAACCGGCACCAACAAAGGATTTACAGTTTTATCTTCTCCAAAGTCTTTGATCGCGATGTCGCGGAAGACGTTTTTCAGGAAACTTTTATAAAAGTGATTAATACACTTAAACGTGGTAAATATAATGAAGAAGGAAAATTTCTGCCGTGGGTGATGAGAATTGCCCATAATCTTGTAATAGATCACTTCCGAAGAAACAAAAGGATGCCGAAATTTGAAAATAATGGCGACTTTAATATTTTTTCAGTATTAAGCGATACCGGTCTTAATGCTGAAACCCAAATTATAAAAGATCAAATTGAAAACGATGTACAGGAGCTAATAAAGGAGCTGCCCGAAGATCAACTGGAAGTACTTACCATGCGAATCTATAAAGATATGAGCTTTAAGGAAATTTCTGAACGCACCGGAGTGAGTATAAATACTGCTTTGGGTAGAATGCGTTATGCCCTTATAAATCTTCGGAAAATGATTGAAAAACGTAACTTAATTTTAACAAATCAATAAACAATATCCCCGTTTAAGGTGCGTTTTATTAAAAACAAACTCAAAAAATAATTAAATGGGGAAAATTTACTATAAAAAATCTTCAACCGAAGAAAATTTGAAAAACCTTAAGCCTGAGAAAGAAACTGTAGAGTTTCTTTTGAATTATTCAAAAGCTTTAAGTGTGATAGATGGAAAAATTATGAAGTTTAATTTACTTCTTAATTGATTGTTTAAAAGACCTGTTCATTAGCCGATAGGTCTTTTTTGTTTTCAGAAAATCTACTTTTTCTTTGTTTTCTTTTTCAGATATTCTGCAATTACGCTTTTTCTGCCAATAGTTTTGGTGATAATATCCTTTTCGAGATCCCAACCCCGGGCAGGGGAAAATTGTCTCCCGTACCATATAATCTGAAGGTGTAGTTTATTCCAGAGATCTTTCGGAAAAAGCCTTTTGGCATCTTTTTCGGTTTGAGCTACGTTTTTGCCATTGCTAAGATTCCACCTGTACATAAGTCGGTGAATATGTGTGTCAACGGGAAAAGCAGGGACTCCAAATGCCTGGGACATTACCACGCTCGCGGTTTTATGGCCTACGGCGGGAAGTGCTTCCAAAGCATCAAAATTGGCAGGGACTTCGCCATTATGTTTTTCAATCAAAATTTCAGATAAGCCATGGATTCCTTTAGATTTCATGGGGGAAAGTCCGCAGGGTCTAATAATATCCTTTATTTCTTCAACCGAAAGTTTTACCATTTTGTAAGGAGTATCGGCAACTTCAAAAAGCAAAGGAGTTATCTGGTTCACTTTTACATCTGTACTCTGTGCCGAAAGCAAAACAGCAATAAGTAAGGTATAAGGGTCTTTATGATCAAGAGGAATGGGAATTTCAGGATATATTTCATTCAGGGTTTTTATAACGTATTCAACCTTTTGCTGTTTATTCATAAATTGTAATTTTAAGCAAAAATAAAAATTATGATAACATTAGAAGCAGGGGATAAAGCTCCTGAATTTTCAGCAGAAGACCAGGATGGTAATAAATTGAACTTATCTGATTTTAAAGGAAAGAAACTGGTCTTGTTTTTCTATCCCAAAGCAAGCACGCCCGGCTGTACTGCAGAAGCCTGTAATTTAAGAGATAACTGGGAAAATTTTGAGAAAAAAGGATATGCTATCCTTGGAGTTAGTGCCGATTCCAAAAAGAGACAGCAGAACTTTAAGAATAAATATGAATTGCCTTTTCCATTATTAGCCGATGAAAATAAGGATGTAATAAACGCGTACGGCGTTTGGGGGCCAAAAAAATTTATGGGGAAAGAATATGAAGGAATTCATCGTACCACATTTATTATAGATGAAAATAGTAAAATTGAAGAAGTCATTCAAAAAGTGAAAACCAAGGAGCATTCAGCCCAGATAATCTAATCTCATTAAAGCAGTCGGGAAAAATTGAATTTATTCCGACTGTTTTATTCTTCTCTATGGTGTGCATTCATAATTGTGGCCGTACTGTCACAGTTCTCTATTTGTAGTTCTAATTGCTCCAGCTTAGAAGATTCTCCCGTAATATAATAAATATGGCAGGGATCTTTTTGAGTCTCGCTTTTTCCAAAATCCACATTTCCGTTTTCAAGTATATTAGAAACCACAGCCGTATCCAAATCGCTTGTTCTGAAAAAAATTAATGCATCTTCGGAAAAAGACCTTTCTTTAATCCTGATGTTTTTCAATACCCGTGCGTTCGGAGAATAATCACAGGAGGTTCTTTTTCCTCCCAGAAAAAACATCAAGATAATTATTCCAAGTATGAGTCCAAAGCCATAAAAGCCAAGCCTGTGAATTAATTTCATTTAATTTTTTTGAATTGTGAGCAAAAATATTAAACTCCTTCCGTATGTTAAAGGTAGAAGCAATAAAGTTACAGGTAAGTTGCCGGTATCTTCTAAAAGATGAGCAAATTAATATCCCGATAATTGAGATCAAACCAATCAGCTATAGATTTATTGGTAAGAATTCCGTGGTAAAAATACAACCCACTTCTTAATCCTTTATCAAAACGAAGGGTATTCTCTAAACCGCCTTCTTCTGCTATATGCAGCAGGTACGGGGTGAAAATATTACTAATTGAAAGCGAAGAGGTACGTGCGTACCTGGATGGTATGTTAGGCACGCAATAATGAATTACATCATGCTTTTCAAAAATGGGATTGTCGTGAGAAGTAATTTCGCTGGTTTCCACGCAACCACCCATATCTATACTCACATCAATAATTACAGCACCACGTTTCATAGAAGAAACCATATCTTCCGTAATCAAAACGGGAGATCTGTCTTTACCACGAACTGCACCTATAACCACATCACACCTTTTAAGTGCTTTACTTAAATTTTTGGGCTGAATTGTGGAAGTGTAAAAGGCCTGGCCCAGTTTGGACTGAATGTTTCTTAATTTGGTAAGAGAGCTGTCAAAAACTTTTATGTTTGCTCCAAGTCCCAAAGCAGAACGGGCAGCAAATTCTCCTACCGTACCGGCACCCAGAATTACCACTTCTATTGGAGGAACGCCACTAATGTTGCCAAACATAAGCCCATTACCCTTTGCATGATTACTCATAATTTCTGAAGCAATAAGCACAGAAGCCGTACCGGCAATTTCACTCAGCGCCGTTACAATTGGATAAGAACCATCTTCATCCCGAATAAACTCAAAGCCAAGAGCTGTGATACGTTTGGAAGCTAATTTTTGAAAATATTCCCTACACTGGGTTTTTATTTGAAGGGCAGAAATTAAAACCGTTTGCGGATTTATCATTTCCAGCTCTGCCATGGAAGGCGGTTCTATTTTTAAAATTGTAGGGCAGGAGAAAACTTTTTTGGTGTCTTTGGTAACTTCAGCTCCGGCATTACTATAATCCCGGTCACTAAAGCGGCCCCACCTTCCTGCATTAGACTCAATAAGTACTCTATGCCCGTTGGAGGTAATTGCAGCAACAGCATCGGGGCTAAGGCATATCCTTTTTTCCTGGTAAGACGTTTCTTTGGGGATTCCTATAAAAAGTTCGCCCTTGTTCTTGTGGATTTCAAGAGTTTCCTCCTGGGGGATAAGTTGTTCTTTAGTAAAAGGGGATACCTGTTGTTTCGCCATACTGCTTTTGCTATAACAATTAAAGTACGACTAATTTAGGAAAATAAATAAGAAGAAGCGGTATCAGAGTTTTCGGTAGTAATCTTCCACTAATAAATCTTCTTGTTGAGTTTCATCCTCTTCCCGAAGTGATTTAATTTCTCTTCTTTCTCTATCTGAAATACGGGAAAAAACAGAGACTTCAGTTTCCTCGAGTTCGCTTAAATCTTCAAGGCCATAAATGCGATCAAAAATTTTAATTCTTATTAAATAAACAATTGAGAGAATAATAATAAAAAATGGTGCAAGGTAAATTAATTGATTAGCGTCAATAACTCCTCCGGTAGCAGACATATCTTCATAAATTGCAGAAATTAATTGGTAAGCATACATACTAGCTGGAACCAGAATCACATGATACCACCAGTGCTTACAGGTAAAAAACCAGATCAGTAATAAAAGTAAAGGAGTTAATTTACCTAGAAAAGTCCATGCAGCAGTAGCAACATCAAGATAATATTTACTTTCATAGGTAAATAAAGAATTTTCCCAAACAGGACCGTTTGGGAAAATTTCATATAAATAAAAAATATATGGTGAAAAAGCAATAATTAATGCAAAGATACTACCCGTTAGTAGGAATCCTGATCTTCCTTGTATCGACTGCCTGCTTTTTGATGATTTCTTGATCATTGTTATCTGTAGTTGAGGTTACAAAAAAGCTTGCTCCAAAAATTGCTGCTGCGAATAATACTGCTTTAATTTTCATAAATTGTGTTTTTAAGGTTGGTATTTCGTTTTGTTTCTGATACAAACCTATAAAAAACCTAAAGCCCTGCCTCTAAATATATTAGTTGTACTTTTGCAGCTTTTTTTTGGGAAATAAAATACTATACTTATGAAAATTTTACTTTTCAAAAGTAAGATAAACTTCTTTAATTTTTCGCTAACTTGTTAAATAATATTCTTCCCGCTTAAATTTATTTATCAATATGTAATTTTTTTCTTACAATAATTTTTTAGCAAGACATCTCTTTTTTGTATATTTTTTAATATAATTTTAACATTCTGGATTTCTCGTTTCTAATCGAAATTTCAACTTTTTGCGATTTTTCAGGAATAAAGCTATCAATTTTTTGAGGCCATTCTATGAATTTCCAGGCATCGGAATCAAAATAATCTTCAATTCCAATATCCAAAGCTTCTGCCTCAGACGCTATCCGGTAAAAGTCAAAATGAAATATTGTCCCTTTTTGAGAATGGTATTCGTTAACCAGAGAAAAGGTTGGACTGGAGGCGGAATCATCAGCGCCCATTACACGAACAAGTGCCCGTATAAGAGTGGTTTTTCCTGCACCCATTTCGCCATAAAAAAGCAATGTTTTGCTTTTGGTGTTAGTTAGGATATGCCTGGCGGCAATATCCATTTGATCCAGATCGTAGGTTAACGTCATTATTAATTAGTCAGAATTCGGGAGGATAAATATATGTAATTTATCGGTATTATATACATAATATTGAATATCAGATATTTGTATGGTTTGTCCAGATGTATTACATCGGTAAAAAATAGCGTTTTGTCGACAAAATGCTATTTTGGAGATAATGTTATGTAGGGGATAATCATCTCCTCCAGGCTCACTCCCCCGTGTTGATAGGTGTTTCTGTAATATCCTACATAATGGTTGAAGTTGTTAGGATATGCAAAAAAGAGATCTCCTTTTGCAAAAATAAAGGAACTACTCATGGTAAGTGTGGGCAGGTGAATACTTTTGGGATTTACCGCTGCCAGTACATCCTTATTATCATACGTAAGACTTTTTCCCGTTTTATATCTTAAATTCAAACTTGTGTCTTTATCGCCAATAACTTTGGAAGGGTTTTTTACATTGATGGTGCCATGATCTGTAGTGATAATTAGCTTGAAGCCCATTTGTTGTGCCTGTTGGATTATTTCCAGGAGAGGGGAATTCCTGAACCAGCTTTGGGTAAGAGAACGATAAGATTTATCATTAGAAGCCAGTTCTTTTATAACCTCCATTTCTGTTTTAGAATGTGAGAGCATATCAACAAAATTGTAAACAACTACAGTCAAGTCGTTCTTTTTTTGCGTTTTAAAGTTTTCTACAAGTCTCTTTCCTGCCTTCAGGTTACTTATTTTATGATATTCATAATTGTAATCCAGTCCGAGCCGCTTCAATTGTTCGTGCAGAAAATTTTCTTCATAATTATTTTTTCCGCCTTCATCTGTGTCGTTTTTCCAGTATTCAGGAAAAAGCTTTTCCATTTCGCTGGGCATAAGGCCTGAGAAGATGGCATTTCGCGCGTATTGAGTAGCTGTAGGCAGAATACTGTAATAAGGTATTTCCTTTTCTTTTTTATAAAAGTTGCTTACAATGGGCTCAAAGGCTTTCCACTGGTCATACCTAAGATTGTCAATTACAACTAAAAGAGTAGGCTGGTCTTTATTAATTTCTGGAACCACTTTTCTTTTAAACAGGGTATGGGACATGATTGGTGGTTCGGCATCTTTATCAAACCAGGAAGCATAATTCTTATCAATAAATTTACAAAACTGTGTGTTAGCCTCCAGTTTCTGGGATTCAAGGATTTCGCCCATACTGCTGTCTTCAATATTTTCCAGTTGCAACTCCCAGTAAATAAGCCGTTGGTACATTTCGGCCCATTCTTCAAAGGTATTTACCTGACCCATATCCATAGCAATTTTTCGAAATTCCTGCTGATAACTGGAAGTGGTTTTTTCTGAAACCAGCCTGGAATGATCCAGATTTTTTTTGATGCTCAGCAGAATTTGATTGGGATTTACTGGTTTTATGAGGTAATCGGCTATTTTAGAACCTATAGCTTCTTCCATAATAAATTCTTCCTCACTTTTGGTGATCATCACAATAGGAAGGTTTTCGCTTTTTTCTTTTATTTCAGAAAGGGTTTCCAATCCGGTTAGACCAGGCATGTTTTCATCTAAAAAAACAATATCAAAACTTTCTTCCTCCAGTTTCTCCAGGGCTTCAGTGCCGCTCTTACAAGTACTTACATTATACTCCCTGGACTCCAGAAATATAATATGAGGTTTTAGTAAATCAATTTCGTCATCTACCCAAAGTATCTTGATATTATTCATGGTTTAAATTTTTCAATTAATGGTTATAAATTTCTGTTCCGGTTTATTTTTAATAGGATTTCTGGCTTCAGGCTATAAATTCAGTGTTATCTTATCTAATTACTGGTTACTATTTTTAAATGCCATTGGCACGCTATAAACAAATTTCTTTCTAAGTTTCATTCTCCACTATTTTTCCCTTTAACTTAGTAATTTTTCCTCTTATTGCCCTAAATTACCAGCAAATTCAAAAGCTTGGCTTCACAAAACAAACTCAAAATATTAAACGATCCAATTTACGGATTTATTACAGTTCCCAGTCAGAGGATCTTCAACATTATTGAGCATCCTTATTTTCAAAGGCTGCGCAGGATTTCTCAAATGGGACTATCTTATCTTGTTTATCCCGGGGCTCACCATACCCGCTTTCATCACGCACTTGGATGCCTGCATCTTATGCAGAAAGCTGTGCGCATCCTTACATATAAAGGAGTTAGAATTTCTGCAGAAGAGGAAGAGGCACTGCAAATTGCAATTTTACTGCACGATATTGGCCATGGCCCTTTCTCTCATACAATGGAACACAGCATTGTGGAGGGCGTGGATCATGAATGCATTTCGCTTCTTTTTATGGAGGAAATGAATAAAGACTTTAACCAAAGTTTAACTCTGGCTATACAAATGTTTAAGGGAGATTATGAACGCCATTTCATGAACCAGTTAATCTCCAGTCAAATGGATATGGACCGGCTGGATTATTTAAGAAGGGATAGTTTTTATACCGGTGCTGCGGAAGGCAATATTAATAGTGAGCGGCTCATCACCATGCTAAACGTGGTAAATGATGAACTTGTAGTGGAAGAAAAAGGTATTTATTCCGTAGAAAAATTTCTGATAGCCCGCCGTTTAATGTATTGGCAGGTTTACCTTCATAAAACCAGTTTAGTGGCTGAACAGTTATTGATAAGAGTTTTAAGACGTGCCAAAGAATTAATTGATGAAGGAGAAAAGGTTGAATCCAGTGCAGCTCTTAATTATTTTCTGAAGAGGAAAATTAATAAGGAAAATTTTAATGCTGAAGTACTGGCAGAATTTGCCGCTTTAGATGATTACGATGTGGTTTGTGCTATGAAAGAGTGGATGAGCTGTAAAGATTTTGTACTCAGGAACCTTTGCCGCATGATTATCCACAGAGATTTGCTGAAGGTGAAAATCAAGAAGAAAAGGCCTTCAGTTCAAAAGCTTGAAAAGCACAGTAGAGCTCTTCAGCAGAAGCACGATATTTCTGAGCGGGAGGCAGAATATTTTGTCTTTAGTGGAGAAATCACCAATCTTGCTTATAAAAAGGAAAAAAATAACATCAACATTTTGCACAAGAACGGGAAAATTAATGATGTTATTAAAGTGTCTGACCAACTAAATCTGAAAGCCCTCTCCAAAACAGTGGTGAAATATTATATCTGTTATCCAAAGTCTAAACATTGACTCATTTTTTTTACTTTTGCCAGAATGAAGTTTACAGCAGCACAAATAGCGCAAATCCTGGAAGGTGAAGTGGAAGGGAATCCTGAAGCCGAAGTTTCAGAATTGGCGAAGATTGAGGAAGGTTCTGAAGGTTCTCTTACTTTTCTAAGTAACCCAAAATATACCTCCTATTTATATAAGACTAATGCTTCAATTACTATTATAAATAAAGATTTTGAAGTAGATCAGCCTGTGAATACTACTCTTATTAAGGTTAAAGATGCGTATAAAGCGTTTTCCACCTTACTGGCATATTACAATGAAATAAAGCTTAATAAAAGCGGAATTGAACAACCCAGCTATATTTCAGAAAATGCCAAATATGGAGAAAATTTTTACCTGGGCGCGTTTTCATATATAGGGGAGAAGGTAAAAATTGGCGATAATGTAAAGATTTACCCCAACTCCTATATAGGTGATAATGTAAAAATCGGGAATGATGTTACCATTTTTGCCGGGGTAAAGGTGTATTCAGAAACTATAATTGGCAATAACTGTGCAATCCACGGAGGTTCTGTGATAGGAGCGGACGGTTTTGGGTTTAGTCCAGATGAAAATGGCGTTTACAGCAAAGTTCCGCAAATAGGCAACGTGGTTATTGAAGATCATGTAGATGTGGGCGCCGCCACAACCATAGACAGGGCAACCCTGGGTTCTACAATTTTACGAAAAGGAGTGAAACTGGACAACCAGATACATATTGCCCATAATGTGGAAATTGGAGAACATACAGCTATTGCGGCCCAAACAGGAATTGCCGGCTCTACTAAAATAGGCAAAAATTGCCTTATTGGAGGGCAGGTAGGCATTTCTGGCCATCTTACTATAGGAGATCGTGTTAAGATCCAGGCACAATCGGGAGTTGGGCGAAATATAAAAGATGATGAAATTTTGCAGGGATCTCCAGCAATAGGATATAGTAATTATAATAAATCTTACATACACTTTAAAAATTTGTCCCAAACAGTGGATAAACTAAACCAACTGGAAAAAAAAATAAAAAATAATGGCTGAAAAAGTGTCAAAGCAAAGAACCATTGAGAATGATGTCTCCCTGCAGGGAGTGGGGCTGCATACGGGTAAGGAGGTAACTCTTACTTTTAAACCGGCTAAGGAAAACACCGGTTTGGTTTTTAAAAGAGTAGACCTGGAAGGAAGTCCCGTAATAGAGGCCGATGTAAATTATGTGGTGAATACCCAGCGAGGCACAAATCTTGAAAAAAACGGGGTTAAAATTCAAACTTCAGAACATGTCCTGGCGGCCTGTGTAGGCTTGGAAATTGATAATCTTGTTATTGAGCTAAATGCTTCGGAACCTCCAATTATGGACGGTTCTTCCAAATTCTTTGTAGAGGCACTGGAAAAAGCCGGAGTGATAGAACAGGGTGCTGAAAGGAAAGAGTATGTGGTAAATGAGGTAGTTTGCTATCACGACGAAAAATCCGGAAGTGAAATTATTGTAATGCCTGCGGAAGAGTACCAGGTAACCACCATGGTAGATTTTGATACAGAAGTTTTAGGTACCCAAAATGCGTCAATCTCGCATCTAAGGGAATTTAAGGACGAAATCGCGAATGCCCGAACCTTTAGTTTTCTTCATGAACTTGAAGCTTTACTTGGTAGCGGACTTATAAAGGGTGGCGATCTTAACAATGCTATTGTTTATGTGGACAAGGAAATTGGAGAAGATACTTTGCAAAAATTGCGTGCAGCCTTTAAAAGGGATGAAATTGCTGTTAAACCTAACGGGATACTGGATAATTTAACTTTACATTATCCCAATGAAGCGGCAAGGCATAAACTACTTGATGTTTTAGGGGATCTTGCCCTGGTAGGAACTAAAATTAAAGGAAAAGTTATAGCCAATAAACCCGGACATTATGTAAATACCCAGTTTGCGAAAAAACTGGCCAAGAAAATAAAGGACGATAAAAGAAATAATGCACCTAAAATAGATTTTTCCCAGGTGCCGCTTATGGATGTAAACGATATTATGAATACTTTACCGCATCGTCCTCCGTTCTTACTTGTGGATAAAATTTATGAATTAACGGAAAGTTCGGTGGTGGGAATGAAAAATGTAACCATGAATGAACCTTTTTTTGTGGGACATTTTCCGGGGAAACCGGTAATGCCGGGCGTTCTTCAGGTAGAAGCTATGGCACAAACCGGCGGAATTCTGGCATTAAAATCGGTGCCGGATCCCGAAAATTATCTTACCTATTTTATGAAAATTGATAATGTTCGTTTTAAACAACAGGTGGTCCCGGGAGATACACTTATTTTCAAGCTTGAACTTCTTGCTCCAATCCGCCGCGGCATTTGCCAGATGCAGGGCTACGCCTACGTGAATGGAAAAATTACCACTGAGGCTATTTTAATGGCACAAATTGTAAAATCAAAATAAGTATTTATGAACCAACCTTTAGCATACGTTCATCCGGGAGCCAAAATTGCCAAAAATGTGGTCATAGAACCTTTTACAACAATTCATAACAATGTTGTAATAGGGGAGGGAACCTGGATTGGTTCTAACGTAACTATAATGGAAGGGGCCAGGATTGGCAAAAACTGTAATATATTTCCCGGTGCAGTAATTTCTGCTATTCCACAGGATAAGAAATTTGATGATGAAGATACGGTGACCGAAATTGGAGATAATACCACAATCAGGGAATGTGTCACCATCAATCGCGGTACTTCAGACAGGATGAAAACCGTAATTGGAAAAAATTGCTGGATAATGGCTTATTGTCATATTGCGCACGATTGTATTGTGGGCGATAATTGCATTTTTTCCAATAATAGTACTTTAGCAGGACATATTAATGTAGGTGAGCATGTAATTCTTGCAGGAATGACGGCTATTCAGC
The DNA here is from genome assembly GCF_031846585.1 of Autumnicola musiva. Classification (NCBI taxonomy): domain Bacteria; kingdom Pseudomonadati; phylum Bacteroidota; class Flavobacteriia; order Flavobacteriales; family Flavobacteriaceae; genus Autumnicola; species Autumnicola musiva. The sequence goes on from NZ_JAVRHK010000008.1 coordinate 28,270, forward strand.
AGTTTTGTAGTATTGGTAACCATGCCTTCGTTACCGGAGGGTCACTGGTTAGAAAAGATGTGCCTCCTTATGTAAAAGCAGGAAGGGAACCACTCTCTTTTGTTGGGATTAATTCCATCGGCCTTAGAAGGAGAGGCTTTACTACTGAAAAAATCAGGGAAGTACAGGATATTTACCGTATTCTTTATCAGAAAAACTATAATAACTCCCAGGCTGTTGCTATAATTGAAGCAGAAATGCAGGCAAGCGCAGAAAGGGATGAGATATTGGAATTTATTAAAAACTCACAACGAGGTATTATGAAAGGATACTTCAGCTCAAATTAATACAAAATGGCAAGTACAAGTGATATCAGGAAAGGATTATGCATTCGTTATAATCACGATATATATAAAATTGTTGAATTTCTTCATGTAAAACCAGGGAAAGGCCCGGCCTTTGTTCGTACAAAACTAAAAAGTGTTACTACCGGAAAAGTGGTTGATAATACTTTTTCCGCAGGACATAAAATTGAAGATGTTCGGGTGGAAACTCATAAATACCAGTTTCTTTATCAGGATGGCGAGTTTTATCACTTTATGCATGTAGAGGATTATACCCAAATCAGGTTAACAGAAAATGCCCTGGATATGCCGCAGCTTTTAAAAGAAGGTGAAGTGCTTACGGTTTTAATTAATACTGAAGATAACGCACCATTATCCACCGAAATGCCCGCAAGTGTAGTTCTTGAAATAACACATACTGAACCTGGTGTAAAGGGAAATACAGCTACAAATGCTACAAAACCTGCTACCGTAGAAACAGGAGCAGAGGTTAACGTACCGCTTTTCATCAACGAAGGAGATAAGATTAAAATTGAAACCGAAAAAGGGACGTACAAAGAACGGATGAAGGAGTAGTTGTTAGGGAATAGTAAGAGAGTAAAAAGTGAAAAAGTAAAGGAGTATGTCCAAAAATTGCAATTTTCAAGCTAAAGATTACTTTTCAAAACCACTAACGTCTAACCTCTAACAACTACCGTCTGTTATGAAATTTCAGCAAAAACATACGCTTAAGCAGATTGCTACAATTCTTTCCTGTGATTATACGGGAGATGAAAATTTTCCGGTGGAAGGGATGAATGAGATTCATGTGGTAACGCCGGGTGATATTGTTTTTGTAGATCATCCAAAGTATTATGATAAAGCATTAAATTCTGCTGCTACGATAATTCTTATCAATAAAGAAGTAGATTGCCCTGAAGGGAAGGCTTTGTTGATTTCAGATGATCCGTTTCGGGATTTCAATAAGCTTACTGAATATTTTCAACCCTTCCAGAAGTCGGAAAACAGCATTTCTTCTTCAGCAAAAATAGGGGAGAACACTATTATTCAGCCTAATGTATTTATTGGGAACAACGTTGTAATTGGCGATAATTGTCTTATTCACGCTAATGTTAGCATTTATGATAATACCGTAATTGGTAATAATGTAACTATTCATTCAGGTACTGTTTTAGGGGGTGACGCCTTCTATTATAAAAATCGTCCGGAAGGTTTTGATAAATTAAAATCGGGTGGAAGAGTGGTTATTAAAGACAATGTTGATGTAGGAGCAAATTGTACCATAGACAAAGGCGTAACGGGAGACACTACAATTGGCGAAGGTACAAAACTGGACAATTTGATCCAGATTGGCCATGATACCGTAATTGGCAGGAAATGTCTTATTGCCTCGCAGGTAGGAATTGCCGGTGCTGTAATAATTGAGGATGAAGTCACCGTTTGGGGACAGGTAGGAATGCGTAGTGGTATTGTTGTAAAAAAGGGAGGTGTGTTAATGGGCCAGGCCGGAATTACAAAATCTACCAAAGAAGGAAAAATCTATACAGGAAATCCTGCAATGGAGTCCCGTGCCAAATTAAAAGAGTTGGCGCTTTTAAGACAATTGCCTAACTTAATCGCTAAATTTAAATAGCAGAAATGAGTGAACAGGGTAAAGAGATTATTGAGAAGTTTTACGAATGTTTTTATACAGATCCTGATGTAATTAAAAATTACCTGCATCCTGATGCTGAACTTACCTGGAATAGCAGTACAGGTTTAAGGTTGATGAACTATAATGATATTTCAGCTTTTGCCGCTGAAATGGGCGGGTCTTATGAATCGCTTCGTATTGATGTGACTAAAATTATACAGGAAGGTGAAGAAGTGGTAATTGATTTTACCTATCATGTAAATACTATTGAAAATCCCGATGAAGAAATACCCCTGGCACATTTCATAGCAATTTGGAAGCTGGAAAAAGATAAACTTAAATCCGGACATCAAATAAGTCAATTGGCCGATTAAGTTAAAAAAGTTTAAGTGAATGAAAACCCTGCTGTATTTTAGCAGGGTTTTTTATAAAAAACATGTTCTATGTTTGTAGAATTAAAATATTATTCTACATTTGTAGAGTAAACTTTAATACTGTAGAAGATGCAGCTCTCCAATTCAGAAGAACAACTTATGCAAATCCTTTGGAAGAAGGAAAAAGCCTTTATGAAAGATCTTATTGAGGCATATCCCCAGCCAAAACCAGCCTCCACTACAGTTGCAACTTTACTAAGGCGCATGCAGGATAAAAAGTTTGTAGATTATGTACAGTACGGAAGATCTCGGGAATATTTCCCGTTGGTAAGGAAGAAAGATTATTTTTCCAAGCAGGTAAATGGCCTTATTAAAAATTTCTTTAATGATTCGGCATCACAATTTGCATCTTTCTTCACAAAAGAATCCAATTTAAGTGAGAATGAACTTAAAGATTTAAAACAGCTTATAGATGAACAAATTAAAAAGAAGAAATTATGATAATCTATCTTCTAAAATCGGCTCTTTGTCTCCTGCTCCTGTTTGCTTTTTATAAAACAGCCCTGGAAAACGAGAAAATACATAACTTTAAGAGGTTTTATCTTTTAGGATCGCTTCTTTTCTCAATGATACTTCCTTTAATTACTTTTTCTTATCATACGGAAGCTATAGAAATACCGGCGAAAAATCACGCTGTTCCTGTAATTATGCAGAATGCCGAAAATAGCAATTTTCAGCATTCCGTTTGGAATGTGTCAGATTTTATTCCTGAAATATTATGGACAGTTTATGGAATTGGATTTGCAATTTTAGGTATAAGGTTTCTGCGGAATTTAATGCACTTCGGAAATAAAATCAGCCTAAATGAAAAAGTGGTCTCAGGAAAATTCATCAACGTTTTACTACCAATTAAGACCGCTCCGCATTCCTTCCTGAAGTATATTTTTCTGAATAAAAAAGATTTTGAAGAAAATAAAATTTCCACTGAAATTCTGAAACATGAACAGGCACATGTGAGTCAAAAACATTCCTGGGACATATTAATAATTGAATTTTTGCAGGTGATCTTCTGGTTTAATCCGTTGTTTTTGTTCTTTAAAAAGTCCATTCAGATAAATCATGAATTTCTGGCAGATGAAGAGGTAATCAGCAGCAATACAGATGCCTTCGAATATTCACAACTTTTACTCAATTACTCGGCAGGCTCTCATCACTCCGGCATGTCGAGCGCATTCAATCATTCATTAACCCGCCTGACGATTTTCGGTAAAAAATTTTTTATAGAAAAACCGGGTCGGCATGTCAAAAAACGAATACTTATGATTTCAAAACCATTTTCAGGAAAAAGAATGGCGGCAAGGTTAAGCCTATTGCTGCCGGTAATTGCACTTTGTCTTTTATTTTTTAATAATGAAATAGTTGCAAAGCCTCCTTCAGGTGAAACTATTAATAATCGTACTTTTATGTCTAATTTTAAAGAACAGGTGCAACAAGAAAACTCTTTTCAGCAAAAAAGAAAATCTATTTCCATATTAATTGGTGGGGAGAGTGTTTTGCTAAACGACGAGAAGGCAAAACTTGAGGATTTCAGAAAAAAGCTAAATTCCCTAACCAGGGACTGGACTGAAGAAGAGATTGCGAATGCAAATCTTAATATTTCTATTTCAAATGCTGAAAAAGGTTTTCTTCAAAAGTTAAATAAGGAATATCTTGAAACGCGATTTGCTAAAATTAAAGGAGGTAGTTTATTACCATCGCCACCTCCTGAGTCGCCCCATAAAGATTTTCCGGCACCGCCACCACCACCTGCTATGGAAGATGCCAATGCAACGGCACCACCCGCGCCACCGGTTCCTGACAGTATTTATTCAAATCGAAAAATGTCTCAGGCAATGCGCCTGCACTATTCGAAGGATAGTGTACGTATAGAAGAAATGATGGAAAGACGTATGGCTTTGATGCAGGAGCGGCAGAAAGAAATGGAACAAAGACAGAAAGATTTGCAGAAAAGACAAAAAGAAATGCAAAAGAGGATGGAGACAAGTGAAGAAATGCGTGCAAAAATGGAAGAGCGAAGGGAAGAATTTGAGCAAAGGCGTATTCAGATGGAGAAACGCAGAGATTCTGTCTATAAGATTATTCGGGATTCCATCAGGTAAAAAAGTGGAGTTAAAAATTTAAAAATAAAAAGAGAGCCGGTAAATTTCCCGGCTTCTTCTTTTTTACTTGAAAAACTTGCTTTAAACCAGCACGTTTTCGGCATGGTTCGCCAATAAACTTCTTAAAAGACTTTAAACTTTATTTTTAAAAACCTACTTTTGTGACTGCAAAAATCAATACATATTTATGAGCGTTTTAGTAAATAAAGATTCGAAAATAATAGTGCAGGGATTTACCGGAAGTGAAGGTACATTCCATGCAGGGCAAATGATAGAATATGGAACTAACGTAGTTGGTGGGGTTACACCGGGTAAAGGTGGAAGCCAGCATCTGGATAAACCTGTGTTTAATACAGTTTCTGAAGCTGTTGAAAAAACAGGGGCAGACGTCTCCATAATATTTGTTCCGCCGGCATTCGCTGCCGATGCTATTATGGAAGCTGCCGATGCGGGAATTAAGGTAATTATTACGATTACTGAAGGTATTCCGGTTACCGATATGGTGAAAGCTTCAGAATATATAAAACATAAAGATTGCCGTTTGATTGGACCTAACTGTCCTGGTGTAATCACTCCGGAAGAAGCAAAGGTGGGAATTATGCCCGGTTTCGTTTTCAAAAAAGGAAAAGTGGGGATCGTTTCAAAATCCGGTACTTTAACTTATGAAGCTGCAGATCAGGTTGTAAAACAAGGCCTTGGGATTACTACTGCTATTGGTATTGGTGGAGATCCAATTATTGGAACCACAACTAAGGAAGCAGTGGAATTGCTTATGAATGATCCTGAAACCGAATGTATTGTAATGATTGGTGAAATTGGCGGACAACTGGAAGCCGATGCTGCAAAATGGGTTAAGGAAAATGGTAATAAGAAACCTGTTGTAGGTTTTATCGCAGGTGAAACTGCACCTGCAGGTAGAACTATGGGCCACGCCGGTGCAATTGTTGGCGGAAGCGAAGATACTGCACAGGCCAAAAAAGCAATCCTTAAAGAGAATGGAATTCATGTAGTGGATTCTCCTGCTGAAATTGGGAAAACCGTAGCAGAAGTTTTGAAAGGATAATTTCATTCATACTCTATATATTAAATCCTTCTGAGAATTGCCAAAACAGCCATTTCAGAAGGATTTTTTATATCAGGACTTTTAGCTTTTGCTATATTTGAATTTATAAATAGAACAATCTAATCAACTCATACATGAAATTATTAGAAGGAAAAAATACAATCATTACCGGGGGAAGCCGCGGGATTGGAAAAGGTATAGCCAAAGTTTTTGCTGAACATGGTGCCAATGTTGCTTTTACGTATGCTTCTTCGGCTAAGGCTGCGGAAGAGTTGGAGAAGGAACTCTCAAAAATGGGCATTAAAGCCAAAGGCTATAAATCTAATGCCGCCAGCTTTGAGGAAGCCCAGGAATTAATAAAAAATGTAGCCGAAGATTTTGGGGCTATAGACGTGCTTGTGAACAATGCCGGAATCACTAAAGATAACTTGCTGATGCGCATGAGCGAGGAAGATTTTGACCAGGTGATTGAGGTGAATCTTAAGTCTATTTTTAATATGACCAAGGCGGTACAGCGTACGATGCTGAAGCAGAGAAACGGAAGTATAATTAATATGAGCTCAGTGGTTGGTATAAAAGGAAATGCGGGACAGGCTAATTATGCTGCTTCCAAAGCCGGGATCATTGGGTTTTCTAAATCTATGGCCCTGGAATTAGGCTCCAGAAATATTCGTACCAACGTAATCGCTCCCGGTTTTATTGAAACCGAAATGACCGATAAATTAGATGAGAAAGTAGTTGAAGGCTGGAGAGATTCTATTCCGCTTAAGAGAGGTGGAACGCCGGAAGATATCGCCAACGCATGTGTTTTTCTTGGCAGTGATTTAAGTACCTATGTTACCGGGCAGGTTTTGCACGTAAACGGTGGAATGCTTACTTAGGGAGACAGAGTTTTGAATTAAGAGGTACGAATTTAAAAAAAATGAAATGAAGAAATGTATGGAAGAAAATGGACTCAAGGATGGAATACTTGGATCCATAAGATCTAATGGGGAATAGTGCTTTTACTTTTCACTTCTAACCTCGTACTTTAAATGATAATAAGCAATATTTTATATATAACCCTGGCCGTAATCTTTGCGCTGGGGTTTGCTTTTTTTCAGTACCTGTATAAGGCTAAACGGAAGGGTAGAAATGTTTACATCTTCTTCGTCCTGCGGTTCTTGACGGTTTTTGCGCTGCTGCTGTTGCTTATTAATCCTAAAATTAGATCTGTAACCTACGAAATTGAGAAACCGGAATTATTGATTGCTGTAGATAATTCGGAATCTATTGCACATCTTCAGCAAGCCGGTACTGTACAGGATTATGTGAAGCGAATTACTGAAAATGAGGAAATAAATTCCCGCTTTCAGGTGCAGGAATTCAGCTTTGGGAAAGAACTTTCAACGCAGGAGGAATTGTCTTTTAATGAGCCCCAAACCAATATTTATTCCGCGCTGGATCAGCTGGATCAAGTTTATAAGAATAATAATGCCGCTCTTCTTTTAATTTCTGACGGAAACCAGAGCATTGGCCGCGATTTCAGTTATTTTAAATCATCGGATAATATTTCCCTTTTTCCGGTTGTGATTGGAGATACCACCCAATACAGCGATCTCAGTTTGGCGGCTATAAATGTAAATCGTTACGCTTTTCTGAATAACCGTTTTCCCGTTGAAGCTTTTATAAATTATTCCGGAGAAGAACCTGTGAGAACAAGATTTGAGATTCGTTCAGGGGAAAATGTCCTGTTTACAGAGAATCTCAATTTTTCTGCGGAAGAAAATTCCGCAGTGATCAATGCCACTTTGCCGGCTTCCAGTTTGGGTTTGCTCACTTATGAAGCTGAAGTTATTCCTGCGGAAAATGAAAAAAATCAGCTAAACAATGTCGAAAAATTTGCGGTTGAAGTAATCGATGAGCGCACCAAAGCTCTTATTCTTTCCGCAAGGCCTCATCCAGATTTAGGAGCGCTTAAAAAATCTATTGAGGCTAATGAACAACGTCAGGCCGAGATTAAATATTTAGAAGATGATAATTTGGAAATTGAAGATTTTCAATTAGTTATAATTTATCAGCCAAACAGGAGCTTTAACTCTGTTTTTGAAAAAATTTTAGAGGATAATCAGAATTATTTCGTCATTACCGGTACAGAAACCGACTGGAATTTTTTAAACAATTTTCAGAATATTTTTCAAAAAGATGCAGCTTTTCAGGAACAGGAAATTTTTGCCGTGGTCAATCCAAATTTTAATAATTTTCAGTTTGAAGATATAGGTTTTGAGGATTTCCCGCCTTTGCTGGATCAATTTGGAATAGTGGAAATTCTTTCCAGTTCCATCGAGCCACTTTTGTTTCAGCAAATAGAAGGAGTGGAAACCGGAGAGATATTATTAGGCATTTCTGAAGCGACTTCTTCAAAATCAGGTTTTCTTCTGGGGGAGAATATTTGGAAATGGCGTGCCCAGTCTTATGTCGAAAATCAGAATTTTGAGGAGTTCGATAATTTCTTCGGAAAGATAATTCAGAATTTATCCTCACAAGCCAGAAGGGACAGGCTACGGGTGGAATATGAATCTTTCTATTATGGGAATAGTGAAATTGCAGTTTCGGCTCAATATTTTGATGAAAATTACCAGTTTGATCCGGGTGCACAATTAGATATTAATTTTACCAATACAGAAACCGGAGATGTGGTGGAAGCTCCTTTACTGCTTCAAAATAATTATTATAAAGTAGATTTAGGAAGTTTGGAACCGGGGGAATATCAGTTTACGGTAAAGGTTCAAAATTCAGCAATTTCAGAAACAGGAAATTTTAGGATTGTAGATTATAATGTGGAACAACAGTTTGTTTCGGCTAATCTGGAAAAATTAGAATTCCTGGCAAATAACAACAATGCAAATCTGTATTTTTCGAATTCCGCAGAAAGTCTTATCAATGATTTGATCAGCGACAAACGCTTCGTTCCGGTACAGAAAAGCCATGAAAAAACAGTACCTTTGGTCGACTGGTATTATTTGTTGTTCCTGTTGGTTTTACTTCTTGCCGGCGAATGGTTTTACAGGAAATATATCGGACTAATTTAAATTGCAAATTATGGAGAAGAGCTTAAAAGATCAGGTTGCGCTTGTAACCGGAGGTAGTTCGGGACTAGGACAGGGTATCTGTATTTATCTTGGAAGAGCGGGGGCAAAGGTGGCAGTGAATTACCATAGCGATGAAGAGGGCGCCAATTTTACTGTAGAAGCTATAAAGAAAGAAGGTGGCGAGGCTTTTGCCATACAGGCAGATGTGGGTGACGAGAAATCTGTAGAAGAAATGTTTGAAAAAGTGTTTGCTACTTATGATAACCTGGACATACTGGTAAGCAATGCCGGAATTCAGAAAGATGCACCCCTGGATGAAATGTCTTTAAAGGACTGGGAGCTTGTAATAAAGACAAATCTTACCGGCGCGTTTTTATGTTCCCGTCTTGCAGTAAGATATTTTCTGAAGCGTGGTGTAGTGGAAGGCATTAGTAAATCTGCCGGAAAGATCATTTTTATGAGTTCAGTACACCAGGAAATTCCGTGGGCGGGGCATATTAATTATGCCGCGGCCAAAGGTGGATTAACCGAGTTTATGAGAACTTTATCTCAGGAAGTTGCCAATAAGCAAATCCGTGTAAACAGTATTGCTCCCGGAGCCATAAAAACGGCCATTAACGAAGATGTATGGAAGGATGAAAAGCAGGTAAAAGAGCTACTGAAACTTATTCCTTATAATCGATTGGGAGAACCGGAAGATGTGGCTGAAGTTGCTTTATGGCTTGCTTCAGATAAATCTGAATATGTAAATGGAACTACCATTTTTGTAGATGGCGGAATGTCACTCTACCCCGGGTTTATTGGGAATGGTTAAAAATAGAATTTATTTTAATTTAAAAATATCGAATGGAAAGATTACCGAAAATTGCAATCCCTTTATTTATTGTAGCCGTATTTGTTATTATTTTATTTGCCAAATCTACTGTGACTATAGATTCCGGTGAAGCCGGAGTGCTCTATGAAACTTTTGGAGGTGGTGTTGTTACAGATGAGCCTCCATTGGGAGAAGGTTTTCATATTGTTGCTCCCTGGAATAAAGTTTTTGTTTATGAAGTGCGCCAGCAGTCACTTGACGAAAAGATGCAGGTGTTGTCTTCAAACGGTTTGGAGATTAAGCTCGATGCCTCCGTTTGGTTCCAGCCATCCTATGAGGATCTTGGGAAATTACATAAAGAAAAAGGAGAAGCTTATATTCAGCGTTTGCTTCAGCCGGCGGTGAGATCGGCAGCGCGTGCTGTTGTTGGTCGTTACGACCCTGAGCAGCTTTATGCAAGTAAACGGGAAGCAATTCAAAAGGAAATACAGGAGGAGACCCGTGTGCTGCTTGAAGAGCAGTATGTGCAGGTGAACGAAGTCCTGGTTCGTGATGTTTCGCTTCCGCCAACCATTAAAGAAGCGATTGAGCGAAAACTAAGGCAGGAGCAGGAGTCCCTGGAATATGAATTCCGCCTTACAAAAGCCGAACAGGAAGCAGAACGCCAGCGTATTGATGCTGAAGGTAAAGCGCGTGCCAATAAAATTTTAAGCGAGTCTCTTACCGATAAAGTTTTACAGGAAAAAGGAATCCAGGCAACCCTGGAGCTCGCAAATTCCAATAATGCGAAAACTGTTATTATTGGTGCCGGAGAAGGAGGGATGCCTTTAATTTTAGGCGGAAATCAATAATTTTTTATAAAATTTTAAAAAGCAGTTTTGCTTTTTAAAATTAATGTTTAGATTTGTGACAGTTATGAAAGCAATGCAATTACATCATCACCATCATATTTACTTCTGCGCTCAGGCGAGGTAGATTTGGTATGTTGTAATTTTACCATATTTCAAAACCCGTTTGAGCTAATCAAACGGGTTTTTTGTTTGTTTAAAATTGCCTTTTAAGTTGAAATTTTGCAGAAAAATAAAGTAAAGAACACCAAACAAGATTATGAGTACAGAAAAATTAAGAATAGCGATTCAAAAGTCCGGACGGCTTAATGAAGATTCCCTGAAAATCTTAAAAGACGCTGGAATCTCTATAGATAATGGAAAAGAGCAGCTTAAAGCTTCTGCCCGTAATTTCCCGCTGGAAGTGATGTATTTAAGGAATGGAGATATTCCGCAGTATCTTCGTGATGGTGTGGTGGATGCAGCCATAATAGGTGAAAATGTGCTTCTTGAGAAGGGGAAGGATATTATTCAGGGTGAAAAACTGGGTTTTTCGAAGTGCCGCGTATCCCTGGCGGTTCCAAAATCGATGAAGTACAAGGGAATTGAAGATCTTGACGGTAAAAAGATTGCTACTTCCTACCCGAATACGGTAAATGAATTTCTGGAGAAGAAAGGTATTACGGCAGAACTTCATATTATTAATGGCTCAGTTGAAATTGCACCGAATATTGGACTTGCTGACGGAATTTGTGATATTGTTTCCAGTGGAAGTACGCTCTTTAAAAATAATTTGAAAGAGGTGGAAGTAATGCTGAAAAGTGAAGCAGTTTTGGCTATTTCTCCCGAAATTTCTGCGGAAAGGAAAGCGGTTCTGGAAAAACTTCAGTTCAGGTTTAAATCGGTACTTAATGCGCGGACTTCAAAGTATATTTTGCTGAATGCTCCTAATGAAAACCTGGAAAAAATAATTAAGCTTTTACCGGGAATGCGCAGTCCAACTGTTCTTCCTTTAGCTGAAGAAGGCTGGAGTTCTGTTCATACTGTGATTAATGAAGAGCGATTTTGGGAAGTTATTGATGAGCTGAAGAATAATGGTGCGGAGGGAATTCTTGTTGCACCGATTGAAAAAATGGTGATTTAAAATTCAGCTTATGAATAAAATATATAATCCTGATCCTTCCCAATGGCTGGAAATCCTCAAACGGCCCACGAAAACTGTGGAAGATATTGAAGAAACTGTCAGCCAGATTTTTTCTGAAGTTGTTAAAAACGGGGATGCAGCCATTACAAAATATACAGAGCTTTTTGATGGTTTTAGACCTGAAGAAACCCGTGTTACCGCCATGGAAGTTGATGAAAGCAGGAACCGGATCTCTCAGGAATTAAAGGATGCTATCTTTTTGGCCAAAACTAATATTGAGAAGTTTCACGCCGCACAAAAAACAGAGAGGATTTCCGTGGAAACTTCTCCGGGAGTGAAATGCTGGCAGGAAAAGCGTCCTATTCAAAAAGTTGGATTATATATTCCCGGCGGTACGGCACCTTTATTTTCCACAATCCTGATGCTTGCTGTACCGGCGGCTTTGGCTGGGTGCAAAGAAATTATAATGTGTACACCACCAGACAGGGAAGGGAAAGTACATCCGGCAATTTTATATGCGGCCGATCTATGTGGTGTAACCAGAATGTATAAAGTTGGCGGAATTCAGGCAATTGCGGGAATGACTTTCGGAACCGAAACTATTCCTAAAGTTTATAAGATTTTTGGCCCCGGAAATCAATTTGTGACTGTAGCGAAACAGCTGGCCACACGCCATAATGTTGCTATAGATATGCCGGCGGGCCCATCAGAATTATTAGTGGTGGCAGATGAGACTGCAAATGCTGCTTTTGTTGCTTCAGATTTATTGAGCCAGGCAGAACATGGAGCCGACAGCCAGGTGATTCTGGTTTCTACTTCAAAAAATCTGATAGATGAAGTGGAAAAGGAGATCGAAAATCAGCTAAAGGACCTTCCAAGGAAAGAAATTGCAGAAAAAGCTATAGCAAATTCGAAACTTATTTATTTGGATAATGAAAATGATGCTTTGGAGATGATTAATGAATACGGACCTGAGCATTTTATTATTTGCACCGGTAACAATGATTTCTATGCCGAAAATGTGCAAAATGCGGGCTCTGTCTTTATAGGAAATTACACCCCTGAAAGTGCGGGAGATTATGCATCGGGGACAAACCATACGCTACCCACTAACGGTTACGCCAAGCAGTATAGCGGTGTTAATTTGGATAGTTTTATGAAGAGTATGACTTTTCAGAGAATATCAGAAGAAGGGATTAAGAATATTGGCCCGGCGATAGAATTAATGGCTGAAGCCGAAGGTTTGCAGGCGCATAAAAACGCAGTTAGCTTACGTTTAAAAGAGCTGGAGTAATGTGCTGATTAAAGATGTGCCAATTTGAAAATTTGGAAATGGAAAATTTCAATATAAATAATTTAGTTCGTCCTAATGTAAAGGACTTGAAACCATATTCTTCGGCCAGGGACGAATATCAAAGTACCGGGACAGAAATGATTTTTCTGGATGCCAATGAAAATCCGTTTCAAACCGATGTAAACCGGTATCCCGATCCGCAGCAGCGCAGCTTAAAAGCTGAATTGGCAAAGTTAAAATCTGTAAACAGTGCCAATATCTTACTGGGAAACGGAAGCGATGAAGTGCTGGATTTGCTGTTCAGGGCGTTTTGTGAGCCGGGAATGGATAATGTAATCACTTTGCCGCCAACCTACGGAATGTATAAGGTGCTGGCAAATATTAATAATATCGAAAACAGGGAAATTTTACTCACCACTTCTTTTGAACCGGATGTAGAGAAAATTTTGAAAGCAGTAGATGTAAACACTAAAATGATCTTTTTGTGTTCGCCCAACAATCCTACGGGCAATTCTTTTTCCGAAGAAAACGTGTTGCAGATTCTTGAAAATTTCAGCGGATTAGTGGTTATTGATGAGGCTTATATTGATTTTTCTGAAAAAGAAAGCTGGCTTTCCAAACTGGGGAGTTATCCAAATCTGGTGGTTACTCAAACCCTTTCCAAAGCTTATGGAATGGCGGGAATACGGTTGGGAATTTGCTATGCTTCCGAAGAAATTATTCAGATTCTGAACAAAATAAAACCACCTTACAATGTAAACGAACTTACTCAGCAGCGGGCGCTATTACGGGTTTTGGATTCAGTAAAAATTAATGCGGAAGTAACTGATATATTAAAGGAAAGAGGAGAATTAATTAAAGTGTTAGATGAAGTAGATTTTGTTGAAAAAATTTATCATTCAGATGCCAATTTTGTGCTGGTAAAAGTGGACGATGCAACTCTAAGATATGAGGAATTGATTAAGCAAGGGATTGTAATTCGCAATCGTACCACTCAGCCACTATGCGAAAATACTTTGCGATTTACAATAGGCACAAAAGCAGAAAATGAAAAGTTATTACAAGCCTTAAAGGCCTTAAATTAAAGATTTCAGAAAAATGAAAAAAATACTTTTTATAGATCGGGACGGAACTTTAATCCACGAACCGGAAGATTATCAAATCGACAGTCTCGATAAACTGGAATTTTATCCCGAGGCTCTATATTACCTTACGAAAATTGCCAAAGAACTGGATTACGAGATGATAATGGTCACTAATCAGGATGGCTTGGGCACCGATTCTTTCCCAGAAACTGCTTTTTGGCCAATTCAGAATTTCATTACCAAAACCCTGGCAAATGAAGGAATAAAGTTTTCTGACGCTTTAATTGACCGGACTTTTGCTAAAGATAATGCACCTACAAGGAAACCAAATATTGGCCTTTTAAAAGAAAAGTACCTGGATAATGAAGATTATAACTTGAAAAATTCAATTATGATCGGTGACCGTTTAACCGATATTGAATTCGCTTTCAACTTTGGTGGGAAAGGAATTTTTATTGATACTCATGAGGATTTGGGCGCGGAAGAAGTGAAGAATAAGAAAGAAAAACTGGAAGCTTGCATCGCCCTGAAAACCAATAGCTGGAAAGAAATTTATGAGTTTTTAAAGCTGAATGACCGCACTGCGGAAATAAGTCGTAAAACTAATGAAACTGATATTTTTATTAAACTAAACCTGGACGGTACCGGAAAATCTCAAATATCGACGGGAATTGCTTTTTTCGACCATATGCTGGACCAGATTGCCCGCCACGGTCAAATGGATCTTGAGATAAAAGTTAATGGCGATCTTGAAGTAGATGAGCATCATACCATAGAGGATACAGCAATTGCACTGGGAGAAGTTTTTAGCAAAGCTCTGGGAAACAAATTGGGCATTGAGCGTTATGGTTTTTGTCTTCCCATGGACGATTGCCTGGCCCAGGTGGCGATTGATTTTGGCGGCAGAAACTGGCTGGTTTGGGAAGCGGAATTTAAGCGCGAAATGGTAGGAAAAATGCCCACCGAAATGTTTCATCATTTCTTTAAATCGTTTACCGATGGCGCAAAAGCCAATCTAAATGTAAAAGCGGAGGGTACTAACGAACATCATAAAATTGAAGCGATTTTCAAAGCTTTTGCCAAAGCCATTAAAATGGCGGTAAAGCGTGATGCTGAAAAGATGATTTTGCCATCAACAAAGGGAATGCTTTAGAGAAGTAAGAGGTAAGACTTGAGAAGTTAGAATTTAAAATCTCTGTCTAAAATCTAATATCCGGATATGAAAATAGCAATTATAGATTACGGCGCGGGAAATATACAAAGCATCAAATTTGCCGTGAAACGCCTAGGTTTTGAAGCTGTTCTAAGCAGCAATGCTGAAGAAATAAAGGCTGCCGATAAAGTGATTTTTCCGGGAGTGGGAGAAGCCAGCAGCGCAATGAAAATGCTGAAATCTACAGGTTTGCATAACGTTATTCCTGAGCTGAACCAGCCGGTGCTGGGAATCTGCCTGGGAATGCAATTGATGTGTGAATATTGCGAAGAAGGCGATACTACCGGATTGGGTATTTTTGATGCGCAGGTGGTGAAATTCAGTGATAAAGAAAAGGTGCCGCAGATAGGCTGGAACCAGATTTATGACCTGCAATCGGAACTATTTGAAGGAATTAAAGAACAGGAATATGTCTATTTAGTGCATAGCTTTTATATTCCGGAGTGTGAAGAAACCATAGCTTCTACCGAATATGGTGTGGAATATACTTCAGCAATTAAAAAGAACAACTTTTACGGAGTCCAATTCCATCCTGAAAAAAGCAGTAATGCCGGAGAGAAGATACTGGAAAACTTTTTGAAGCTTTGAAGTGGAGAGAATAGAAAGCATCAGGAATAGAAAAAAATAGAAAATCTAATAGCGTAGCGGTCTAATATCTGGCAGCGAAGCAGTCTAACATCTAAGAATGAGAATCATTCCCGCAATAGACATCATTGAAGGAAAATGCGTAAGGCTTTCCAAAGGTGATTATAATACTAAAAAGATTTACAATGAGCATCCTTTGGAAGTTGCTAAAAAGTTTGAAGCACATGGGATTGAATACCTTCACCTGGTAGATCTGGATGGAGCGAAGTCAAAACATATTGTAAATCATAGGATTTTGGAAGAAATCGCTTCAAATACATCTTTAAAAGTTGATTTTGGCGGTGGATTAAAATCTTATAAAGACCTGGAAACCGCTTTTGAATGTGGTGCGAATCAGGTTACCGGTGGTAGTATTGCCGTTAAAGATCCCGAAACATTCAAAAACTGGCTTCAGAAGTTTGGGCCAGAAAAAATTATTCTGGGTGCCGATGCCAATAATGAAAAGGTAGCAATCAGCGGATGGCAGGAAGAATCGGAAAAGGAGCTGATTCCTTTTATGAAGGAATACCAGCAGGAAGGCGTGAAATATGTAATTTGTACCGATATTTCTAAAGACGGAATGCTGGAGGGACCTTCTTTTGATCTCTATAGAAAGATTTTGGAAGAAATTTCAGAAATCGGAAAGCTGAATTTAATTGCTTCCGGTGGGATTTCAGAATTTCATGAACTTCCCAAACTGGCAGAAATAGGCTGTGAAGGGACAATTATTGGAAAAGCTATTTATGAAGGAAGGATAAGCCTGAAACAATTGGAAAATTTTATTTTGAATCAATAGCATTAGAATATTGAAAATGTGCTAATTGAAAATGCTGATTAATGCTTGTTATGTAAAGGAACTAAAGCGAATACTTTCTACTTTAATACTTTAAAATTAGAACTATTGTTAACGAAAAGAATAATTCCCTGTCTCGATATAAAAAACGGGCGAACCGTCAAAGGAATCAATTTCGTAGACCTACGCGATGCGGGAGATCCTGTGGAACTTGCCGCGAAATATGCTGAATCTGGTGCAGATGAACTCGTTTTTCTGGATATTTCAGCTACCGAAGAGCGAAGAAAAACCCTGGCAAATCTTGTGTTACGAGTAGCCGAAAAAGTGAATATTCCGTTTACTGTTGGCGGCGGAATTTCTTCCGTAAAGGACGTAGATGTTTTGCTTCAGAATGGCGCCGATAAGGTTTCCATAAATTCTTCCGCAGTAAAAAACCCGGATCTTATCAACGAACTGGCGCAAAAGTTCGGGAGTCAGTGTATTACCATTGCAATAGATGCAAAACAGATTGAAGGGAAATGGATTGTTCATTTGGTTGGCGGAAAAGTTCCTACAGAGCTCGACCTTTTTGATTGGGCAAAGGAAGTGGAAAAACGTGGGGCAGGAGAGATTCTGTTTACTTCCATGAATAATGATGGCACTAAAGATGGTTTTGCCAATATTGCCCTGGCAAAATTATCTTCGGATTTAAATATCCCAATTATCGCTTCTGGCGGTGCTGGAAATATGCAACATTTTACCGAGGCATTTAAAGAAGGAAAAGCTGATGCTGCTTTGGCTGCGAGTGTTTTTCATTTTAAAGAAGTAGAAATTAAGGATTTAAAGGAGGAATTGAAAAATAACGGAATTGCGGTAAGACTTTAGGAAGTTAGAACCTGGATATTAGACAATAGGGAAAAGACTTCGGATAGGAGAAAAATTGAAAATAGGTAACTAAAAAATTTTAATAAGGCTTATTGTCCATAAGCTTCCGTAGGTAGAAGAGATAAAAAATTGTGATATTTAATAGCAGAAAAAAATAAGATGAATATAGATTTTAATAAAAACAACGACGGACTCGTTCCTGCCATCATTCAGGATGCTTCAACAAAGAATGTGCTTATGCTGGGCTATATGAATGAAGAAGCTTTTTTAAAGACAAGCGAGACTAAAAAAGTGACCTTTTTCAGCAGGAGTAAAAACCGTTTATGGACAAAAGGTGAGGAGAGCGGAAATTTTCTTCATCTCGTCGATATTAAAAATGATTGTGATAATGATACTTTGCTGGTAAGCGTTAATCCAGAAGGCCCTACCTGCCATAAAGGAACAGACACCTGCTGGGGAGAAGAAAATGATCCATATTTTGGATTTTTATCTCAACTTGAAGGAATTATCGCAAAGCGTAAAAGAATGAGCGAAGTAGAGCCGGAATTGCGGGAAGATAAATCCAGTTATGTGGTTTCCCTTTTTGATGAAGGCATCAACAAAATTGCCCAGAAAGTAGGGGAGGAAGCTGTTGAAACGGTTATTGAAGCCAAAGATGATAATGAAAAATTATTTCTGAATGAAAGTGCCGATTTACTTTTTCATTATCTCATATTGCTTAAAGCTAAAGGCTATTCTTTAAAAGACGTGGTAAAAGTATTGGAAGAACGGCATTAAACGTTTTCCTATTGCATTAAGATTGCAATTAAACCTTCCCCGCAAATTTTATATTTATGGGTTTTTGTTTTGTCTCGACCAATACTAAGGTTTTAAAGCATTTGTGTAAGTTCGCAAAATAATTCTGCAAAGATGAAACTCAGGCGTAACTATCTTTTCCCATTGACAGCAATTTGTGTTGCTATTTTTTTTATCAATCTGGATGCTGTTTATGTGAACATCATGGAAGCCAGGAATTTCATTACGGCCCGGGAAATGCTGAATGAAGGAAACTGGATTTTTACCACGATGAATGCCGAACCACGGTATGAGAAGCCGCCGTTGCCAACCTGGATGACGGCTTTATCGATGTCTGTTTTCGGTATGGAAAATCTTTTTGCACTTCGTCTTTCTGCTGCGTTATCAACTTTGCTATTGGTTTTATTTTTCTATCGACTTGTAGTAAGCCTGACAAAACAGAAAAAATTTGCCTGGATAGCTTCACTCATTTTAATGACCTCTTTTTATATCATATTTTCCGGCCGGAATGGTCAGTGGGATATATTTGCCCACGCTTTTATGATGGCAGGTATTTATTTTTTCTACCTGTTTTTTACTTCAGAAGAGCAGCAATACAGAAATGTAATTTTTGCCGCAATATTTTTCGGATTTTCATTTTTGAGCAAGGGTCCTGTATCGCATTATGCCCTGCTTTTGCCTTTTCTAGTTGCTTTTGGATGGGTTTATAAATTTAAATCCCTGCGCACGCGGTGGAAACCTTTATTGCTTTTGTTGCTGCTTACCATCATTATTTCAGGCTGGTGGAATTTGTACGTTTATCTTTTTGACACCCGGGCAGTGGCCAAAATAACCGAAAGGGAAACCGGCAGATGGCTGGATTATAATGTACGGCCTTTCTACTACTATTGGAACTTTTTTGTGCACAGCGGGATTTGGGCTATCCCGGCATTAATAAGTCTGCTGTACCCTTACCTGAAGAACAAAGTTTTTGATAAAAAAGCTTATAAATTTGCTCTTTTCTGGACCCTCGCTTCAGTTTTACTATTATCTGTTATTCCTGAAAAGAAAGTGAGGTATTTATTGCCTGTTTTTATTCCGCTTGCATTAAACACTGCTTTTTATATAGAATATCTCTTTAGAAATTTTGGATTGAAGATGCCAAAAAAGGAGGTTTGGATTGTCTATTTTAATTTTGGCCTTATCGCTCTTATTGGTCTTGCTTTTCCGGTGGCAGGATATATTTACTTCGGAAGTGCTATCGCAGATTTTCCTGTATGGTTTGGTCTTACCGCAATATTTCTTACCGGGATAGGGCTGATTATTTTGATTAATCTTCGCAGGAAAAATATTGAAAAGGTCTTTTATCTAACTGTGGCATTTATGGTAAGCATTATCTGGTTTGGATTACCTATGGCTAAATATATTCAGGTTAATGAAAATTACAACAGCATCACCAATGTGAAACCTTTTCTTGAAGAAGAGAATCTGTTGCTGTATGAATTCAGGGGGTTCTCTCCGGAAATCATTTGGGAGTATGGGCAGTCCATTCCTCTTCTGGAAGAAGGTGAAGCTTTACCACCGGCAAATGCTTTTTATCTTTTGGCAGAGGAGGGGATGAAAGAAACTTTAGAAGAAGAATTTCCAGGATATGAATTAAAAAAAGTGGAAAGCTTTGATATGAATCCGGTTTCTTCCACACATAAATCAAGACTTTACCGTGACCTTTATTTACTGAGAAAATATTGATTTTCATCTATAGAGATTAAAAACTATATTTGAATGACCTAAAAAGAATCAAACAATGAAAACGCCTGATTACCCGCTGAAATTTACCCCAATTCTGAAGGAGAAAATCTGGGGAGGAAATAAACTAAAAGATATCCTGAACAAACACTCCATTGTAGAGAATTTGGGGGAAAGCTGGGAAATATCGGGTGTAGCCGATAATGTTTCGGTGGTTGAAAATGGCGATCTTCGTGGTACTTCTTTAAAGAAGCTTATAGAAGAACTTAAAGGGAAATTTCTTGGAGAAAAAATTTATAAGCAATTTGGAGATGATTTTCCGCTGCTAATTAAATTTATAGATGCAAGAACAGAACTTTCCGTGCAATTACATCCAAATGATCGTTTAGCTAAAAAACGTCATAATTCCTTCGGAAAAACAGAGATGTGGTACATCATGCAGGCAGACGAAAATGCTAAAATTAATATAGGCTTTCAGGAAACCATCAGCAGGGATGAATACCTTGAAGCTTTGGAGGCCAATGAGATTACTAAACTTCTCAATTTTGAAGAAGTCAAAAAAGGGGATAGTTTCTTTATTAATACCGGAAAAGTCCACGCAATTGGAGCCGGTGTTTTACTTGCCGAAATTCAGCAAACATCAGATATTACTTACCGTATTTATGATTGGGACAGGGTAGATGCCGAGGGTAATTCAAGGGAACTGCATACTGCCCTTGCTATAGATGCCATAGATTTTGAAAAAAAAGATGATTTTAAGCTAACCTATGACAAAAAGGTGAACGAATCTTCCAACGTTGCCCGGTGCCAGTATTTTACAACTAATTATTTACCGGTAGCTGGCAAGGTAAATAAAGACTATAGTGAAACCGATTCATTTGTTATTTATATGTGCGTAAGCGGCAGGGCTGAAATTGCTACCAATGGGAATGTAGAAAACATTCAGCAGGGACAAACCGTTCTTATTCCTTCAAATATTGAAAAAGTTCATATTCAGGCAAAAGAATGTGAACTTCTGGAAGTGTATATAAATTAATCCCCGGGATAATATTAAATTAAGAAGCTGTTTAAAAACTTATTTTTCGTGAACCTGAATCCGTTTCAGAGGTTTTGATAGGTACAAAATCAGATTTCTGAGATTTTGAAATCACTTCAGAATAATTATTTAAAGCTTTTAAACAGCCTCTTTTCTTTTGATAATTCTTAGAAAATTTTCAATCTTTCTTCAGAATCCTGTCAATTTCTTCCAGCTCATTTTGGCTGAATTCCAGGTTTTCCAGTGCTCCTATGTTATCTTCTAATTGAGAAACTTTACTTACCCCAACAAGAACTGATGTAACTCTTTGGTCTTTAAGTAGCCAGGCTACAGCCATTTGTGCAAGGCTCTGTCCCCTGGATTGAGCTATATCATTAAGTTTTTGAACCTGTTCAACTACTTCTGTTGTAATTTGGGATTCGCTTAAATAACTTCCTTCTGTAGCTGCGCGGGAATCTTCAGGAATTCCGTTCAAATATTTATTTGTAAGAATTCCCTGTTCCAGCGGAGAAAAAACAATGCTGCCTATTCCTTCGTGTTCCAGCGTGTTTAGAAGTCCCTCTTCAACCCATCTATCCATCATGTTATATCGTGGCTGATGAATTAGGAAAGGCGTTTTTTGCTCCCGGAGAATTTCGGCGGCCTTGGAGGTTTCTTTTGCCGAATATTGAGAAATCCCTATATATAAAGCCTTACCATCTCTTACAATCTGGTCCAGCGCGCCCATGGTTTCTTCAAGCGGAGTATCAGGATCTGGCCGGTGATGATAAAAAATATCCACATAATCCAATCCCATTCTTTGCAGGGATTGGTCCAGGCTGGCAATAAGATATTTTCTTGAACCAAAATTTCCGTAAGGGCCAGGCCACATATCCCAACCTGCTTTTGTTGAAATTAGCAACTCATCGCGGTAATGCTTAAAGTCTTCCTTAAAGATTTTTTCAAAGTTTTTTTCTGCGGAACCATAGGGAGGCCCATAATTGTTAGCAAGGTCAAAATGGGTAATTCCATTATCAAATGCCGTTCTTAAAATAGTCCTGGCATTATCGAAATTATCTTTGTCCCCGAAATTATGCCACAGCCCCAGCGAAATAAGCGGCAACATTATTCCACTTTTTCCGCAACGGCGGTATTGCATATTTTCATAACGATTTTCATCGGCTGTATATTTCTTCATATTTGGCAATTACTGATTAGTTTCTGTGAAATCTAAAGTTAAGTAAATAAGTTTGCCTTACCTGAAAAGCCTATTATTTCTTACTCCTGCAAATTATTTCAGCAACTTTATGTATGTTGGGTTTATCAAATAACATCCTGAAACATTAAATAGGGTAAATAAACGTAGTTATTCATCTGACTTTGATCAACAAATTACAGAATATTTAAAGCAATTTTAATCATTTCAGAAAATGCCTTTTCCCGTTCTTCCGAAGAAAGGCTTTCACCTGTAACCATGGAGTCTGAGACAGTTAATAAAGATAAAGCTGAAACTCCATATTGTGCGGCAACAGTATATAATCCAGCGGTTTCCATTTCTACACAAAGAATACCAAATTTTGCCCATTTCTTGTAATCTTCAGCGTCATCTTCATAAAAAGCATCAGATGTAAGGATATTCCCTGCATGAATATTAATTTTCTCTCTGGCGGCAAAATTTACAGCTTTGGTAAACAATTGAAAATTTGCCGTTGGAGCGAAATTAGCTCCGGGAAAACGTGCTGCATTTATTCCTGAAGTAGAGGAAGCTGCCATAGCCACAACAATATCATTAATTTTTACCTTTTTCATGTAAGATCCTGCCGAGCCTACACGAATGAGGTTTTTAACTCCATATTCATTAATGAGTTCATGACAGTAAATAAGGGTAGAAGGAATGCCCATTCCGGTACCTTGTACCGAAACTTTCTTTCCGTTGTAGGTTCCGGTAAAACCAAGCATTCCGCGGATGTTGTTATATTGTTTCGGATTCTCCAGAAAATGATCGGCAATCCATTTTGCTCTCAGGGGATCTCCGGGTAATAATACTGTTTCTGCAATTTCGCCTTTTTCGGCTTCAATGTGAATACTCATTCTCTTATGTTGTTATTAAAGAAATTCCTGAAGAGGTGCCAAGGCGGCTTGCTCCCAGTTCAATATATTTTTCTGCTGTTTTACGATCTTTTATTCCGCCGGAAGCTTTTATCTGCATTTTATCTCCAACTATAGATTTCATTATTTTTACATCTTCAGGAGTAGCTCCACCGTTGCCAAAACCTGTGGAAGTTTTTACAAAATCGGCACTTGCTTTTAATGCGCAGGTACAGGCGGCTCTTTTTTCATCGTCATCTAAATAACAGGTTTCAATTATCACCTTCAGGATTTTTGTTCCTATTGCTTTTTTTATTTCTGAAATTTCATCTTCCACAAACTTCAAATTTCCGTCTTTAAGCTCACCAATATTAATTACCATATCTATTTCATCGGCACCGTTGGCAATACATTCCTTTGCTTCAAAAATTTTAGACCCGGTGTCCATCGCACCAAGAGGAAAACCTATTACAGCAGCTATTTTAACTTTAGACCCTTTTAAAGCTTCCCCGGCAAGTTTTACATAACAGCCATTCACACAAACGGCATAAAACAGATGTTCTTTAGCCTCTTTGCAAAGATTGATAATATCCTGCTGATTCGCCACCGGCTTTAAATTTGTATGGTCTATATAGTTATTTAATTGCATAATATTATTTTGTAATGTAATATTAAATAAAACCTCCAAATTAAGTGCTGTGAATTATCATTTTTCAGGAAGATAATGCTTCTAATTAATATGAAATGCCCAGCATCTAATTCTTAAAATTTAACCTATTTAAAAGGAAGGGTTAAATAGTAGTTCAGGGGTAAGTTCATCCTGAATGCCTTTTAATTTTTGTTCCCCAAATGGCTCCTTTCTAACATCCCAGTAAATTTCCACGGAGACACTGTCAGGGTCATAAATATAGATGGACCAGCTTATTCGGTTATCTTTTAATTCCATTGGAATATTACGGCTTTTCAGATTTTCATAATACGTCACCAACTCCTCATGGTCTTTTACCTGAATAGCCAGCTGCTGTAGATATCTTTTATCTGTTGGAATCTTTTCTTCCAATCCTTCTTTAAGAACCAGTTCGTGATGACTGTCGGTAGCACTCAGAAAAATTCTTTTGGCATTGTTATATACCGCTTCTTCGTGAGTGGTCATATCCAGTACATCTTCATAAAATTTTTGAGATTCCTGCAAGTCCGAAACCTGAAGGACAATGTGACCAAGTTTTTGATCATATTTATTAGTTGAAGATTCTTGTGTTTTATTGCATGATATAAAATATAGGCTAAAAATCACCAAAAGTGTCCTTCCTATAGTCATTGTAAACAAAATATTGCTGATTTTGTAAAAGAATATGGTCATAGCGATTTTTACTATAAGGTAATCAAAAAGTCCCTACCGGGACAACATCTTCTAATTTTATAGGTGAAGTTTTTCCAAATGTATATTTAAGTTTATGGTTTTGCCCTCTCTTTTAGATCAATCGGGAATTTATGTATAATTTCCACTGCGGAATTGTGTAAAAATTTTAAAATATGAAAATGAGGAAAGACATAAAAGCGGTTTGTTTTGGGGAGATTTTGTGGGATGTTTTCCCGGATAAAGAGCGAATTGGCGGGGCGCCTTTGAATGTTGCCTCCCGGTTAAGCAGCATGGGAATTGAAACTGAAATGATTAGTAAAACTGGAAAAGATGAAAAAGGGCAAAAATTGATCAATTATCTCAAGAACAATAAAATTGGCACAAGAAATATTTCTGAAGATGAAGGCTTTTCTACCGGGATTGTACAGGTAAATCTATCTTCATCGGGCTCGGCTACTTATAAAATCAAACATCCTGCTGCCTGGGATAAAATTGAAATTTCCGAAGAAATGAAGAAATTGGTAAAGGAAGCAGATGCTTTTATTTTTGGAAGCCTGGTATGTCGTGATGAGGTTAGCAGAAAAACACTTTTTCAACTTCTTCCTGAAGGAAATTTTAAAGTTCTTGATATCAATTTGCGACCGCCGCATTACGAAGAAGGAGTTTTGTTTAAACTTATTCAGCAGGCTGGTTTTATCAAGTTCAATGATGACGAATTATTCGAAATCGCCGCAATGCTTGGCTCCAAATATAATTCCCTTGAGCAGAACCTGGATTTTATTTCCGGAAAGACTATGGCTTCTTCTATTTGTGTAACTAAAGGGAGTCATGGAGCAGTTTTTCTAAATGAGGGTAAATTATATTATAACAGCGGTTTTAAAATGAAGGTAAAAGACACTGTGGGTGCGGGAGATTCTTTCCTGGCCTCTCTTATTGCAAAACTGCTGCAGGGGGAGAAACCACAAAAAGCTTTGGATTTTGCCTGTGCAGTGGGTGCTCTTGTAGCGGGGAGAGAAGGAGCCAATCCAAAATTTTCAACTCAAGAAATTGAGCAATTCATTAATCCCGAATAATTTTATTCTTTTTCTTCGGAAGAATCTTCAGGAATATCGGTAAAAAATTGGAGATGATCTGCAGCTAATTTTATCTTGAATTTTTTACCAAAAAAATTGGAAATAAGAACATCATCAACATGTGCTTGAGATCCGCTCCACTTCATTTTTACTTTTTGAACAGGGAGTACGGTTACTAACTTATTAAGATCTTCATCGGTAGCCTGGTTTGTTATTAATTTACTTAAATAAACTTCCAGCGCTTTTCTTTTTTCTTCCGGAATTAGTACAAGTTCAAAATGATCATCTCCGGGATGGGCAGCGGGAGCCAGTTTAAAGTTTGGTCCTATCAACTTTATGTTCATAAGCTCTACCAGCAAAAAAGATCCTTTAATAGTTATTCCACCTGTCTTAATTTTAGCATTTTTAGCCTTATAACCTTTAACGATTTCCAGCAGTACTTCCAGCGTTTTCTGCAGTTCTTCTTTTGGATTATCCGGTGTCTCAAGTTTCTTCATTTCTGCAATAAGTTTTGGGAAAATCCCAAACCCGAAACTCTCAAGAAAGAAATCCTTTTTTCCAGTGCTTTTTATTTTCCCGTAGCTAAAAGTGGTAAATTTCCTTTCCAGGTTTATTTTATGTTGCTCTTTATTTTGCGGTACCCGAAGTACTTTGGAAATATTGTTAGCCGTACCTAGGGGTATTAAATGAATAGGCAGCGGCTTTGGAAGGTCCTTTATTGCAATAAGGTTTTTTGCCAATTTTCTTACAGTCCCGTCCCCTCCGGCAAGTAGAATGGCAGCGGCGTCCTGGGGCTTAAAATGTTTCTTCCAAAATACATAATTGGTAGAAATATAGTCGGCTTTGTAGCCGGAGTCTTCTACAATTTTAATTAATTCTTCTTTATCATGACTGCCATCCCCGGCAGTTGGATTATGCACAATTTGTATAGTCTTCATGGTTGGCTGGTTTCATTTCCAAATAAATATAAACACAATAATTGTACAGGTAAGCTGATTAACGAGAAGTTATGATTTTATAAAAGTATCCAATAAAATCTTTAAGAATATTTGTTAGACTCCTGTTATAGGAAATATAATTTTTTGCTGTTTTACAAGGTATAGGATGCGGGAAGAGCAGTTTTTTGTAAATTAATTGGAAAGAAAAACAAATCAATATATTATGAGAATACTGGTAACAAATGATGACGGAATTTACAGTCCCGGGCTTGCCTGCCTGGCAAAAGTAGCAGCAAAATATGGAGAGGTGATTGTAATGGCGCCTGATGTGGAACAATCTTCTATGGGACAGGCGATTACTTCCGGAAAACCTATAACTTATAAAAAGTCTCCTATTCATTTTGAAGGAATTGAAGCCTATCGGGTAAGTGGTACTCCCGCCGATTGCGTGGCACTGGGGACTCATCTATTTGAAGATATAGACCTCGTACTTTCCGGAATCAATATAGGCTCAAATTTGGGGAATTCAGCCTGGCATTCGGGAACCCTTTCTGCGGCACGACAGGCGGTTCTTTTTGATATTAGGGGAATTGCATTGAGCGTTTCGGTAGGAGAAGATGAGCCAGATTTTGAAGCGCTGGAACCTTTTGTTTCTGATGCTTTAAAGGAAGTTGTGCATGAAGACGAGCGAAAATTGCTGAATATAAACTTCCCGCGTTCTCCTGAAGGAGAAATCATCTGGACCAACCAGTCTGTTAGGCATTATGATGGCAAAGTGATCGCTAACAAAGACCCAATGGGCAGGCAACATTATTGGTTTACGGTGGTGCAAATTGAAAATGTGGAAGAAGGAACCGATCGATGGGCAATAAGGAACGGTAAAACCAGTATTACACCCATGATTCTCGACCTCACAGATCATAATTACTTAAATAGAAGAAAAGAATAGAAATGATCTATTTTTAAAAAATGGTACCTTCCCTTTTTGGGGAAGGTATCTTAAGCAACTATTTCAAAGCTTCTATTTCTGTTCAAAAATTTCTTAAAAACAGATCTTGCTTTAAGAACTTCAGCACTTTTCGTTTTCTACTTTTACTCCTTAATTTTGAAATTTTCACCCTCCACAAGCCTGAAATTTTCAATTTTCCTGCCTTTTAGATGACTTTGCCATTTTTCAAGGATTGGTTGTTCCAGTTTAAATTCCCGGTATTCATCGGGATTCATTATTGGAATGCCTTTTATGATAGGATAGATGCGTTTGCAATTATTGCAGGTAAGAAAACCTTCAATTACATTCTCTTCCAGATCTTTTGAAATACTTGTGAGTTCGATTTCTTTTTTATCAAAAGGGCAGCATAATTTATTTATGGTCGCTAATTTCATTTTTTAAGTTTTTTTAATTCAGATAAATAATCTTTGGTGGAGCTTTCAGGATCTTCCGCGCTCATTATTCCTGAAACTACAGCTATGCCGTCAAAATCTAGGTCTTTTAATTCTCTAATATTAGAATGCTGAATTCCTCCCGCAAGAAATATAGGCATATCGGTAATTCCCCTCGCTTTTTTAATAGCATCGAACGTTACCAGTTCACAACTATTATCTGTTGGGGAAGGAAAAACGGAGCAGAAGGAAATATAATCCAAATGATGCTCTTCTGCCCATTTTATAATAAATAGATCGTTGTTACAGGTTAAGCCGAAAAGCGCATTTTCTTCTGAATTATTTCTGATATTCTCGAAATCTTTAGGAATTTCGTCAAAATGAACCCCATCAGCTTTGGTCTTTTTTAGAAGTTCCCATTGGTTATTCAAAAAAACAGGAACATCCCTTTCATGACAAATTTCAGAAATGCGGTTTACCAGTTTCACCTGCTCATCTCCTGAAGTTGAAAAATGATCCCAAATCTGTACCGCGGCTATTTTCTCTTTCAGAACTTGTTCCAGCTTCAGGATTAATTCTTCTTCATTCATAGACGGATCGATCACGAGGTAAACACCTCCTGAGATTTGCCTTTTCTGCTTCTGCTTCTTCATTATTTCCATTTTTCATTATATGCTTTAAAAAATGCCGCCCAGTATGGATCCTGTTCAAAATAAGGCAAACCCTTACTTTCTCCATTTTCAACCAACTTAATTCCTTCTTCCTTTTTAGTGATTTTACCAACCGCCTTACAGGGAATATCTTCTTTTTCAAGTCTTTTAATAACCTCCTTTTCTGTTCCCTTTTTACAGGTGATAATCATGGAGCCCGCGCCTATACTATATCGCGGATCTATAGAAAACAACCTGCAAATTTCCTGCTGGGTATGGGCTATGGGAAGTAAGTCATCATTAATACTGGCACCGTTACCAGATGCTTTTACCAATTCGTAAATAGCGCCTAAAACGCCACCTTCAGTCACATCGTGCATGGCGGTAACATCTTTATGTTTCTCATTTTCTCCTACGGCAGTAAGTGCATCTTTTAAAGAAGAGGTTTTATAAAACATCCTGCAGCTTTCCTCAAAAACTTCTTTGCCAAGTTTATTCTTTACGGTCTCCGGAAAACTCATCCCAAGGATGGAAGACGAAGAAATTGCGCAGGTTTTTGTTACCAGGATCACATCCCCGGGCGCGGCATTTTTTGATACCAAAATATCCTTTTTGGGAGCTATGGTTGTAAAAGTACCGCCACCGGCGATGGTGGAGTTCTGGCCTTCAATAAATCCGGTATGCCCACCGGTAATTGCAGTTCCAATTTCCTGGCAGAATTTGTGGATGTATTCCCAGTAAATTTTAAAATCTTTCTGCGGAAAATTCCCCGGTAAATTCAATACAAACTGTGCGTACATGGGCGCAAATCCTGTAGTAGCCATATCATTGGCCATAAGGTGCACCGAAAGCCATGCCGATTCTTCCAACCCCAGAGAAGGAATGAGCGAAAGCGGGTCACTTGTTGAAGCCATTGCCAGGCCATTGGGTAAATCTACCAAAGAAACGTCTACACCAAAGCCGGGGCCAACGCTTACCTCTTTTCGTGGAAATCCACAGTTATCGAAAATAACTTCTTTAAAAATATCATTGTCAATTTTTCCGGTTTCTTTACTCATTAGTCAACATCTTTAAATTGCACATATAGTCCGAAGAAATCTCCGTAAGGCAGGCTCCACTGTTGTACGGGAAACCATTTTGGCAGGCCGGTACAGGACCATTCTATGGTATATTCCCTGCCTTTTAAAGCTTCATTAATTATAGCGGTTAATTTCTTGGGAGTATAGAAAGTTGCGGTAAGGTAAAACGGGTTTTTTCCAAATAGCTCCTGTATTCTCCTGCGGGCAACCTTGGGGGAATTTCTGTTCATCATTCCCATGGCTATCCCGTATTTTCCCACCCTTGCAGCTTCGCGAATTACTTTTACGGGATCTTTATAATATTCAAAAGTGGTAATAAATGCCAGTGAATCGAAAGTATTGTCTTTAAAAGGCATATTATGTGAATCTGCCATTACCAGGTCACCTTCAAACAAATTAATTGCCTGGGAGAGCATTAGCGGAGAAATATCCCCACCGGTAGCTTCAATTCCTATTTCCTTCCACCACCGGGTAAAACGGGTGGTGCCGCATCCAAATTCAAGAAGGGTTTTAACCCTGCTGTCTTTGGAAACCAGTTGTTCCATTACCTTTTTCTGCCATACTTCAGCTCTTTTGTATCTTCCTTCATACCATTGTTCATAGGTATCGGTATGTTCACGGTTAAAAAACCATTCCGGTCTTTCCTGCCAGTTCTGTTGCGTCCTCGGCAGCAACTGAAAATCCTTTTTCTCTATTTCCATCTTAAAATGTTTAAACAAAAAACTCCATTCTGCAACCTGATATTACCAGACAGAATGGAGTTTAAAATGGAAAATATTTTAAAACTGCATCCCTACGTTGGCATTATCCATATCAGGTTTCGGGTATTTCTCAGCTTTTTACGGCACCCCGTGCATTCAATTCAAAGTTAAGATTTAAAATTTGGAAAATAATTCTTTCAGAAGATATTTATAACGATTTACAATTCTTCTTTGTGATTAATAATATGCTTTTTAAGCTGAAGGGTTAAAAAGTACCGGAGCTTTTTTATATTTGCAGTGTGAAAATTATCGTCGCAATATTATCTTTTTATTTCCTGGGGCTCAATATAGTGCCCTGTGGCGATGATAGTGCCTTGGTTTCCGAAGATCAGCAGGAAACAATTTCAGAGCTGGACACCCAGCATTCCCATGATAAAGAAGCCGATTCCTGTTCACCTTTTTGCCAGTGTCATTGCTGTCACGTTCATGTGGTAAATTTTCAAACTTCAGAATCGCCGCTAATTGAGCAGCATATTTCAACTCTTGTTATTGCAAACGCTGTTAATTCGGGTGACGAAATTCCCGATACTCATTTTCAGCCACCGCGGGTTTAATTCAGTTTTACAGGGATAATTATATCCCGAAGTCAAAGCCGTTCTAAGGCTATTTTTAAACTGAATTAAATTCTGAATTCTATGATTAACAAAATCATTGATTTTTCAATCAATAATAAATTTATTATTGGGTTGCTTACCTGCGTACTTATTGGTGCGGGTATCTGGAGCATGATTAAAGTTCCGGTAGATGCGCAGCCCGATATCACCAATAATCAGGTGCAGGTGATTACCCAGGCTCCCAATTTGGGAACAGAGGATATTGAGCAATTTGTTACTTATCCGGTTGAGGTGGCCATGAGCAACCTTCCCGGGGTAAGTGAAATTCGTTCGGTCTCCAGATTTGGACTTTCTGTAGTTACCATTGTTTTTGATGATGAGCTGGGCACTTATTTGCCGCGCCAGCTCGTAGCTGAAAAGCTGAACGCCGTAAAAGAAGAAATTCCCGAAGGTTTTGGTAAACCTTCTATGGGGCCAATTTCCACAGGCCTGGGCGAAATATACCAGTATACTCTTGAAGTTGAAGAGGAATATAAAGCTGAATATTCTCCTACTGAACTCAGGACGATTCAGGACTGGATTGTACGCCGGCAAATGGCCATGGTACCCGGAGTAGTGGAAGTAAACGGTGTAGGTGGCAGGATAAAACAATTTGAAATTGCTGTAAATCCCGAAGAATTGCGTGCTATCGGGCTGAGTATTTCTGATGTTTTTAATGCCCTGGAACTTAATAATGCCAATACCGGCGGTGCTTATATTGAAAAGGACCATCAGGCAAACTTTATTCGCGGGGAAGGCCTGGCCCGCAGTGTGGAAGACCTGGAAAAAATTGTGGTAAAAAATTCTGATGGCATTCCTGTTACCATTCAAGATGTTGCCGATGTGAAAATTGGTAGCGCAGTGCGATACGGAGCACTTACAAAAAATGGCGAAGGCGAAACTGTTGGCGGCATGGTGATGATGTTAAAAGGTGCCAATTCCAATGAAGTGATTGACAATGTAAAGAACCGGATTGTGCAAATCCAGAAGTCGTTGCCGGAAGGAGTTTCTATAAAACCATTTCTGGACCGTAGTGAACTCATAAGCGAAACCACTTCTACCGTAACCGGAAATCTTTTGGAAGGCGGGCTTATTGTAATTTTCGTGTTGGTCCTGCTGCTGGGCAACTGGCGCGGAGGCCTAATTGTTGCTTCTACAATTCCTTTATCCCTTTTGTTCGCTTTTATCCTGATGAATATTTTTGATGTTTGGGCCAACCTTATGAGCCTGGGAGCCATCGATTTTGGAATTATCGTAGATGGCGCGGTGATTATCGTAGAAAGTACGGTATTCCTGCTTCATCAGCGCATTTTAGAGAACAGGAAAATTGATAACATAGAGCGGGATGAGATCGCTTCTTCTTCAGCAAAAAAGATGATGAATTCGGCATTTTTCGGCCAGCTGATTATCCTTATTGTTTTTCTTCCAATTCTTGCCCTGCAAGGCGTAGAGGGCAAAATGTTTCGGCCCATGGCGCTAACCTTTATTTTCGCCATGATAGGGGCAATGCTGTTATGTCTTACTTATGTGCCTATGATTTCTTCGCTATTTTTGAAGGAATCCCCAAAGCAAAAGAATTCCTGGGGAGACAAAATTATAAGCTTTGCCCAAAGAAAGTATGAACCGCTTTTAAAAACTTCTCTCAAAAGAGCCAAAATTGTGCTTGGTTCTGCAGTGGTACTTTTCGCTGTGGCTGTTTTCTTATTCACAAGAATGGGGGGTGAATTTATTCCGCAGCTGGATGAAGGGGATATCGCTTTTCACATTATTCTGAAACCGGGCAGTTCGCTGTCTGAAGGTATAGCCACTTCAACTAAAATTGAAAAATTACTGCTGAACGAATTTCCTGAAATCGAACAGGTGGTAAGTAGGTTTGGTGTTTCAGATGTTCCCACAGATCCCATGCCGATGGATTTAGGTGACAGTTTTATTATTCTGAAACCAAAGTCGGAGTGGACTTCCGCAGAAACAAAAGATGAACTTATTGCCGAAATTAAGAAAACCATTGGTGTTATTCCGGGAGTTAGCTACGAATTTACCCAGCCGGTGGAAATGCGTTTTAATGAACTTTTAACCGGAGTGCGCGAAGATGTGGCGGTGAAACTATATGGGGAAGACCTGGAAGTTCTGGCTGCCAAGGCTAATGAAATGGGGAAGATTATTAGCGGTGTAGATGGAGTGGCAGATCTTAAAGTGGAAGCTACCTCGGGCCTGCCACAAATTACGGTGAATTACAATCGCAGTAAACTGGCGCAGTACGGGCTACAGGTAAATCAACTGAATTCTCTTATTCAATCGGCTTTTGCAGGAGGTAAGGCAGGGGTGATTTTTGAAGGGGAAAAACGTTTTGACCTGGTGGTTCGTCTGGCGGAAAGTGAGCGTACAAATATTGAAAATATCAGGAATTTATATGTCACACTGCTTTCTGGGACTCAGGTACCGTTAAGGGAAGTAGCGCAGATTTCTTATCAGCCCGGCCCTATGCAGATAAGCAGGGACAACACCAACCGCAGGACGTATGTGGGAGTGAACATAAGGAACCGCGATGTGAAATCTGTAGTTAGCGATATTCAACAGAAACTGGATGAGGAATTGCAATTACCGCCGGGATATTATATTAGGTATGGCGGCGCTTTCGAAAATTTTGAACGCGCCAGCGAACGGCTGCAAATAGTTGTTCCCATTGCTCTGCTGCTGATTTTTATCCTTATTTATTTTGCTTTAAAATCCTTTAAACAAACCACCATGATCTATATGGCCATTCCGCTGGCAGCCATTGGCGGAGTATATGCGTTGTGGCTGCGGGATATGCCTTTTAGTATTTCGGCAGGAGTTGGTTTTATAGTGCTTTTTGGGGTTGCTGTTTTAAATGGACTCGTATTGATTAGCGGATTAAATGAGCTGAAAGAAGAGGGAGTCACCAGTTTAAGCCAACGTTTAAAAGAAGGCACAAAACGAAGGATAAGGCCAATATTGCTTACTGCTTTAACCGATGTGCTGGGATTTTTACCAATGGCGGTTTCCGGCTCGGCAGGGGCCGAGGTGCAGCGGCCTTTGGCAACAGTGGTAATAGGCGGTTTAATCACTTCTACTTTACTCACGCTGTTTATCCTGCCTATTTTGTATAAATGGACAGAAGAGCGGGAAGGTAAATTTAAGCTGAATAAAAAGTTTGTACCGGCCACTGTTCTTCTAGCTTTGTTTTTTCTGAACCCGATAAATGCAAAGTCCCAGGAATTAAATGAGAATTTACCCGAAATAAATCAGCAGCAGGCAGTGGAGATGGCATTAAAGAATTATCATTTACTGAAGAACAGGCTGCTGGAAATAGAACAGGCCAAAGCTCAGAAACTATCGGCGTGGGATTTTGGCGAAACACAAATTCTAACCGGCGGGGAAGAACTGGATGAGGATAGAGGGATTTACACCAAGATTGGAATTCAGCAGCAGGATATTGATATTTTCGGAATTTTGCCCGGCCGTAAACTTCAGAAGGAAAAAGTATCTTTTGCCGAGAAATCTTTTGATCTTTCTCAATTGGAGGTAGCGCAGGCGGTGCGTGAAATATGGAGCAGGACTTATTTTGCCCGCCGAAAATTTGAAGTTCTAAACCGGTTGGATTCTGTTTATCAGCGTTTTTCTGAAGCTGTAGATTTGCGATATGAAGTGGAAGCCATTTCCCGCCTGGAAATGTTAACGGCGAAGAACAAAGCCGCAGAAATTGTTGTTCAGAAACAGCAGGTTTACCATGATTATCTATCTGTTTTGCAGCAATTAAACTTGTGGATTGGCGATGAAAGGGAATTTACTGTTGCTGAAGATTATAAAATCAGCTCGCTGATTCCGCAGAAACTTTCTGCTGAAGAATTTTCAGATCACCCTGAACTTGCCACCGCCAGGCAGAAAATTGATTTAGCAGAAGCGGAATATAGTCTTACCAAATCTAATTTTCTGCCAAAATTCAATCTTAGGTATGGTCTTCAGGAGGTAAATGGAGCTTCCGGATTTTACAGTTATCAGGCCGGGATTTCCATTCCGGTTTTATCGGGAGAGGCTTATGCAGATGTAAAGACGGCAAAAATCGAAAAGAAAATCGCTTCCCAGACTGCTGACTTTCAGCAGCGAAAATTTGACTCTCAGTTGTCCAGTGCTTTTCAGAATTATAAAAAATGGGAGGAATCCTGGCAATTTTACCAGGATGAAGTACTGCCTTTAAATGAAGAACAGTTACAGGGTTCGTTACTGGCTTTTAAAGAAGGTGCAATAGAATACGTTGCTTTTATTCAAAATATGGACAATGCCCTGCAAACTGAATTAAATGCCCTGGAAGCATTTAAAAATTATCAGCTGGCCGTGGCAGAACTTCAGTATTTCCTTAATTCTAAATAAAATCAAGATGAAATTTTATTCAACATATATATTTATTTTTCTAACCGGATTTTTAATTATTTCCTGTGGAGATGAAACCGGTACTAACAAAGAAGAAGCTACTGTTTCAGAAAATTCAGGAACAGGAGCAGAGACAGCTTCCGCAGAAAGTACCGAGGTAATGATTTCCCAGCAGCAGTTTGACGCGCTGGATATTAAAATTGACACCCTGGCCACACGTTCCATGAGCGGATTTGTGGAGGCAAACGGACATCTGGAGGTTCCGCCGCAAAGCGAGGCCACGGTAACCACTTCTCTTGGGGCAAACATTGTTTCCATAGAGGTAATTGAGGGAGATAATGTAAAAAAGGGGCAGACACTGGCCTACATTGCGCATCCCGATATTGTGGAAATTCAGACAAGGTTTTTGAATATGGCTAATGAGATGGAATTCCAGGAGAAGGAATATAACCGCCAGCAAAAATTGTATGAAGCAGGTGTGGGGTCTGGAGAAGGTTTTCAAAAAGCTGAAGCAGCCTACCGAAACGCCAAAGGTAATTTACAAGGCCTTAAAGCTCAGCTATCTTTACTAAATTTAGATCCGCAGCGCATTTTAAATGGGAATCTGGCGCAGCGGGTGCCTTTAAAAAGCCCTATTGCCGGTGCGGTGCAAAAAGTGAACATTAAAACCGGGCAATTTGTGCAGGCTCAGGAAAATTTGTTTGAAATTGTTAATACCGAGCACGTACATGCAGATTTGATGGTTTTTGAAAAGGATGTTGCCCGGGTAGAGAAGGGACAGCAGGTAAATTTTACGGTAGAATCTTTGCCGGGGACCGAGTTGCAGGCTAAAATTCTTTCCATTGGCAAAACTTTTGAAGAAGACCCAAAAGCGCTGCATATTCATGCCGAAATTGAAGATAAGCCGGAAAGCCTGATTCCTGGTATGTATGTGCGCGGAAGGATTGCGGTAGATAATAACCAAACCGTAGCTTTACCTGAAGATGCCATAGCAAAAAACGGCGAAAGGTTTTTTGTCTTTACAGCAGAAGAAGAGGGGGGTGCATGGAGCTTTAAACCAGTTGAGGTTGTTACCGGCACGAAAAATAACGGCTGGGTGGCATTGAAATTTCTAACGGATTCAGAATCCGGGCAAAAATTTTCCTATAATAATGCTTATTATCTCATGGCAGAAATGCAAAAAGGAGAAGGTGGCGGCCATCATCATTAAAATTCAAAAAAATGGAAGTACAAAATATAGAAAGAACGCAGAAAGGTTTGAATTACGCCATGATTTTAAGCGTAATTACCATTGCTTACAATACAATAGAAGGAATAGTTTCGACCTTTTTTGGCGCCAGTGATGAAACACTGGCGCTTTTTGGGTTTGGACTGGATAGTTTCGTAGAAGTGCTTTCCGGAGTGGGAATCGCGCATATGATCTACAGGATGAAACGCAACAGCATAAACGAAAGGGATAAATTTGAAATTACCGCACTTAGAATTACGGGTACTGCTCTGTATATTCTTACAGCCGGACTTATAGTTGGGGCGGGTATTTCTATTTTTAATCAATCTGAACCTGAGACTACAATGGCCGGAATTATTGTAGCGGGAATTTCCATTTTGACCATGTATTTTCTTTATGCTGAAAAAATGAAAGTCGGGAAAAAACTGGACAGCAAACCAATAATTTCAGATGCGAAATGTACCAAAACCTGTTTTTATCTCTCTTTTATCTTGCTGGCTTCAAGCCTGATATATGAAATTTGGCGAATTCCATATATAGATGCTTTAGGAAGTATTGGTATTGCCTGGTATGCCTGGAAAGAAGGAAAGGAAGCTTTTGAAAACGCCAAAAGTAAAAGTCTTTCCTGTTCCAGTGATTGTTGCTGATAATTGCCAAATTTAAACGCTAATCCTGTCGCGGTTGTATTTATTGCGGTACTGAAGGGGCGAAATTCCGGTGATTTTCCTAAAGGTATTCCTGAACGATTTCTCATCAGAATAGCCTACGCCATACATTACTTCGCTCACATTGTCACGCGAAGTTTCCAGGCTGCGTTTGGCAGCTTCCACTTTTACACGCTGGATGTATTCGGTAATCGTGTTAGTAGTTGCTTTTTTGAATCGGCGTTCCAGGCTCCTTCTGCTTAAAGCAAATTTCCCTGAAAGCTGGTCTACACTTATTTTATCATTAAAATTCTTTTCAATAAACTCCTGAACTTTTTTCACCACAACATCTTCATGATCTTTTTGCCCGCGGAACATAATAAAAGGAGACTGGCTTGCCTTGTCTATATCTATCATAAATGTCTTGGAGGTAAGAACTGCCATTTCGCGGCCTACATACTTTTCAACTAAATAAAGGAGAAGGTTAAGGTAAGAATAGGCGCCACCGCTGGTGTAAATTCTGTCATCTTCGGTCATGATTTTATCATCCACAAGGTCTACTTTTGGAAACATTTTCCTGAAATCTGCTGCATGTATCCAATGCGTGGAGCACTGTTTACCATCCAGAAGGCCGCTGGAAGCGAGGAAAAATGCAGCAATGCAAAAACTGGCAATTTCGGCACCACGTTCATATTGTGTTTGTAGCCAGGGAATAAATTCCCGGTTGTTGGAGAAGGCAACTTCGGGATCGTCATGAATTGCCGGAATAATAATAAGATCGGTTTCAGTAATCTCATCAATATGTTTATGGGGATTTACTGAAAAAAGGCCGTTGGTTTGAGTGGCCATTTTATCTATCCCCACCAGTTCTACTTTAAAAGCAGGAGATTTTCCCTGATCTTTCAGAAAAGAATTCACCTGATTAAAAATCTGGTGGGAACCTACCACATTTACCAGACTTGTGTGCCCTCGTGGAATTAAGATAGAAATATGCTTTTGCATAACAGATGTTTGCATTAAAAAATTGACGCATTTGCCCCTCCAAATTGACGTATTTCTCCCGTACTAGATCCTGTGAATTTACATAATTTTATATTATCAATTTAAATACAGGAAGTTATGTTTTTAAAAGAGAAGATTTTTAGCGGGTTTTCTGTAGATGATTTGGTGAAAGCCAGTAACTTCTACGTTAACATTCTTGGGCTTGAAATTGAAGAAAATGCTATGGGGATTCTTGAACTTAAAATTAAAGGCAGCAACAGCATTATTTTGTATCCAAAGCCAGATCATGACCCCGCAACTTTTACTGTCTTAAACATTCCTGTAGATAATATTGATAAAGCGGTGGATGAATTAACTCAAAATGGAGTGCGTTTTGAACAATATGATGGGGAATTGAAAACAGATGATAAAGGGATTTTCAGGGATACAAAGAACCAAATGGGAATTGCATGGTTTCGGGATCCTGCAGGAAATATACTATCAATATTAGAAACTCAAAAACTATAAAAATGGCAGGGAGAAATGAATTTTTAAGGAAGTTTAATGAAGCTTTTGCAGAAGGTAATCAGAAGTTTATTCTCGAACAGTTAAGTGATGAAATTATCTGGAATTTTTTAGGGGACAGGACAATTGAAGGGAAAGAAGATGTAAGAAATTTTATTGAAGAAATGTCCTGCATAGAAACTCAGTCGATGGAAATATCAAATATTATCACCCATGGCAAAACTGCTGCCGTGGATGGAAAAATGACCATAAAGGAAGAATCTGGGAAAGTAAAAAACTTTGCCTTCTGTGATATCTATCAATTTACCGGATTTAAGAACGCTAAAATTGGCAAAATGACCTCTTATGTTATACCACTGAAAAGGTAAATGGGAAGCATCAATCTGAATTTTATAATCACTAACACCATTCAAAATGAAAAACGATCAGAAAATTGTACCGAATTTATGGTTTGACGGAAAAGCCAAAGAAGCCGTGGAATTTTATATTTCGGTTTTCGAAAATTCTAAGATTAACACCACCACCCGTTATTTGGAAGCAGGGCAGGAGTTTCATCAGCAGGAACCAGGATCTGTCATGACCATGGATTTCACTGTGGAAGGTTTCAGGATGGTGGCTTTAAATGGCGGTCCATATTTTCAGCTTAATCCTTCAATTTCATTCTTTGTGTTCTGTAAAAGTGAGAATGAAGCAGAGAATTTGTGGCATAAACTTATAGCAGGGGGTAAAGAATTGATGCCCTTGGAATCCTACGACTGGAGTCCCAAATATGGCTGGCTGGAAGATGAGTTTGGAGTGAACTGGCAGCTAATGCTGGATTCTGAATATACCGGGAAGCAAAAAATTGTCCCGTCGCTGTTTTTTACCGGGAGTAGTCGCGGGAAAGCAGAAGAGGCAGTAAATTATTACACTTCAGTTTTTAAAAATACCTCTGTGGAGGGGATCCTGAAATATGGTTCGGAGAATTCCTATGCCGAAGGTACTGTAATGCATTCCCAGTTTCAGTTGGAAAATCAGGTATTTATGGCAATGGATAGCGGAGTTGAAAACGATTTTCCATTTAATGAAGCCATATCTCTCGTGGTGAATTGTAAAGACCAGGAAGAAATTGATTATTACTGGAACAAGCTTACTGAAGGCGGAGATCCTGCGGCACAGCAATGCGGCTGGTTAAAAGACAAATTTGGCATTTCCTGGCAGATAGTACCCGAAGGAATGGAAGAACTGCTGAATAATCCGGATAAAGAAAAAGCCAATCGGGGGATGGCAGCTGTGTTTCAAATGAAAAAATTCGATCTTGCTATGCTGAAAAAAGCAATAGACGATAAAATGCCATCCTCATAATTTTAATCATAAATACCTGTAGCAATGAAACATTTAAAAATAATATTCTGGATTACCACGGGTTTAATTTTCCTTTTTCAGGGAGTAATGCCCGCATTAACAGGCCATACCGAAATGGCAAAAGAGGGCATCCGGCATCTTGGATATCCTGAATATTTCGGCATCACCCTGACCATTTTTAAAGTACTGGGTGCACTGGTACTTATTATTCCGAAGGTTCCAAAACGGCTAAAGGAATGGGCTTATGCGGGTTTTACCTTCGACTTTATTTTTGCGGCAATAAGCATCTGGGCAGTAGACGGTCCAGGCCTGGAAATATTTTTTCCTTTTATTGTTCTGGCTATACATATGACTTCTTATTTTAGTTACCATAAATTAATACGTAACCCTATAAATATCAATTATGAAACGCAAGCAGTATAAAACTGAAATCGCGGCATCCAGAGAAAAAGTATGGAAGGTCCTTTGGGATGATGAAACCTATCCACAGTGGACTTCAGCATTTAGTGAAGGCTCAAAAGCAGAATCTGACTGGAATGAAGGCAGTAGAATTCTTTTTGTAAACGGGGAGGGAGAAGGAATGGTTTCAGTAATAGAGAAGAAAATTAAAAATGAACTAATGCAGTTTAAACATCTTGGTATGATAGACAAAGATGGAAATGAAGATAACGAAAGTGAGAAAATTAAAGCATGGGCGGGCGCTATGGAGCGCTACACTCTCAAAAGTACAGAGGAAAATACAGAAGTTGTAGTAGATATGGATGTAGACGAGTCCTATATAGATTATTTTGACTCTGCATGGGTAAAGGCTTTTGAAAAATTAAAAGTGTTATCAGAAAAATAAATTAGAAAACTTTAAATAAGTGGAAGCAACTAAAATAAAGGTTCAGGCTACCATAAATGCTTCGTGAGTTTATTGGGAGGAGGTCAACTGCCAAGTCGATCCAAAGTTTGTACATCGCTATTTTTATTAAACCGGTTTCTGAATCTAAAATTAAGCCTGTCATGA
The DNA here is from genome assembly GCF_031846585.1 of Autumnicola musiva. Classification (NCBI taxonomy): domain Bacteria; kingdom Pseudomonadati; phylum Bacteroidota; class Flavobacteriia; order Flavobacteriales; family Flavobacteriaceae; genus Autumnicola; species Autumnicola musiva. The sequence goes on from NZ_JAVRHK010000008.1 coordinate 69,128, forward strand.
ATTTTTGCTGATATTTCAAGCGCTGTAATACCATTTTCGAATTGAATTCCGTTGTAAAAATTGTCACCACCCCTAAAGTTATAGGCCTGAAAAATCCATACGCATGTCGAAAGTGATATTTATATTTTTAAGAGCTCTAACTTTTCATTGGGGATAATAGGTCCAGCCAGATTATCCCTTTGCTGTGTAAATCCCGATAGAGAGGTTAAAAAAAGTAAGCTAATTAAAAATGACTTTATCATAAAATATCAGGAATTAGATTTTCGCATGATTGGACTATATTGTCATTCATTAAATTATCTGAATCAGAGAGTAATTTTGGTTCTGAAGACTATTAGGAATTAACCAAAAATTTATTAAAACTATAAGTTAGGATTTAGTAGCGGATTTGTTCTTCTGCTATAAATATGGAAAAGCTGAAAACCTGATGCTTTCCGGGTTCATGATTTAAGTTAAATATTACAGTATTTTCTTATCTGTTCGTATTCTGGCAATTTCTAAATCAACTTTGCTCTCCCTACAACTGGTATTATTCATTTTTAGAAAGGATTCTTCAGAAGAGATTCGAGATTCTTCTTCCGAAGAATCATAAAAAAATATTAAGGTTCACCCATTTCCATTGCAAAGCAGGAATAATTCCTAAATTCAAATTAGAAATCAGCATTTTCGGCCTGACTCATTTTTAGACTAACCAAATCTCCATAAAATGGAATTACCAAAACATCCCGATACTTCTTCAGTAGAACTTAACGTGAACGGCAGAAATATAGAACTCTCCATAGCACCCTGGACTACTTTACTTGATGCATTAGGGGAACATTTGCAGTTAAACGGCACTAAAAAAGGTTGTGACCATGGCCAATGCGGTGCCTGCACAGTACTGGTTGACGGGAAACATATAAATTCCTGCCTTACCCTGGCTGCAATGCAAACCAATAAAGAGATTACTACTATTGAAGGCCTGGCTCAGGGGGAAGATCTTCATCCCGTACAGGAAGCTTTTATAGAACATGATGCTTTCCAGTGCGGCTACTGTACTCCCGGCCAGATTTGCTCTACGGTAGGCCTGCTGAATATGAAAAAAGGTAAAAGTCCGGAAGAAATCAGGGATTTGATGAGTGGTAATATTTGTCGTTGTGGTGCCTACGCTAACATCTATAAAGTAGTGGAAGAAATGGTGCAAAAGGAAACAGTGGGAACTACATCAAAAAAAAATAGAGTATGAACAATATTTCTTTTACCCGTGCAGAAAGCGTTGAAGGGGCAGTAGACAAGGCAGCTACAACAGAGGAACAGGTAAGGTTTATAGGAGGTGGAACTAATTTACTGGACCTCATGAAATACCGGGTGGAAAATCCAGATCATTTAATAGATGTAAATCGCCTGGACCTTTCCGAAATTAAAGCTATAGAAAATGGTGGAATGCGACTTGGAGCTACGGCTACCAATGCAGATACTGCTTACCATGAAGAGGTAGAAAAAAATTATCCTTTACTTTCAAAAGCGATGCTTGCTGCGGCCTCCACACAGTTAAGGAATATGGCTACCAATGGTGGCAATCTTTTGCAGCGCACCCGTTGCTATTATTTTTACGATACCTCCACGCCCTGCAATAAGCGGGAGCCGGGAAGTGGTTGTTCTGCCCTGGAAGGATTTAATCGCATTCATGCCATTCTGGGTGAAAGTGAGCATTGTATAGCCACACATCCTTCAGACATGGCGGTAGCCCTGGCGGCTTTGGATGCTACGGTCCAGGTAACCGGCAAAGGCGGCGAAAGGAGTATCCCAATTCAGGAATTTCATCGTTTGCCCGGAGATAATCCGCAAATTGACACTAATCTTAAACCCGGAGAACTTATCACGGCTATAGATTTACCCGCAAAAGGTTTTGCTGAAAATTATGCTTACCTGAAAGTACGGGATCGTCCATCTTATGCTTTTGCCTTGGTTTCGGTAGCCGCGGCAGTGGAACTTGAAGGAGAAAATATTAAGGACATTCGGGTAGCCCTTGGAGGTGTTGCCCATAAGCCCTGGCGAAAACCTGAAGTGGAAAAAGAATTTTTCGGAAAAGCAGCCAGTCCAAAAAACTTCGAATCCCTGGCTGAAAAATTAATCGAAGGTGCTACGGGCCATGGTGATAATGATTTCAAAATTAACCTGGCAAAAAACACCATCGTAAGGGCATTAACTGAAGCAATAGAAAAGTAAATGATAGCAGACACCAATTATATAGGCAAATCTACCCGCAGGGTAGATGGTAGAAAAAAGGTGACCGGGCAGGCTCCTTACATTGCTGAATTTAATCCGGCAGACCTTGTTCATGGCTACATAGTTAACAGTACTATTGCCAGAGGCAGGATTACTGCTATTCATAAAGATAAAGCATTAAATGTGCCCGGGGTAAGGGAGGTTTTTACCCATGAAAATGTGCCGCCAGAGGTAAAAATAAATTCAGATTATACAGATCCGCTGGCGCCTCCGGGCAGTCCGTTTCGGCCTTTGTATGACGATAATATTCTTTATAACGGGCAACCTGTTGCATTGGTTGTTGCAGATACCTTTGAAACGGCGGCCTATGCTGCCGGACTGGTGAAAATTGAATATGAAGCTGAAGAAGGTTACGAGGTGGATATCAGGAGAAATCTTGAGCAGGCCACTCATGAAGATGTGCCGGAGCCGCCGGAACCAAGGGGAAATGCTGCTGAAGCATATGATTCTTCAGAAGTTAAAATTGAAACGGAATATTATCAGCCGCGGGAATATCACAATCCTATGGAAACTTTCGCTTCGGTTGCTTCCTGGAATGAAGAGGAAGGTAGTTTCAATATCTATGATAAAATTCAGGGTGTAAGCAGCAGCCAGGGCTATATTGCCGGAATTTTTAATCTTGAAAAAGAAAAAGTAAGGGTGATATCTCCTTTTATTGGGGGAGCATTTGGTTCAGGTTTGCGGCCGCAATATCAGCTGTTTTTTGCAGCTATGGCTTCCAAAGCACTTAAACTTCCGGTTAAGGTAGTAATGACGCGAACCCAGATGTTCACTTTTGGTCACCGGCCAGCCTGTTTACAACGAGTAAAACTTTCCGCAGATAAAAAGGGGAAATTAACCTCTATCCGTCATGAAGCTTTCTCAGAAACTTCCAGGTTTGAAAAATTTAATGAAACAGTAGTAGATTGGTCAGGGCTGATGTACCAGTGTGAAAACGTGGAGCTGGATTATCAATTGGTGCCTGTAGATGTATATACACCATTGGATATGAGAGCTCCTGGAGGAAGCACCGGGATGTATGCGCTGGAATGTGCTATGGATGAGCTGGCGGTAGAAGCAGGGGTGGATCCGCTGGAATTAAGAATTATAAATTATGCTGAAAAAGACCAGAATGAAGATAAGCCTTATTCCAGCAAGGAATTAAAAGCTTGTTACCAAAGGGCTGCGGAAAAATTCGGGTGGCAAAATAGAAATGCGAAATCCCGAAGCATTAAAAAAGGTAATGAGCTGGTAGGCTATGGAATGGCTTCAGGAGTTTGGGAAGCCATGCAACAGAAATCTTCAGCTAAAGCAATACTTACTTCAGAAGGAAAACTTACTGTGAGTTCAGGTACTGCCGATATAGGCACCGGGACTTATACCATAATGTCTCAGATTGCTGCTGAAATGCTGGGTATTTCCCTGGAGCATGTGGAATTTAAATTAGGTGATTCCACTTTGCCAGATGCACCAATAGAAGGCGGTTCCTGGACAGCATCATCAGTAGGTTCTGCCGTAAAGTTGGTTTGCTCAGCTTTACAGGAAAAGATTTTTGAACTTGCCACGCAAACGCATCCGGATATCTTTGAGAATAAACTTTTTGAAGATGTGGTTTTTGACAATGGGCAGATATCAGGAAATTCTGGAACAGCGGTTTCTTTTTCAGAAATAATAACAGCTGCCGGCAGGAAATCGCTGGAAGTACAGGTGAACTCCGAACCTGAGGATAATCGGGAGAATTATTCCTGTTATACCCACTCCTGCGTAATGGTTGAAGTTAATATAGATGAAGATACGGGGATGATTAGTATTCCAAAAGTGGTAAGTGCCATTGCCGGCGGAAAGATCCTGAATCCAAAAACTGCAGAAAGCCAGATTATTGGCGGGGTTACCTGGGGAATTGGAATGGCCCTGGAAGAGGAAGGCATGATGGATAGCCGTAACGGCAGGATAATGAATGCCAATCTAGCGGAATATCATGTTGCCGTTCACGCCGATGTAAAGGAAATTGACGTGATTTTTGTGGAAGAGCAGGATGATATTGTTAATCCATTGGGCGCAAAAGGTTTGGGGGAAATTGGAATTGTTGGAGTGGCAGCGGCCATTGCCAATGCAGTTTACAACGCTACCGGAAAACGGGTTAGGGATTTACCAATAACGCTGGATAAGGTGTTGGAGTAGATGTTATCAAGCTTTTGCCGATTAATACTGATCAAATGAATTACAAAATTAAAATACTGAATGAAAAAGTTCTGACTTTGATCAATTTCAGTTTAGTGATTTATTTTATGTGTATCTATGGGCTCTATTTGCTAAGAATAGATTCAATTTTATTAGGAATAGTAAGGGAATCCTTTACAATCCCGGCCTTAATCTCACAGGTAATATTCCTTATCATTAATATTTATTTTTTGATTAATAGCTCTAGAAGGAACCTGCTCATAATTCTAAGCGTAATCTTTTTGGCAATATGTTCCCTGGTAACAATTGGTAGTTTTTTCAATTAATGCGTAAATAAATTACTCACTAACCTTTACTCAATTTTTCTAACCACCGGGTTAAAAGCCTTGGAGGCCACCAAAACCTGGTCGCCTGCTTTGATGTTACTGACTTCCTTTTGCATGCAAACCACCTTTATCACATTTCTTCCAATTAAAATGCTGAGAATGGTCACCACTCCTTCAGGTTTAATCTCCATAACTTCTCCTGAAAACTGGAATTTTCCGCTGAGTTTACTTTTCGTGAAAATTTCCACAGGTTTTTCTTCTTTGGTAATTTGCCCATTTTCAAGGACAAGAACTTTATCGGCCAGTTTTATAATTTCACCTGGATCATGGCTTATTAAAATTGTGGTAAGTCCAAATTGTCTGTGCACTTTCAGAATATAATCCTGCAATTTGCCCCGAATGCCATGATCTAAGGCTGAAAGCGGTTCGTCCAGAAGTAAAATTTCAGGTTTCCTTACCAGGGCCCGCGCCAGTGCCACCCGTTGTTGTTGTCCGCCGGATAACGTTGCGGGCTTTCTATCCCGAAGTCCGTGTAGTTCCATAATGGAGATTAATTCTTCAAGATGGGATTTGTTGTTTTTATCGGCTGAAGCAAAATTAAGGTTTTCCTCCACGCTCATATTTGGGAAAAGGGCATAATCCTGAAAAACAAATCCTATTTTGCGTTTTTGTGGCTCTAGAAATTGCTTTTCTTTGGTATTCAACCAGGTTTCGGCGGCAACTTTCATTTTTCCTTTTTCTGGAGAAAGGAATCCTGCCATCATCCGTAATATTGAAGTTTTTCCCGCTCCCGATTCTCCGTAGATAACTACAAAAGCGCCTTTTTCAATAGTAAATTTCACGTCCAGCAACATTTCTCCATGAGGCGCTTGCAATTTCTTTTGAAATTCACATTGAATCATCTCCAAAACTTTTTTCCGTTATTGATAAAATAGACGAGCAGCAATATTGTAAAACTTATTACAAAAAGTACAAAGGAAAGTTGATTGGCTGAGTCATAATTAAGGGCTTCCACTTCATCATAAATAGCAATGGAAGCCACGCGCGTTTCCCCGGGAATATTCCCGCCAATCATCAGTACTACCCCAAATTCCCCAACGGTATGGGCAAAAGTAAGGACCATTCCGGTGAGCAGGGAAGTTTTAATATTGGGCAAAAGAACTTTTGAAAAGGTATTGAATTTAGATTTCCCCAAACTATAGGAGGCTTCCCGAAGATTTTGGGGCAAAGCTGCAAACCCCGACTGAACAGGCTGTACCATAAAAGGCAGGCTGTAAATTACCGAGGCCAGTACGAGTCCGCTGAACGAAAAAACCAGCTGTATTCCCAAAGTGTCATTCAGCCATCTTCCGAAAAAGCTGGAATTTCCCAAGGCAATCAGCAGGTAAAATCCGAGTACAGTGGGTGGTAAAATTATGGGCATACTTACCACTGCTTCCACTACGGGTTTTAATCTGGTTTTTGTATGTGCAAGCCAGTAAGCCAGCGGAACTCCAATTATTAACAATATAAGGGTGCTGATGGCAGCCAGTTTAAAGGTAAGAAGTAAAGGTTCCCATTCGATCATTCCGAAAGCATTATTTCATTGGATTTTACCATTACTATTACTTCAGTATTTTTGCTTAATTGCAGTTCTTCTATGGCCGTATTGGCAATAACTGCAGTAATTTCACCCTGTAACGTACTAATTTTTATTTCGCTTAAAAGTTCTCCTTGCAGAATTTTTATTATCGTGCCCGGAATTCTGTTCTCAATGCTTATTGCTGAAAATGGCCCACACGCCAGGATGACTTCAGTTTCTTTAAAAAGTAAATTAATTTCTTTTCCGGTCCTAAGATAGGAAGCAGTTTCAGGAGTTTCCACAACTATTACCTTCAGCTGAAGTCCCTTTACTAAGATACTGAGCATAGATAAACTCCCGCTGCTATGTATTGCCGATATTTCTCCTTTTAAAGTATTCATTTTGCCGGTTGATAACCATATTCCCGAAGTATTTGCTGCGCTTCAGGAGAAAAAAGGAATTTATAAAATTTTGCCGCGTTTTCTGTTCTTTTTTCTTCTTTCTGCGGAATAAGCACCACGCCCTGTTCAATTGGAGGATAAACATCAGCATTCAGGCTTAGCCATTGGCCTTTCCCTTTCATTTTTGGGGATAAAACCACAGATTGTGCGGTAAAGCCAATTTCAGCAGATTCAGAAAATATAAATTGGTTTACTGAAGAAATGCTTTCCCCAAAAACCAGTTTCGGCTTTACCTGATCATATACTCCGGTATTTTTTAAAAATATTATCGCCGCCGAACCGTAAGGTGCTGTTTTAGGATTTGCAACAGCAATGTGTTTAATCCTATTATCCTGAAGTAATTCTACAGAAGGTTTCAGACCATCTTTTAAAGTCCATAAAACCAGGCTGCCGTAGGCATAAATTTCAGGCTTTTGGCTTACAATTCTGCTTTTATAAAGTTCATTAGGATATTTTGTGTTGGCAGAAACAAAGATATCATAGGCTGCACCGGCCTTTATTTGTGCAGTTAATTTACCGGAAGAACTTACAATGGTTTCACAGGTAATCCCTGTCTTCTCAGAAAATTCCTGTACCAGTTCTTTCATAGCGAACTGCATATTAGCCGCGGTGGCAATCCTTAACTGTACGTTTTCTTTTTTATTTGAACAACTAAAAAAAATCAAGATTGTCAGCAGAAAAACTCCATTTTTGATGGGCGATGTTATGCACTTAAATTTCAAAAAATTATTTTGTTGTAGCAGGATTATTTATTTCTGAAGTTTGTATTTTTTTCAGGGCAGCCTTGGATTCTTCCGGAGTATTTGCATTCATTAGTATAGTATCATCTTCCGGAAAAACCAGCTGTACATCCGAATTTAGTAAAAATCTACGCGGCCCCGATTGATTTTCTCCTATAAATTCTGCGGCTGGGAGAAATGATCCCGGTTCCCAGATGGCGCATAAAGGTTCGGGCAGTTTCTTTTCACCTGTAGCAAAGGCAGTAGCAGTTTTTTCATGATTTCTGGAGGTTATTAGCTGTTGCAAATCCTTCTCCCGCAGCAGGGGCATATCGATGGCAATTACAAGCCAGGCAACATTTGGAAATTGACGATGTGCACTATATATTCCATTAAAAGGGCCGGGAAAATGATCATTATCGGCTATAGTATTAAAATCAGCACTGATATTATTCATCTGGTCACCATGAAGGCTTATAAAAACTTTGTCACATAGTTCATCCAGCATTTTGTACAAGTATTTCCGTTGAGACTCACCGTAATAGGAAAGCAGACCTTTATCTTTTCCCATTCTGGTACTTCTGCCGCCACAAAGAACCAATCCGTATAAATTATTCTGTTTATTAATCATTTTTTAAAGGGAATTGAGTAATCTCATTTTTTGTGATTCAAAAACTAACTGCTCAGCGGGCTAAAATTAACCATTATGAAATTAATATTTCTTGTACTGCAGGTGAATTTATCTGAATTTTCAGGGAAAGTTTCCGAAGTTATTTCTGTTAAATAATATTTAAAACACAATGTTGCTTCTTCTTGTTGTGCTTTTTGATGTAAATTTTTAGAGCGAATCTTTTCACGCTGATTTTTTCTGAAAATATCTTTCTATAAGTATGCTGAAGAAAACTGCAATGGAAATGTAAGCATGCAATCAAAAAATTATGAAGGAAAATTCTAATCCGGGGCAGTCCAAACCTGTACCTATTAAAAAGGAAAAAATCAATCTTACTATTAACGGGGAAAAGCAGGAGATTAAAATTGAGGCGTGGACATCTATATTAGATCTTCTGCGGGAACATTTACATCTTACCGGAACTAAAAAGGGCTGTGACCACGGGCAATGTGGTGCCTGTACGATTTTGCTCGACGGAACAAGAATTAATTCCTGCCTTAGTCTTGCAGTAATGCATGATGGAGCTGAAATTACAACTGTTGAAGGACTTGCCAAAGGAGATCAGCTGCATCCGGTACAGGAAGCTTTTATGGAACATGATGCCTTCCAGTGCGGGTATTGTACGCCGGGTCAAATTTGTTCCACTATAGGGCTTATTAATGAAGGGAAAGCCAAAACCCTGGATGAAATCAGGGATTTAATGAGTGGCAACATCTGCCGTTGCGGCGCTTATAATAATATTGTTAAAGTAGTGCAGGAAGCACTGGAAAGAAATAACCAATGAGACCATTTACATTTACGAAAGCTCAGGATATACATTCGGCGGTAAAAGATATTTCTGAAAAGGAGCACGCGAAATTCATTGCCGGGGGCACGAATCTTTTAGATTTGATGAAAATAGATGTGATGCAGCCGCAGCGTATAATTGATATTACCGGCCTTGCTTTAAACAAGATCGAAGAGACAGAAGAAGGAGGTTTACGCCTTGGAGCTTTGGTAACCAATGCAGATACTGCGTATAATGAAGAAGTACATAAGCGATATCCTCTTCTTTCTCATGCGATTCTGGCCGGAGCATCCCCCCAGTTAAGAAATAAAGCAACAAACGGGGGAAATTTGCTGCAGCGTACCCGCTGTTATTACTTTTATGACAATACCACGCCTTGTAACAAGCGGCAGCCGGGAACTGGTTGTTCTGCAATTAACGGTTATAACCGTATGCACGCCATTTTAGGTGCCAGTGAAGAGTGTATTGCCGTACATCCATCAGATATGTGTGTGTCGCTGGCCGCTCTTGGGGCAGTGGTGCAGGTGGAGGGGCCTGAGGGAAAACGCGCTATTCCTTTTAATGATTTTCACCGCCTGCCGGAAAATCAGCCAAAAAAAGACAGCAATCTTTCAGAGAACGAAATTATAACTTCTATAGATTTACCTCCCGAAGGTTTTGCTGAAAACTTCGCGTACCTTAAAAACCGGGACAGGGCTTCCTATGCCTTTGCATTGGTTTCTGTAGCGGCAGGGCTTCAGATAAACAAAGAAAAAATAATTGAAGCCAGAATTGCTTTGGGAGGAGTGGCTCATAAACCCTGGCGGGATAAAAAAGCCGAAACCCTGCTTCAGAATAAGGAAGCCACAAAAGAAAATTTTCAGAAAGTGGCAGATACAATTCTGAAAGGAGCAAAGGGGTATATATATAATAAATTCAAAATTGAATTGGCCAGGCGATCAATTGTTCGGGCACTAATGCAGGCTGCAAAAAAAGAATAATATGGCGACAGATTATATAGGAAAACCAAAAAACAGGATAGAGGGCCGTGATAAAGTGACCGGAGCAGCCAAATATGCCGCAGAATTTCATGAACCAGATCTTTTGCATGGGGTTGTGGTTTCGGGAGCGATTGCTAAAGGCAGGATTAAGAATATTAACACTTCAAAAGCTTTGGAACTGGATGGTGTGGTGCAGGTTTTTACCCATGAAAATACTCCCAGCCTTGCCTGGCTTGATTTAAGTTATAAGGATATGGATGCGCCTCCGGGAGATCCTTTCCGGCCGCTCCACAGCGATGAAATTCAGTTTAACATGCAGCCGGTTGCACTGGTAGTGGCTAAAAGCCTGGAACTGGCAAAATATGCTTCCCACCTTGTAGAAGTGGAATATGAAGAGAAGGAGCATGATACTAAACTAATTGATAACCTTGAAAAGAGCGAAAAGGGAATTGGCTTAAGAGCCGGGTTTGAACCTCCAAAATCCATTGGAGATTTTGAAAAAGCTTTTGATTCAGCTGAAGTAAAATTAGATTTAGAATATTTTCATGGGGCAGAGCATCATAACCCCATGGAAATGCATGCTTCCACAGTGATTTATGAAGAAGACGGAAATTTGACTATTTATGATAAAACCCAGGGGGTGCTGAATAGCAGGCATTATGTTTCTATGGTTTTTGGTATTTCCCGAAAGAAAATCAAAGTACTTTCACCATACGTAGGAGGCGCTTTTGGTTCCTGCCTGCGGCCGCAATATCAATTATTTATGGCTGTTTTGGCTGCTACACAATTAAAGCGATCAGTAAAGGTTGAACTTACGCGTCCGCAAATGTTTTCTTTTGGTCACCGTCCAATTACTATCCAGAATTTAAAAATAGGAGCTTCACCCGATGGCAGGTTGAAAGCTATACATCATTCTGCCTATTCCGAAACTTCGCGTTTTGAGAAGTATATCGAAAATATCGTGAACTGGTCTGCTAAGTTGTATAACTGTGATAATATTGAAGAAAAATACCGGGTTGTACCGCTGGATATGTATACACCTCTTGATATGCGTGCGCCGGGTGGTGCTACCGGAGTATATGCTTTGGAATCGGCAATGGATGAGCTGGCTTATAAGCTAAAAATTGATCCGCTGGAGCTTCGGCTTAAAAATTATACTGAAGAAGACAAGAGTCAGGGAAAACCTTTTTCAAGTAAGACTTTAAAAGAATGCTATCGTCAGGCGGCAGAAAGATTTGGCTGGGAAAATCGTAATCCTGAACCGGGCTCCATGAAAGAAGGCCATCAGCTCATTGGCTGGGGAATGGCTACCGGAATCTGGGATGCCTTGCAAATGCCGGCCCGGGCGAAAGCTGTTCTTACAGCAGATGGTAAACTGGAAGTTGGAAGTGCCACAGCCGATATTGGCACCGGCACCTACACCATTATGGCACAAATCGCTGCGGAAACTCTAGGAATACCTTTTGAAAATGTTACTGCAAAACTGGGAGATTCTTCTTTGCCTTTTGCGTTAATAGAAGGTGGGTCCGCCACGGCTGCTTCGGTGGGATCAGCAGTGAAATCGGCGTGTTTAAAAGTCGCCAAAAAATTACTGAAGGAAGCCGGAAAACTGAAAAATTCTCCGTTTAAGGGCGCCGACCTGGAAGATGTAATTTTCGCCGATGCTAAGATTACAGATAAAAAAAATGCTGCCTGGAGCATCAGTATTTCCGAAGTAATGAAAAAAAGGGAAATAGATAAAATCAAAAAGAAATATGCCCTTATCCCAAATATGCTAAAGCAAAATAAGTACGGCCGTAATACCCATTCTGCAGTTTTTGCTGAAGTAAAAGTAGATGAAGATTTGGGAACCATTAAAGTTACCCGGGTGGTAAGTGCAATAGACGGCGGAAAGATCCTGAACCATAAAACTGCTCACAGCCAGATTCTGGGAGGAGTGGTATGGGGAATTTCCATGGCTTTGGAAGAAGACTCTTTTATGGATCACAACTTCGGAAGATTTATAAATCATGATTTAGCCGAATATCACATTGCCATTAATGCCGATATGCCCGATATTGATATTCTTTTTGTTGAAGAAGAAGACCATATCGTGAGTTCTGTAGGAGCCAAAGGCATTGGGGAAATCGGCCTGGTAGGGGTAGCGGCAGCTATAGGAAATGCCGTCTATCATGCCACCGGAAGACGCATCAGGGAATTACCAATTACTCTGGATAAAGCAATGGGCTTACATACGGCTAAAGCAGAACAAATTTAATTCTATGAAAAAGAAAATAACCTTAAAAGTAAATGGAAAGGAGCATGAAGTTAATGTGGATCCACAAACACCATTGCTTTATGTATTAAGAAATAATCTTGGATTAAAAGGGCCAAAATTCGGCTGCGGATTATCACAATGTGGGGCATGTATGGTGCTTTTTGACGGTAAGGCAAATCCTTCCTGTCTTAAGCGCGTTGACGAGGCAGCTGAAAAAGAAATTACAACCCTTGAAGGACTGGCCGGTGAAGATGGGAATCTTCATAAGGTACAACAGGCATTTATAGATGAGCAGGCAGCGCAATGCGGCTATTGCCTTAATGGGCTTGTTATGGCCTCAGTGGGACTTCTTTCTGAAAACTCAGATCCTTCAGATGAAGAGATCCAGGCTGCCCTGTATAGGAATATTTGCCGTTGTGGGGTTCATCCCCGGGTAATAAAGGCGGTAAAAAAAGCTTCAACTTCATAAATCAGCATTATGCAAACTTCAAGGAGAGAATTTATAAGACAGTTGGGATATGTTAGTATAGGATTTACCATTCTGGGAACCTCCTGCATGAACAGCAAAGAAAAACAGGGTGAAGGTGTTGACAGCGAAGCAGCGACAGACAACTCCAACCGGCCAGACAGGATTAATGCCTGGTTAAGGGTGCTTGAAGATGGCAGCGTACTTGTGCTTACCGGTAAGATGGAACTGGGACAGGGAATAAGGATTGCCGTGGCTCAAATGGCTGCTGAAGAATTAAATACCAATCCCGACCTGGTGGAAGTAAATTTAGCCGAAACAGGAGTTACTGCCAATGAAGGTTACACTTCGGGAAGTCATTCTATAGAAACCAGTGCCATATCTATAAGAAGAGCTGCTGCTGCAGCCCGGGAAAAATTGCTGAGCCTGGCTTCTGAAAAATGGAAGCTTCCAAAATCAGAAATCAGCCTGGAAGATGGGAAGATTATTGCCGGCAATAATAAAATGACACTTTATGACTTGCTGGAAGGAAGACAGCTGAGTGAAGAGATAGGGGAACCCACTGAATTCTACGGGAAAACCAGACGAAAATATGTAGGGCAACCAGTTTTACGAAAAGATATTTCTGCCATGGTACGGGCTGAACATGAGTATGTGCAGGATCTGGAGTTTCCTAACATGGTACATGCGCGCATCATCCGGCCGAGTTCCTATACTTCAAAACTGGCCTCTTTAGATGAAGCTGGGCTAGAAAATTTTCCCGGATTTTTAAAGCTGGTACGTATCGGCAGTTTCGTGGGAGTTATTGCAGAAGAAGAGTATGAGGCAGTAAAATTAAGCTGGGAGGTAAACAACCTTGCAAAATGGGATAATGATGAAGAATTGCCTGCAGATGTACCGTTGAAGGAATACCTGAAAACACTGGACGCTGAGGTAGAAACCGAAGAAGAGAATGGAGATTGGGAAAAGGCAATAAAGGAAGCACCTGTTCAACATAGTGCCGCCTATTATAAACCTTATATTATGCACGCCGCCAATGGACCTTCCTGCGCTGTGGCTTATTTTGAAAATAATGAACTTAGTGTATGGACGCATAGCCAGGGCGTTTATCCGTTAAGGGAAACCATGGCTGCCCTGCTGGGTCTGCCTGCGGAATCCATTCATGTAAAAGGAGTTCCCGGTTCCGGATGTTATGGGCATAATGGCGCCGATGATGTTGCTGCCGAAGCTGCCTTGCTGGCGGTAAATTATCCCGGGCGGCACGTAAGGCTGCAGTGGATGAGAAACGATGAACATTGCTGGGAACCTTATGGAACGGCAATGATTATGGAACTGCAGGCGGGGTTGGATGCCAGCGGAAAAATACAGGGTTGGAATTATAATTTTTGGTCAGATGGGCACAGCACAAGACCCAACGGCCAGCCCGAAACTTTGCTGCCTGCACGTTTTCTGGATAAGGGCCATGGTGTTCCAGGGATTGGATTTAAAGGTGGTGCGGTAAGAAACTCCACACCTTATTATAATATAGGTGCATTACGTACCACTTCCCATATTTTCCAGGGGCCACTTAGAAAATCGGCATTAAGGGGGCTTGGCGCTTATGGGAATATTTTTGGAATAGAATCTTTTATGGACGAGCTGGCCCATAAAGCAGGGAAAGATCCGGTGGAATTCCGTATAAATCATCTCAACGATGAGCGCGCGATTACTTGCCTTAGAAAAATAAAAGAACATACGAGCAATGTTCGCCCCGGCGAAAACGAAGGACTGGGATATGCTTTTTCACGCTACAAAAATTCCGCTTCTTATTTTGCCGTTGCCGCCCATGTTAAGAAGATGGATGATGGTATCTTTCGGGTAAAAAAGATGTGGGGAGTAATTGATTCCGGGGAAACTATAAATCCCGACGGGCTAAAGAATCAAACTGAAGGCGGAATGGTACAGGCTGCCAGCTGGGCACTTCGGGAGGAAGTCCGCTTTGATAAGGAACATATTATAAGTGTAGACTGGCATAGATATCCAATCTTCAGGTTTGAGGAAATTCCCGAAGTGGAGGTAGAAGTGATAGACCGGGTGAATGAGAAACCATTGGGTGCGGGCGAAGCAGCGCAGGGACCTTCTGCCGCTGCAGTGGCAAACGCCGTTTTCGATGCCACCGGAGTGCGGTACCGGGACCTGCCCATTAATCCTGTAGAAAAATATTTGCGCGAGCCGGAAGAATAGAAAGCTAAAAACTGGTTTATTTTGGGCGCAGCCTGCGGCCCGGGCTATCCGCTGTATCTTTTGCAGCGCTGCTGCGCCACAAAAGGATGCCGCTGCTATCCCTTGCGCAAAAAATTAAAAGCTTTGTAAAACTCACTAAGGATAATTGCGCAAATACTGTTAATGATATTCAACGAGGAAATAATAGAGATTACAATACCAGGTGGAAATTAGAAAAATTTATTGAGGATAGTAATATTCATGGTGGACGTCATGCTGAACTTGTTTCAGCATATTAATTATGAAAATGAAATTGTATAGGATATCCTAAATTCAGTTTTCGAACAGGAAAAAATTGATTAGCTAAAGTTGAAAATAACAGATAATTGATAATTATTAAACAGAAGGGAGTTTTTTAATAGCAAATACCTGTTTTCAAATTAATAAAATACTTCTTTGCATACATGAATGGTTCTAGAAAATAAATAGAAATTTGCGAATTTCGTTAATAAAAGTAGAAGGAAGAAGATTAGCTAAGAAGTTTAAATAAAACTATGACCCACGAGTTTAAAAGAATAATAGAATCCTGTTTAAATAATCAGGAAGAAAACATAAAGAGTGTACTCGCCACAGTAGTCGCTTTAGACGGCTCGTCTTATAGAAAACCCGGTGTACGTATGCTTATTGCCGAAAATGACAAAATGACAGGGGCTGTTAGTGGCGGTTGCGTGGAAAAAGAAGTTCTGAACCAGGCGCAGGAGGTTTTTAAAAAAGATACAGCAAAAGTAATGACCTATGATGGCCGCTACCGGTTGGGATGTGAAGGGATATTGTACATTTTGCTTGAACCATTTTCTGTTTCAGAAGAACTGGAGGCATTAGTTAAAAAAGCTTTCAGAGAAAGACAAAGTTTTTTTATAGAATCTGCTTTTAGAAAAGAAGAAAGCCAGGCTGCAGGAATGGGATCTGCAATCAGGTTTGGCGGTGGAAAGCAAATGGGATTTTCAGAAAAAATTTCAGCAGAAAGAACGGATGAATTTTCTGTTTTTCGCCAGGAAATAAAGCCGTTGTTCAGAATGCTGATTATTGGGGCAGAGCATGATGCTGTACAATTATGTTCGGCAGCATCATTATTGGGATGGGAAGTGCTGGTAAATGCTTCGCCTAAAGATCCGCGTACAAAAGCAAATTTCCCGGGAGCGCAGGAAGTTTTACATTTAATGCCGGAGGAAATTCAGCAACTGGAAATAGACAGTGAAACCGCAGTGATGCTCATGAACCACAGTTATGCCACCGATCTTAAATTTCTTCTCGCTCTTAAAAACTGCAGCGTGGTCTATATTGGTTTACTGGGTGCAGCTAAACGCCGGGAAAAGATATTCAATGCTTTTATAGAATATCATCCTGAAACAGATGCCGATTTCCTGGATAAAATTTATGGTCCGGCCGGATTGGACATTGCTGCGGAGACTCCGCAGGAAATTGCAATTTCCGTCATAGCTGAAATTCTCGCAGTGGTAAGGAAAAAACCAACCATTTCATTAAGGGAGAAAATGGGAAAAATCCATACTTGATTTTGAACAATACAGGGATCATTATTATCGCGGCCGGTGCATCCAGCCGAATGAAAAAAGCCAAGCAGCTTTTACCCCTGGATGACGGCATCTTATTGGGAAAAGTTATACAGGAGGCAGAAGCTTCAGTTGCTGCTGAGGCCATTATCGTTTTGGGTGCTAATTCAGAAAAAATTATTCCCAAAATCAGCCAATTTCGTTCCAACATTGTAGATAATAAAAACTGGCGGGAAGGGCTCGGTTCTTCAATAGCAGCCGGGATCAAATATTTTCTTCAGCATAAAAAAAACTATAGCGCTGCAATGGTGATGTTGGGAGATCAGCCATTGGTGGATTCCGTCTATATCAATTATTTGCTAAACCAAGCCAGTGAAAATCCATCAGCAATAATAGCTACAAAATATCCGGATTCGATTGGTGTCCCTGCAGTTTTTCCGCAGAGTTATTTTAAGGAGCTGGCTGCTTTGAAGGAAGATAAAGGAGCTAAAAATATCCTGGCACGTGAACATACTTCAGTTATTGCTTTAGATCCCGGAGAGCGCACACTTGATATAGACACTCCGCAGGATTACGAGAATTTTTTGAATAAATACACCAGGTAACACCTTCCTTTTTAGAAAGAGAATTTCATCTGCTAGCAATTTTTGGGGTGGGAGAGGCTTACACAAGTTCATGATAACGCCGTAAGATTATTGGTATTAAAGGATAATAATGATTTTTCAGGGAAGGTGGAAGAATATCAATTTCCTGACCTGATGATTTAGAATTAATTTCAGGCAGTTCATTGCCGAAGCTAAAAAGCTCTTATAATATCAATAAAATAAAAATGTTGAAAGTTTCTCATACTGGCGCGTAGAAACCTAAACTAAATATAAATTTTGACTAAATATTTAGTCAGTTTTTTAATTTCCTGTAGTTTTATAATTATCAGTAAACTAACAACAACCAAAATCTAAAATTTATGAGTAGTAAGAAGAAGAATTTTGCCCGTTTTGGCATGGCCGCTAAAGGGGCGGTATATTGTTTAATTGGAGTTTTAACTGCCCTTGCAGCTTTTGGACAGGGCGGACAGCAAACCGGGAGTAAAGGAGCTTTACAATACCTGGCGCAGCAATCCTATGGTCAGATTTTGCTTATTATTATGGGCCTGGGATTACTGGGTTATGTTTTTTGGAGATTTTATCAGTCAATTGGTAACCCTAAGGGATTACATGACGATGCCAAGGGTTATGCCAAGAGAGCTGCGTATTTTATAAGTGGACTTCTTTATGGAGGTTTGGCATATTATTCATTCAAAATGGCTTTTGGAAGTAGTTCTGGCGGCGGTAGCAAATCTATGATGGGATCTTTAATGTCCGGCTCGAATGGTAACACTATTGCAATTATAATAGGAATAGGAATGGCAATAAAAGCCATCTACGATATCTATAGGGCATATTCAGGAAAATTCAGGGAAGAAGTAGAAGAAGCTGGTATGGATCGAAAAGAGCAGAAACTTCTTGTAAATGCAGGGAAATTTGGACATACTGCGCGGGGACTGGTATTCGGACTTATGGCTTACCTAACTCTTAAATCTGGACTATCTAAAGGAAGTAATATCCAGACCCAAACGGATGCCTTCAGTTATATCCAAAATGAATTTGGTTCTGTTGTTTTAGGAATTGTAGCACTTGGACTGGTAGGCTATGGTGTTTATATGCTTATTAAAGCCAAGTATCCTTCTATTGTGGCTGACCTGAGATAAAGGATAAACTCCTTCAAAATTATTAAAAGGATCACTGCTTATTTGTAGTGATCCTTTTTTTCTTAGTAATAAAGTTAAGGAGGAAAATGTTATATTCAATAATGGGAAAATATTTCGAATTCCGATGCAGTTTTCTCGTAAAGAAAAGAACGGAAAAGGTTGTATAGTCTTGCATTTCGAGCGTCTTTTAAATGAAACAATAGTTACAAAGACAAAAGTCAAATCAACCGAAATGTTCTTCTAAGATAATGAATTATTGGAAAGCATGTATTCACCGAATCATTCACTGAAATGGATGAATTCATATGATATCAATTGATATCAGTAAAAATAAAAAACACTGAAAATCAATAGATTAACAGTGTTTTTATATCCTTTTTTGATAAGGTTCGTCGGGGTGGCAGAACGCTTCTAAAACGCTGAAACCCCCGGTATTTATATGGTTTCACGCAGTTCTAAATTTTTGAACTCACGATTAACTCACAATTTAAATAGAACGTATTGGTGCAGTTTGATATTCTGACCTAACCAAATATAATAAAAATTGTAGTAATTATTCAGTACAAGTTTCATTTCCAGACCCGACTCAAAATCTATTAAATCATTACCATCTCATTTTAGCTGCTTTTTTGACAACCCACAACCTTTATTATCATTTTTATATTTACTTTTTTACGTATGATACATTACAACAATACTGTGATGATGCTCAATATATATTATAAATTATTTTTTTATCATAATTAAAATCATATGTACCAGGAGTCCAGTCATTGGAAAACCACCCATTATAATTACCTGACCATCCCCAATTCATGCTAGCATAAAAATAGCCATTAGCTCCTAATTTAATCTGATAACTATAGTCTGGATCTTCAGGATCTGGTCTGGGATCATCATTTTCTTGACAAACAAAAATTGTAGAAAGTCTGTAACCATCACATACCCATGCATGACCATCATCATATCTATTGAATATCCACCATCCACTGTTTCGCCCTCCCGTAAGTATTACAGGTCTTTCATTTTCAATTTCTTGTTTAAGAATTTGATTGCCAGAATAACCCGAATAATCTGAAAGTTGAACATGATTATAACCAAATGAGTTTAGTGCCATTATTGTTTCCTCCTTATTGGCACCGGAAACTTCACATCCGAATTCCATATTTGCGGCTATTGCTACATCTTTTAATAAGTTTGCTGTCTGTGGTGATCCACCTATATTTGGCATTTGAATCCAACTATAAGTAGAAGGCTTCTGATGATATTTCATAATTTGACCTATACTTGTGGCCACACATCCTACAGGAGGTTTACCATTACTGCGTTGTGTACATCCAGCGTAGTCTAATGCATCATTATAACCTACTCCCTGACCCCATTCTGTTTGAGTAAAAGGTCCATACGTTTCGGTAAACCAGAATTGGGTTCCTTCGTCAGATTCAGAACATGGTGTTCCAATAAAGCTACCATAACCATTGGTAGCAATATTTTGGTAACTTGACATTTGTTTTCTCTCGTTCGGACTTTTATTTTCTATTTTGATGTCATCATCTCTAATCTTTTTTATTGTAGAATGTGTATAGATTCTAACCAGTTTAACAAATTTGCTGGTAATGTATCATTTCTATTAAATGGGAATTTGTTCTTTTCCGAATAGGCCAAAATTGGAATAGTTCTATCATCTGCAGAAACTATTATAAATCCACCCCCTTCGTAATTCATAATATAAGAGGTGGGATTTTTACCGTCTGGATTGACCACTAAATGTTCTTCAATTTTTTTATTTATAAAATTACTCGATTTTTTACCATCGCTTTTATAAAAGTTTTTTGAAATTTCTTTGGCATGCTCGAGATCAATAAAATGCTCCACTTGTTCAGATTCATTTTCTTGATTTGCATAATTTTCCTCCTCTATAGTAGGAGAACTGAAAGTATAATGCTTGTTACAAACAAGGATAAAACTCTTTTCATAGGTGATTGAAATTAAAAATTAGAAATAAAAATTAGAGGAGATTATTTATTTAATTGTGTTATTTTAATTCCGTCAAAGAAATTTCCATTTTGAAGGTCTATAAACAAAATCCTAATAGAGTCTGAAGTGTTTTCAGAAACCTCTATATAAAGTTCAGTAGCACTTCTTCTTTCTATTGTGAATTCGTCTTCTTGTAGAAAAACAAATCCATCAGAATTTTCAGTTACTTTAAAATTAGAACGATTAAATACCACATTATTTATCCACCAACTTTCCCCTTCTGAGGTAATGATTATAGAATCATTCTTGGATGAAAACTCAACAAAATTCTGGGATAATTTTATATTATTCTCCCAATCTCCTTCTTTTTGTCTTTCAGAGCAGGAAAGAGAAAGCAAAGAAAAAAATAATATAATAAAAAAAGTATATTTAAACATAATCTTTATTGAATATCCGTAAGCACTCATAATACAAATATTTAATGTAAATTTCCTGAAAACTACTGCTATGAACCTATTTACTTTTACAGCAAATTTTGATAGTGAAGAGTCCTGCCGCATGCATTTTAAAGAGCAGCGGGATAAAATCGAGGTTGTTTGCAAATGTGGAGGCCGGGAGCATTTCTGGATCAAAAGCAGGTGGAGCTATGAGTGTAAAACAATGCAGGAGCAGGATCTCCCTTCGCAGTGGGACGATTATGCAAAGTTCAAAGCTTTCTTTTTTGACCTGGTACAAAACCATGTTTTTGATGAGTGCCACTAAAAAAGGATTTTCCAGTAAAGAGATCCAGACCCAGCTGGGCTTGAAAAGATATGAACCGGTTTGGGCGATGGTGCACAAAATACGAAAAGCGATGGGCAACAGGGATGCCCGCTATACTTTAGAAGGAATGATCGAGATGGATGAAGGCTATTTTACAGTGGAATCATCTGAAGTGGCACAGGATAAAGGTCTCCGTGGACGGGGAGCTGCCGGAAAACAAAATGTGGCCATCATGGCAGAATCCACTCCTTTGGAGGATATAAAGACCGGAAAAAAATCAAGACAGGCCGGCTATTTTAAGGCAAGGGTTCTCACCAGTCATGCGGCGGGGGAAATTAATCAAACGCTACGTGAATCTATCGATGAAAAGAGTATCGTGTTTACCGACAAAAGCACTTCGTATGTGGATATAGCTGATTATGTTGAACTTCATATCAGCCAAAAATCCAACAAAGACACTACCAAAGAAACTTTAAAATGGGTGCACCTTGCCATCAGCAATGCAAAGCGGAATCTGCTAGGGAACTACCATAAAATCAAGGGAAAATATTTACAACTCTACCTAAATGAATTTGTCTATAAATTAAACCGTAGATATTTTGGAGAACGCCTCTTTGACCGGCTCATAATTGCCAATATCACAGGGTTATGACATCAAACGGATATTCAATTAATCTTTAATGTTTAGTTAAATATATAATATATTATTTAAAAAGTAAAAAAAATAATTCTATTTCTTGTCTCTGGATATGTAAGAGTTGAGTAGTTCTTCTTCAATTTAAAAATTTTTATTTTAAAATATGCGGAATGACCTAATCTGAAGAAGAAAACAGGGGGTTGGAACTAATTATTAACTCACAATTTAAATAGAACGTATTGGTGCAGTTTGATATTCTGACCTATCCAAATATAATAAAAATTGTAGTAATTATTCAGTACAAGTTTCATTCAATTTTATTGAGAATCTTAACAGGATATTCCATCAATACTTCCCAAAAAGGGTTTCCAGAGGATTTTCCCGACCAATACTTTTCTGCCATAATCTCCATGCCTATAATACTTCCTCCTTGTCTTAGAAATGACATATCTGCTTTAAAATAACGATCACATTCGACTTCAAAGATTTCTCCCTCCCCATCAAATGTTATTTCCCTTAATCGCTTTGCATCTTCCAGATTCAAACAGCCAAAGGATACCGTGAATCGCGAGTTTCTCTCAGGGAATTTTAACTTTCTTACTAACTCAAAAGTCATTTCAATTAAAAACTCATTATCAGTAAATCCTTGATTTGGACCGGTGGACTGAAATGTATTTAGCAAGAAAATTTCACCATGTTTGGCAATTCCATCTGGATATTGTTTTCTAATAGAACTTTTAAAATCTTGAGATGAATATAGATATTCACCTGCTATACTGTTATCAAATTGACCTAATTGGAAACTATCGATTCCACTTAAATTTGTTCTGGTGACATGAAAAAACTTAGGCATTTTCTATGTGATATTTTATACAACATAAAAAAACCTTGCATCAATAAAAGTATCTGCAAGGCTTTTCAATCATGAAAAATCCAAAATTAATTTTTCTTTAATAGCTGCTCCAAATAAGCAACCTTATCCTTTTCAGCTTGGACTAGCCTTTCATAAAGTTTTTTATTTTCCTCGTAGGATTTTTTAAGTTCCTCTAAAGGATTAAAAGAACAATGATTATTATACACTTGGCCTGTACTATTATCATAGAAATTGCTGAAATAATTAAATACCGCTTCTTCAGAAAAATTTTCAATGGCTTCTTTAGTTACTCCCAATATCTTGGCTACACTTTCCAGTTTTTCATCTTCAATTTTTTCACTTTGTTCTAAGTGGGAAACGCTTTGTTGGCTAATGCCTAATTCCTCGGCAAGGGTTTCCTGTTTCATTCCACGAAGCTCACGAATGCGGGCTATTTTACGACCTATATGGTTGGGGTTGATAGTTGTTGTCATAATCTCAAAGATAATCAATCTTTTTTATTTCATTCCTTGGCTTGGTAAAAAACAAACCATTTCTGGTAGGATACAAGTTGTATTGGTTCGGTAAAAGAATTACGGTTGTTACTTTACTTACTATTAAGATAGAATAAATTTTTTGTCTATGAAAATTGGAGATAACATACAAGAGATAAGGGAAAGGGAAAAGAACTATAAAAGGAGCTATATGGCAAGTTGCCTGGGAATATCAACACGGGCGTATTGCAATATAGAGAACAATATCACGGATATTACCTTAACCCGATTGGCACAAATATCTGATATATTAGATTGCGACCCCTTGTATATATTACGGTATAAAGAAATCAAAGATGATTTTATTACTAATCTCCGCAACCATGATAAACCCGCCACTAATACAGTTAAATCCAAATGAAATTCAGTTGCAAATGGAATTATTGGAAACCCAGAAAAATATTCTCGGACTTCTGGAAAATCTACTAACTAAAGAGAAAATCCAAATTGTAAAATGAGTACCGGAAAAAACATTGCTACAATTAGAATATTAAAGGGGTTAAAACAAGACGCCTTGGCCAGGATTATGGGTTTAAACCAAAATTCTATTTCAGTTATTGAAAATAAAAATAAAGTAGACGACGACCTTTTAATTAAAGTTGCTGATGCCCTGCAAGTTACAGTGTATTTCATCATAAATTTTGATAGAACAAAAATGTTTGAAGTAATTAATGAACCAGAAAAACAGGTTTTGAAAATATCCAAAAAGGAAGATACTCCTTTAAATTTAGAAGCAAAGGTCATCGAACTTTACAAACGATTGGTGACCTGTAAAAAAAATAGGTTATGATTATTGGACATAAGATTGAAACGATTAGAAAATTGCGGGGACTCTCGCAAGCTGAACTAGGTAAGTCATTAGGGGGAATTAGTAAACAAGCAGTAAGTAAAATTGAACAGCGCTCCAGTATTAATGAGATTACCTTAAAAAATATTGCTAAAATATTAGACATCACTCCTGAAGGATTAAAAAGATTTGACCCGGAAACCGTAATATTAAATATGATTGAACCCGTTAGCAAAATTGAGGTTATAATCGACAATTCCGATAACCCCATGAGCAATACGATGAAAGATATATGTTTTTTCTATGAAAAATTATTAAGGTCTGGAAAGAAGATAAAACCATAGTTACACTTTAAATAAAGATTTGAAAATGAAACGAAGTGCAAGATGTGTGCCTGTGGGCACAATCTTGATTGCTCCCGATGGTCGCAATAAAAAAGAGATGTTTAAGGGGAGGCGCCTAATTAGTATTTAACCTTACTGGACATACTTTGAAACAATGCTTTCAATATCGTCTTTAATAAACTCCCAGTATTTACCCATTAAGCAAATAGGATCAAAATCATCATCAGCTTCGGTAAAATCCGTAAAGTTTTTAAGTATTAATATTTGGTCGTGACTATAAGGATAACGCTGTTTGTGCAGTTGTAACATTTGTTTCAGATTGTAGGAATCAAATAGCGCGTGCAGATCCCAAAAATCTTTTTTACGGCCTCCTCGTTGAACAACATCTACTTTCATCGCGATAATTTCTTCTAGACTGGCCATACGAATCGAATCTTCCACAAATGGAGGCTGAATAAAAGTATCCGTATAAAATGTATCCAGTTTGATAGCATTTTCTTGATTTCCCCCTATAAAATAAGATTTTCCGAAGGCCGGTTCTAAGGCAGAATGATCAACATAAGGGAATGTTTTTTCAAGATAGGATGTGATATTATTAAAGTCAATCGAACCATAATCCGCATCACTAAAAAGATCAATATCGATAGATTCCCGATGCCCAATTTGTAAGCTCAACGCGGTACCACCCACTAATCTGAACCCATCAAATTCTTTTGAAGCCATGAGCTGAATTAAACTCTCACGAAGTAAAGGGGTTACCGTTTTGTAGTAAAGCATCCTGGATAATTATTTTGTAGAAACCGTATAGGGTTTTCTGGATACTGAATGAAGGGCATTATCTACTATTTGTTTTCCGTAAAAACGAACGATTTCCTTCTTCTCAGTTTCATTGCCGCGTTCAAAAACCCTGCTGATAACCGCCTTACGCTGCTTCTGCCAATCAATCTTATTGATATTAGTATCCCAAAACAAGGATTCCCTAAGCAAGGATAAATTTGGGGTTTTTGATTGAAGCTTTTCTTTTTCTCTTTCTATTTCAAAATAGGTTTGTAAAATTGCTAAAGTGCCTTCTTCAAGTCCAAGTTTCTTTTCAATTTTTAGCGCCAGGGGTGTGTTTAAATTTCTTTTTCCATTAATAATGGCATTCAAAGTTTGCGGATGTTCCTTTATGGCCATCGCGAAGGGACGTTGCTTTATAGAATGCTTTTTTAGTTCACGTTTTAAAACAAGTCCCGGGTGAATACCTTTATACTTTAATAAATTACCCATATTACAAATATAAACAATATTGTTTATATTAAATAATAAGCAATTAAACCATTTACTTTTTTCATCTTAAGCATTTTCCTTTTGCGGCTGAAAAGAAAATAATATGTAAATCAGGATGAATAAGAAATTATGTCCTTTTCATTTACTTCTTCCAGCGCTGTCACATTACCTTTTGATGCCCAGCCTCTTCAAGCTTTGAAATTATAGAGGAGCTATAAATAGCACAGCGGTTTATGCGCTCCGGTTAATTTCAAAGCTTGTTATTTTAGCATCGAAAGGTAAGGTGATATAAGAAAGGTTCTTAAAGAAATTTTGAAATCCTGATTGGTGAATTTAAATTAATTCCTCTGAAAAAAGGCTTAAAATTAATGCGCTACTAAAACTCTTGAACATATTCATCTGTTACACATCCTTCGGAAGCATTTTTCACAGACTGTGCATATTTAAATAGAACACCATTAAAAGTTTTCATCTGGGGCTTTATCCATTTTTTACGACGCTTTTCAATCACTTCATCAGAAACCTTTAGTTTTAGCGTATTATTGACTGCATCTATTTCTATCAAATCGTTGTCTTCTACAAGTGCAATTAATCCTCCTTCAAAAGCTTCCGGGCTAATGTGTCCCACTACAAAACCATGTGTGCCACCACTGAATCTTCCATCAGTAATTAATGCCACAGTTTTTCCCAGCCCTGCACCAATTATAGCTGCAGTTGGTTTCAACATTTCAGGCATACCCGGACCGCCTTTTGGCCCGATATAACGGATGACAATCACATCACCAGGCTTAATCTTACCTGTACTAATCCCCTTGCTGAATGCTTTTTCACTATCAAAAACACGTGCTGTTCCTATAAATCGTTCACCTTCTTTTCCACTTATTTTGGCAACGCTGCCCTGAACGGCTAGATTACCATATAATATCTGTAAATGTCCATTAGGTTTGATAGGATTCTCTAACGGCATCACGATTTTTTGGGAATTGAAATCAATATTCGGAATATCTTCTAAATTTCCCTCAACGGTTTTACCGGTAACTGTTAGGCAGTCACCATGCAACAGTTGATTGTTAAACAGGTATTTCATAACTGCCGGAATACCTCCATGTTTGTGCAGGTCTGCCATAAGATATTTACCGCTCGGTTTGAAATCTGCCAATACCGGCACTCTGTTGCTTATTTCCTGAAAATCATTTATACTAAGTGGGACTTGAACACTTTTAGCCATTGCGATTAAATGCAGTACAGCATTTGTACTACCACCTAGTGCAATAATCAAAGTAATTGCATTTTCAAAAGCTTTCCGGGTCATAATATCCCGAGGTCTTATATCTTTTTCCAATAATAGTTTAATTGCCTTTCCTATATTTGCACACTCCTTCTTTTTATCCTGACCTACTGCTGGATTGGATGAAGAATACGGCAGGCTCATACCTAAAGCTTCAATAGCACTCGCCATTGTATTAGCGGTATACATTCCTCCACAGGCACCTGCACCAGGGCACGCATGACGGACAATACCTTTAAAGTCATCCTCACTAATTTCCCCCGAAACTTTTTCTCCCCAAGCCTCAAAAGTATTTACAAGGTTAATTTCTTTCCCTTTATAGCGGCCGGGAGCAATTGCGCCGCCATATAACATGATACTAGGCCGGTTGAGCCTCCCCATTGCTATGATTGAGCCGGGCAAATTTTTATCACAACCAGGTATGGTAATGAGGGCATCATAATATTGTGCTCCAGCATTTGTTTCTATACTGTCTGCAATAAGATCACGACTTACCAAACTATATCGCATTCCAGGTGTACCCATACTAATTCCGTCGCTTACCCCAGTTGCATAAAAACGTAGACCAAGCAGGCCTTCGATCTGATTAATATGATCACGTACGATGGTGGCAAAGTTGTTCAGACTCATATTACAAGGATTTCCATCCCATCCCATACTAGCAATACCAACCTGCGCTTTGTTAAAATCTTCATCTTTAAATCCAATGGCATAATACATGGCTTTTGCACCAGGAAGTGTTTCATCCTGTGTTAATACACGCGAATACTTATTAATTATTTTTGTCATGATTATAATTTAAAGTTTATTTTACCTACTAAATATGAGATTTTAACCTACTGAGGGTTTCCGGAGAAATATTCAAATAAGCTGCAAGATTGGTATTGGATAATCTTTGTGTGAGTTCAGGGTTATCTTTAAGCAGACTACGATACCGTTCGGTAGCATTTTGAGTTAGCAAGCTACTTAGTTTAAAGTTTATTACCGTTAATCCATATTCAAGAATATAGATATACATTTTATTCCATTCCGGTATTGTATTTCTTAAATAAAAAAAGTCATTATAATTGATCACCATTAGTTCTGAGGTTTCCACAGCTTCTATATATTCCGGCGAAGGTTCTCTTGAAATAAAACTGACGATCGAGGTTAAAAATGTATGCTCAAAAGCCATAAACCGAGTTGTTGTATTGTAATTATTATCACTGTAATATAATCGGAGACAACCCTTATTAATAAAGAAAATTTTATCGGCTACAACCTTTTCTTTAAGTAATAATTTACCTTTTGGAGCTTTATAGGATTTGAAATAGGAAAGAATTTTATCAAGTTCCTTTTCGTTGATTTCTGTTTTTTTACGTATCAAATCTGCAAGCATCATCTTATTGAAAAAATCTAATTTCTTTAAGACCAAAATTATAGTAAATACATATTGAAAAAATTGATTAAGGTCAAAATCGACGCTTTTATTAATTAGACACTTAAATTAATACAGAAGAAAGAACTGTGATTTAGGCAATCAAAAAGCACCATTGCAGATGATTTTACGATGTATTTTCTTAACTACCATCTATTAAAGCTTTTTGGCTCGTGTCCAAGATAAAATGTAATGAACCTGTTTTGCTGAAATGAAGCTTTTGCAAAATGGAGGTTAAAGTGGTGAATGGTGAATTAGTGTAAAAATATTCTTCTGAAATAATTCAATATAGGACAAATTAAGATTTCCATTTTCTCCAATCTCTTTGAAAATTTGTCGCAAATTTGAGCCTGTTTATGCGGGTTTCCAAGCCATTTGACGCAAATTCGGTTAAAAGCGAAAAGAAAACAAACTATAAAAACTTGAAAATTAGGTGATTATATATTGGTAACATCGCGCAGCGTGTTATCCTCTTGCTTTTCAAATTGAAAAGCAAAACCCCGAAAAGCCGGGGTTTTAAATTCAGTAAAAATCCATGGCAATTTATCTTCGAATGACAATTTGATGGGTTTCTTCTTTCCCTGCAGCTCCTATTTTCATAAAATATTTCCCGGGCTTCAGTTTAGAAACATCCAAATTAAATGATTGACTGTTTAAATCGTATTCCTTTGTTTGTACTACAGCTCCATTGAAATCATAAATTATAATACTTCCTTTCTCCTCTTTATTATTACTTAATCTATCGTGTATCTGAGTGAGTTTATTAAGGGATGTATTTTCAATAATAATGTCTGTAGTAGCCGGATTAGGAGCAAAACTATAGGTATAGGATCTTGAGGAAGTATTTACAATAAAATATTTCCATTCACCCCAACCACAATTATTACTCGCCCTTGCTCTAAATTGAATTGTTCCCGGACCTGTAATTTCTATGTTTGCAAACCTTCCCGTACTCCCTTCACCATTGTTTACTGGATTTCCAATACTACCGAAGTTAGGGTTATATGCAACAAACTTAAAATTACCAAATACTCGCTCCCATTCCCAACTTGAGGAACCATCAGTACCTAAACCATTTAGTAGAAATCCTTCAATATCGCCTGTTCCACTATAAAGGGAAAAGTTGCAGGTGGTACTATAATAATCATAACAAAATGAGTCCAAAGCAACCAATGGTGTGGCTGCTTCAATAGTTCTTTCAATGGTTACTTCACTGCAACCATTATCAATTGTAAAACTTAGTTCTATGCTTCCTACTGACATAGAAGTGTCAAGCTCCAATGAAGCAGTACTACCAGTACCAGAAGAGTTTTCAAAAAAACTTCCAGGGCTAACTTCCCAAGTAACAGTTGAATTAGGTGGAATACCACTAGTATCTAAAGTATAGGTTCCTTCCTCACAAAATTCTGCAGGACCTACAATGATGTTTTCGCTTTTAGTTCCATAAAGACTTTGTATTCCGGCAATATCGTCACTGCCTAAGTACCTGTGTGATCCAGTATAGTTAGCAAGCATTAAGGACCCCGGTACTTCAGTATGGTCTAAGCCAATCGCGTGGCCTATCTCATGAGCAGCAACGGTGACGAGATCTATGGGATCATTTTGGTTATTTCTGAAATTCAATGTCCATGTTTCCGAATCGTCAAAATGTATATCCCCTGCGTCCTCACCGAAAGCATTCGGCGGTGGTCCTCCTAATGTATGGCCGAGAACTCCACCAGGTCCATCAAATGGTCCGCCATCACCATGATTAAAAGTAGCCCAAAGAATTATAATGTCAGCTTCATCCGCATCACAAACCTCTAAAAATGCAAGACTAGTTTGTTCGCTCCAAAAATTAAAACCATCTCTTATTGCTTCATTTTCATTATCGCCAGCTATGTCATTAGTACCATTGTCAATAAAATAAGTTATAATTCTATGATTCCAAGTTGTACCTATTGGGACAAAATATAATGAGGGGTAATCATTCTCTTGTATTATCCTTTCATTAGAAGGTCTGGTTGTTGGCCAATCATCGTAATAGACATCTCCATTGGATTGTCCATATATTGTGATTCCGAATAGTAAAAAAAATAATAGTAAAAGTTTTTTCATATTTTATGATTTAGTTATTTCTTTTTTATTGAATTGATTTCCAGTAAGAAATAATTTTGACCTGGGATCCTTTTTTCTATTTCATTTGGATAAGTATAATATGTTCCACTAAAAATAATCTCAATTTCATCTTGAATAAATTCATCTGGTATATTGTTACAAAGTATCCCAACATCTTGCGAATCATAGTCGCCGTCAATACCAGAGTAAATCATATATTTATTCATATCAGTATTAAAAGCTACAAATCCTTCAATTTCTGAAACTCTCTTCACTTCCTTCATACCGTCACTACATGTACTTTCTTGTTCAGTAGGGCTAGATGTATTAGTTTCACAATTTGTAACAAATAGACTAATAGAAAGAAGCAGAAATATTTTAATCATATTAGATACCTTCATAATTATTTAATTTTTAAATAGAAACTCAATTTTTTAAGGAGCACTTGTCCATAATTAATTAGTAGAATTATAATTCTTACTATTATTAGATGGGGATTATTAAGAAAAGTTGCTTCAAATTATGTTAAATATAGCGAATTTTTATAAAATATTTCTAATTTTCCCCATATCATTTGCTATTTTAGAATCAATCACCCTTGCATAAATTTGAGTAGTCGCTAATTTTGTATGTCCCAAAAGTTTAGAAACGGTTTCTATAGGAACGCCATTGGCGAGGGTTACAGTTGTGGCAAATGTATGACGGGCGGCGTGGAAACTTAATTCTTTATCGATTTTTACCGCTTTGGTGATTTCCCGTAAATATTGATTGGTTTTCTGGTTGGAATAGACCGGAAGTAAAATATCACTGGAACAAACTTTTGGATGGTCCTGGTATTTTTCCAGAATACGTTCAGCTTCTTCCAACAGTGGGATTCTCAGCATCGTATTAGTTTTGATTCTTCGGGTGTAGATCCATTTATTCCCATCAACACCTATCTGAATATGTTTTTTCTTTAGCTCCTTGACATCGCCATAGGGCAATCCCGTATAACAACAGAAAACAAAAATGTCGCGGTTGATTTTATGGGTAGCTCTTTTGAATTTTTTGTCCTTTATCTTTTGTAATTCTACTTTGGATAGATATACCATATCGACCTGGTCAAAACGGAGTTTAAACCTTTTGGTAGGGTTCTTTTCAATCCAGTCTAAATCTTCGGCCAGGCGCATCAATTTTTTAAAGCGTTCCATATGTTTCATTACCCCGTTATTTCTTAGACTGGGCAAGCCCCTTAAAAAACTTTCAAATCCCAGGGTAAATTGATAATCAACCTGCTTTAAATAAATATCTGAAGTACGATATTGGGCTTTTAAAAAATCTTTGAGGTAGTTTTCCGTAGTTGTATAGTTTTTCATTGTTCCATACTTTAAAACCTTAACCATTTTCTCTTTGTGGTAGTGGATTAAATAGATGAGGGTATAATGTTGCTGGTCACTTCCAAGGAATCTAGCTTTCACCGTTTCTGTGGTTACCAGCATTCCTTCTTTAGTAAGGCTGTCTTGAGTTTTATAGAGTTGAGCCTTGGTTTCATCAATTTTTTTATTGATTAGCCGGCTTTCAGAATTGTTACCGACAAGTTTACTGGCAGCTTGGTTCCACTTGTCTACCGGGATAGTTCGTTTTAAACTTATTTCTAATGATTTGCCGTTAACGGTAATTCGGGCATAGAGGATAGCTGATTTAGGTTGTTTTTTCTTTTTTCGGATAATAAAAGAAATGGAAAAGGTTTGACTGGTACGCATAGCTTTGTTGTTTAAATGAAACAATTAATTAAGGCGAAAGTCAAACTACCAATACGTAATTATGGAGTACCGGTAAGCTAAAAATACAAAAAAATAACTCACGATAAACTCACAAATTCCCAGTGAACTCACGATTAACTCACATAAAATTTAACACTATTTGTTAAATTCTGAACATAAAAATAAAGGGTAACTATATGAAAACCATATAATTACCCTTGATTTGTGTTAAAATATAACTTATTAAAGTCGGGGTGGCAGGAAGCTTTTCAAGTTACTTCAGCTCTTTAAAACCGCGACTTCGTATCTTTAATTCTGGATATATTCACCGAATCATTCACTAAAATAGAAAGAACTATAAGACCAATAGAATTTGATCGTCTTTAATATCATAAAGATAAAAAAATTAGTAATACATATTATACATTCTTTCTAAGCTAAACTAACCATCAAGATTTTTACAACATATTCATAGCAATTAAGACATTCTAAACTCTCCGTTGCGTAGATTTATGCAAGGGTTTTAGAAGAAAAATTAAGCAAAGATTTAGATTGTTTTTTTAAGGTATAAATCAAAGTTCACTTTTCAATTGGAAAATTTTATCTCTCCTACTAAAATCGACCAAATGAAAATCTTGGATACCTTTTGTTTCTTGTTTAAATATATCATCACGTTCTCCGAAAGAAGCGAATACAATGGATTGACAGTCCTTATTTGAGGCAAGCACATTTAGAAAACTATTCATATCCTTATTAGCCATATCATGCTGTGATGGTTCATCAAAAAGTAAAATGCCGGGGTGATTGGCATTAAACTTATAAGATGTTTCAAATAAGCTTATAGTATATGACCAAATAGCTCTAATAAAATCACTCGCCGAAGAATTATGTTTTATTTTACCTTCAGACTTCTTTTCATCAACACGTTTAACCAAATTAAGACCTTTCACGTTAGGAAAGTAATTATCATAAGGAATTGATATATCCCTTATTTCATAACTTCTATAATTAAATTTTTCTAAAAGTGACTTGAATTTATTATTAAAAAAATCCATCTTTTTAAGATCCTCAGAAGAGTAAAAGGCATTTGGCAACTCTTTAATCCTACCTAGAGTTTTAGCATATTTTTTAGATATATCCTTGAATTCCTGCAATTCTGTATCAATTCGTTTTTTAATTTTTTGATAATGTCTTATTTGACTTTCTAAGTTTACTTTTTTTTCAATTATAAATTTGGAAGGTATTCTATCATCCGCAATCATTTCTCTATTTAAAGATTTAATCGTAGATCTATTTTTCCTTATCTTATCAGACAGCCTATCAAGCCTCTGTTCATGTTCAAAAATCTGATTTTCTTGTCCCCTAATAAATGCTAAGTATAAATCTTTTTGTGATTTCAAATGATTAATATTCTCATCTAATTTCATATAATTTTGATTGATGTCTTGTGGAAGTAAGGTGTCCTTGACTTCTTGGCTACAAGTTGGACATAAATCTTGGGTTATTTGGACATCCTCATCTTTTGCGAATTTTCGAACCTTTTTGTATGCTTTATAATTTTCTAATTCATTTATTGTTTCGCTGTATTCTTTTTTATAACCCTTTAAATCTTTTTCGCTTAGTACGATCTTATTAACTAGATTTTGCTTTGAAAAATTCAATTTTGAATATTCAACGGTCAATTGATCCAACTGCTTACTAAGTTTATCGCTGATCTGCCCAGTTTTTGGAAGACTTTCCTTTTCAATTTCGTTCAACTCCGATTGAAAAATCTCTAATAGTTCATCCAAATTTTTATAGCCATCAGCAGTCATTCTTCTCACATAAATCTTATCCTCCGGTTTTAAAATCTGAGGTTTAATATTTAGGCCTTCCACTTTCAGATTCTCGCTTTTGAGTATATCTTTTAGGTCGATGTATTTCTGTTCCCATTGATATTCTATAATTTTTTTCTCAAAATTTAAATTCTCTTTGTTTTTCTGATTCTCTAACACATCGAGTTTTAGAATGTATTCAATAACTTTTGATTTTACATCTTTAATTTTATAATATGGTATTGTTGCTAAAAAATCTGCCCATCCGTTTTTTTGTTCAATAGCAAAAGATGGGAAAATTGTTTGGAGATATAATTTTTTTGAAGAACCATCTGTGTAGCTAACGTCAGGTAAATCTGTATTTAAAAAGGTATTTAGATAAGCGTGAAATCCGTATTTTAAATTTTTCGCTGCATTTTGATCGTGTAGATACATCTCGAGAGATTCAATATCTGGTTTTGGAGTTTCACTAATTATTTTGCCTAAATATACTTTTACGTACCTAGGGTCGTAAGTATCACTTTCAATATAACGTTGTATGGTTATACTCTCGCCTTTTTGATTTTCAATCTCTAGAAGGATACTAGATTCGATTACAGGTAATTGTTTTTCATCAACTTTAATCTTATCCTTAAGAACATATTGCAGTGCCATAGTGTTCTTTCCTCCTATAATTTCTTCCATCCCTAAACCATAGAGCAAACCTTGAAAAACAGTACTCTTTCCTGAAGAATTATTTCCTCGTATAACATTTAAACCTTTAAAAAATTGAATTTCTTCTCCATAAAGAGCTCCTTTAGTAACGATATTGATTCTTAAGCTATTTAATTTAATCATTTCCAATTTTTTGAAAGTTCATCAATTCTTGATTCTGTAATTACCTTACCAAATTCTTCTAAAATTTTTTTTTCATCTCCAAAAAGATCATCTTCTTCTAAAATTTTATGGACTAATTGTGCGCCTTTTTTAGTAATTAAGTATTTCCCTTTTTCTTCTATAATTAACTCCTCTCCAATACCAAAAGCCACAGCCCTATTTACGTGAGGAGATAATGTCCATATGCTAAGTGATACATCAAAATCATTATTGATCCACTCTTTTACTTTCATTTTACGCTTTCTATCTTGAAAGATCCATGAAAATAAGTGGAGCTTAAGAAGAGAACATCCATATTTATTGGAACCTTCAGAAATAACCAATAAAAGTTGAGTTAATTTCCATACTGGTCTGTAATCTATAGAAAGGGAAACCGGTCTACGCTTAAAAATAATATTCTTATTCATCAGATAAAATTTAATGAACATTCTAAAACCCAACCAGAAACCATCTGGTTGGCAAGGTCTTTTAACAAAATAGAGTCGAAGCCCTCTAATTCTTCCCTTAATTTTTGTTCCACTTTTTCAGTAAGTTTTTTTATAAATACTTTTTTCTCTACAATCAATCCTAGTGAGTCAAAAGCAACATCCTCTTCTAGTTGAGAAGCAATTCTGGTAAACCGTTCAAAATCTTTAGGATGTTCATTTTTAAGAAATTCGATTTGTTTAATTCCTTTTAAGTATCTCTCGATGGATAAATCAGTGGCTTTTAAAACTGTTATTTCCAATTGTGACAAATCTTCATAGTCACTCTCAAAGACTTTACTATATTTCCTTTTGGCGTTCTCTACGTATGCATTCTCCAATTCTACCCAGTCGCTTTTCTCATTATCCTCTATAACTGGATTATACATAATCCCATTCTTAGAAAACTTTAAATAGGAAACGTAATCTTCAATTTCGTGAATGATTATTTTAAAATTGCAATCAAGAATTTCTAGGCTTTTACTTATGATTTCCCTTTCTTTTTTTCTACAGTGGGCATATATCTTCTTATCAGAGTTTTTCGGTGTAACTAAATACCATTCTTGAATCTTTAACTCTCCTAAAATTTTTTTTAAATCACTACAATTAGTTTCTAACTTTTTAATATCTCTTGATATTTTGTCGCGCAAAGCTTCATATAATTCTTTTCCAGAAATATTGTTTTCCGGACAATAGCATTGAAAGGCCTTTCCAGTTTTTAAAGTAAATCCTTCTATCCCCAAATCTCCATTCGAATCTGGCATTTTTTGATAAACCTCTTCTTTGTAAACAATTTTAAAGACAATTTGGAATGTATCTTCCCATGAATTAGGATCAAATTTTCCGTAATTAGTTTGAAACATTATTTTGGTAGATTAGTTTGGAGTATTGTTCTAAAACTATTTCTGCAGATACTTCTCCAAATAAACCACCTTATCCTTTTCAGCCTGAACCAGGCGTTCATAAAGCTCTACTATTTTTTCAACTGGATCTATTGTGCAGAAGTAATTGTTATTATTTGCGCTATTATCTTTAAAGGTGTTATTGATGATATTGAATACTGCCTCTTCACTAAAATGACGAATCGCTTCTGGCGAAACTTTTAGAATCTCTGACACTTTATCCAGTGTTTCATCTTCCACTTTTTCACTTTTTTCCAGGCTCGACACACTTTGTTGGCTAATGCCTAGTTCTTCGGCAAGGGTTTCCTGTTTCATTCCACGCAATTCACGAATGCGAGCAATTTTGCGGCCTATATGGTTGGGTTTGGTAGTTGTTGTCATAATCTCAAAGATAAGGATTCATTTTAAAGTATTAAGAGGTTCCGCAAGCGGTAATTTACAGGTTACCGGCTGTATTTTACAAGTCCGCCTGGTTTGGTACACGGGTTAATTTTCAGAATTTGAAGCCATAATCAATAAAATTAACGGCTGACTAATGAAAATTTCTGCCCATAACTCCAAATATATAGAAAATGTGTTAAAATCAATTACGGGAAACCGTATTAGGAAAAAATAAAAACTTTTAAATAATAATATTATGAAAATCAAAAACATACCACAGCACGTATTGGAGCGCCTCATAGAGGTAATCAGGTCTTTGGTTAATGTGCATTCCATTTACTGGATTGCCGCAATTAAAAAAGGGCATTCATCAATGTATTTGTTCAATTCTGAAGTCAATGGCAATCTTAAACAAAATTATGAGTTCACTCTGCTTATCATCAGCTACGAAGAAATTGGCAATCCCAAAACTTTTATGGGCGAGGTGTTCAATACAATGAAGGAACAGGTGCAATTGTATAGCATCCATTATTCCCATAATGACATTAAACGGCGCTTAGAAGCAGGCGATAATTTTTTAAGTCGGGTGCTTTTTCCTGGGAATTGTTTGTTTCAGGAAAGTCCGTTATCACTTACAAGCTATTGCTACCACCCCAGGAAATTTGAAGAAATTAGAAAGGTATGGGAGTTTAGATTGAACCGGGCATCTTACTTTGAAGATAAAACAAATACTTTAGATATGGTGGATGATGAAAGTGCAAGGATGGTATTGGTTAGCCAAATCATATTGCAAACCTGCGCTGCACTCATCTGGGTATATTGGGAATGGAAACCCCACTATTTTAAGCTCGACCTGCTTTTAAACCTCTGTAAAAATTTTAGCAAAAGCCCCCTGATAGTTTTGCCGAAAAAATCATTCACCTCAAAAAAGGCCTATAGCCAGCTTTGCCATTCACAGTTTAATCTCAACTTTAAAACAGCAGATGACGTAACCATGATAGATAGTGATTATGCCAGTAATTTAGCGGAACGATTTTTAAGAAGCGTTCGTAAGGAAGGAAATAAAAAACTTAAGGAACTCGAGCTTCTGCATAATCAAAAATACTCAGAAGGACTTACAGCAAAATAGTATTGTAATTCACAGAAAAATAAAGCCAAAAGTAGTAGATGACAAAAATTTAAATTATGAAAATCGAGCGAGAAAAGAGTATTAAAACCCTGGAAACTATGGCGAAATTAAAATTAAATACACTTCGCCCAAGTAACTCCCAAAAAAATAAAATGAAACCTGCCTTTTTAAAATTTGATGGCTATTTAGAGTTATTTACCACTATAGAAAGTCTATTAAATGTATGTATTTTAGCCTCCGAAGGTGATTCTTACAGTCCCTCAAAAATAAAATGTCCGGAAGAAAGTATACGTAAATCGCTCGAATTAGTAGTGCAACTTTTACCCTTTGAAGAAGGAGAGTTTTTGGATGAAGCATACCGATTATTCAAGGAGAATTTTGAGTAGTATCCATCTACTAATATTCATCTTTAATTAAGTGGGAACTAAACGCAAGATGTGTGCCTGTGGGCACAATCTTGATTGCTCCCGATGGTCGCAATGAAAAAAAGAGATGTTTTAAGGGTTAAAATTCAAACCAAACCATTTACTTTTTTCATCTTGAGCATTTTCCTTTTGCTGGTGAAAAGAAAATAATATGTAGATAAGGATGAATAGGTCATTCTGCTATTTTTATTTACTTCTTTCAGCGCCATCACATTACCTTTTGATGCCCTTAATCTTCAAGCTTTGAAATTATAGAGGAGTTATAAATAGCTTTTTAGCGGTTTATGCACTCCGGTTAATTTTATAGCTTATTATTTTAGCAGCAAAAGGTAAGGTGAAGTAAGAAAGTATCTTAAAGACCTCTGAAATCCTGATCGGTGATTTTTAGTTACCCCTAGCGGACTTGAGTCAAAAAGCTTTTTCGATATTATTCTTCAATATTGAAGATTCTAAGCTTTTTGGCTCGTGTCCAAGACAAAATGTAATGAACCTGTTTTACTGAAATGGAGCTTTTGCGAAATGGAGGTAAAAGTGGTGAATGGCCTCAAATACTTAGTTTAATTAAAATTTATTAATTTAGGAAAGAATTCTTTAAGGCAACCCTACTTGCTCATATTTCTCCAATGTACTCTCGTTTGAGAATTACTATGAAGGAAAAATAAATGAATATATAAAAGTAAGGCCTTATGACAAACATTACCCGCAATCCTCCATCTTCCGTTCTGGAGAATTTACAACTACTTGAAGCGGATTTAGATTCAAAAATTCCTTTCAAAAAATTAGACAAAAATTTACTAATAGCTACCTGGAATATCCGTTCTTTTGGAAGTTTGACACGTAAATGGAGCTCGGAAGAAGACGATTCACCAAAACGAGATTTACATTCTATTTTGTGTATAGCTGCCATCATAAAACGTTTTGACGTAATTGCAATTCAGGAGGTTAGAGCTAACATTCGAGCACTTAGAGATACTTTGAAGATCTTAGGTAATCATTGGTCCCTTATTTTGACCGATGTAACAAAAGGTGACAAAGGAAACGGCGAAAGAATGGCTTATTTATTCGATACAAGAAGGGTTAATCTATCTGGCTTGGCTTGTGAATTAGTAGTTCCTCAAGAATGGAAAGATAAAGATATTTCCGAAAATGCACTACAAACCCAATTTGCTCGGACACCCTATGCCGTCAGTTTTAAATCCTGCAATCATACATTCATACTAGTAACACTACATATTCTATATGGTAAGAAATCTCAGGAAAGAATTCCAGAATTAAGAGCTATTGCTAAGTGGTTATCTGATTGGGCTGGTGATGTTAATGCCTATCATCAAAATCTTATTACTCTAGGAGATTTTAATATTGACGAACGTGGTGACTTACTTAATAAAACTTTTCTAAAGGAGGGGTTATATGTTCCGGAGCAATTACAAGCCAAATCAACTACGCGATCTATTTTTGATGAAACAAAATACTATGATCAAATTGCCTGGTTTAAAAATAGCAAAAGCGTTCCA
Source organism: Autumnicola musiva (assembly GCF_031846585.1). NCBI lineage: Bacteria > Pseudomonadati > Bacteroidota > Flavobacteriia > Flavobacteriales > Flavobacteriaceae > Autumnicola > Autumnicola musiva. The sequence continues at coordinate 108,535 of NZ_JAVRHK010000008.1, forward strand.
AACTTATCTATGACGTTTTCAAATGCCGGTAGTTATAATTTTCTCCAAGTTGCAATGGAAAATCGCAAATTAGAGAAGCGAACAATTTCCTATATGATGTCTGATCATTACCCTCTTTGGGCTGAATTTAAGATGTGCTAACCAATAAATATCATAAAATGAATTCAAAAACTTTCAATTTAGGAATAACAATGGCTGGTGCCGTCTCTGCCGGTGCTTATACGGCTGGATTTATGGATTATCTCATAGAGGTTCTCAATAACTGGGAAGAACAAAAAATATCCATAAGAAAAAAACTAAAGGACAACAAACCTCTAACCGAATTTGAGAAAAAAATACCTTTACATGATGTTAGCATAGAAGCTTTAGGAGGTGCTTCAGCCGGAGGAATGGTGAGTATGATAACAGCATTATCCTTCTATAAGAGCTTTAAACCTGTAGATATTCCAACGGATCAGAAAACCGGTAATTTTCTCTATGATAGCTGGGTGTTACTAAATGATGATATTGCAAAGAATATAACCACATTTGAAAAAATGCTCAGCACGGATGATTTTGATAATAATCCAGAAGGAATACCATCTCTGTTAAATTCTAAGTCAATTGATTCGATAGCAGATAAAGTCTTTGAATTCTTTGAAGAAAATTCATCAGGGGAAATTATGCCTTCCTATATTTCAAAAGATCTAAGAATTTTACTCACTTTATGCAGTCTTAGGGGAATACCTTTTGAGCTGAATTTTAAAAATTTTAGTTCAGCCAATTTTCCACATACTCCTGGACATAGAATGAATGAGCATATGATTGTAGCTCACTTTAAAGTTGATCATAATAATAAAACGGATCAAAATTTCTATTTAAACTTTGATCCGTTTAGTCAGGAGTCTAGGGATTTATTAAAACTGTGCACAAAAGCGACTGGGGCATTCCCTTTAGGCTTAGCTGCAAGGAACTTTGAAGGAGTCTTATCTCCTGAGTATGTCAAAAACTGTATACTACGAAATCTGGAAATAGATAATAAGAAGGGTATTGATATTAAAATTAATGATCCTTCATTTGATTTCACTTGTATTGATGGAGGAACCATAAATAACGAACCCTATTCTGAAGTAGTTCAGGTTTTAGAATCAAAAAGACCCGAAGGGGATCCTAAAAAACCAATGTCGGGAGTTATAATGGTTGATCCTTTTCCCAATTTTTATAATCAGGATGAACCTGGAGAGGTTGAAAATCCTATTACCTCCTCATTATTCCAAAATAACATTTGGAAAGTAATTCCAAAGGCATATACAACCTTCAGGGAACAAGTCAGGGTGAAACACGCAGGGAGCTTTTATAAGGATTACTTGCGTCTATTAATCTTTCCTGTGAAGTGGGAACAAATTGGTGTTTTGAAAGATCATCCACCTATATCATGCGCTTCACTTGGAGGTTTTGGGGGTTTTCTGAATCGTGAATTTCGTAAACATGATTTTTTTTTAGGAAGAGATAATGCCCGGAATTTTTTAAGAGCTTACTGTATGCTAGAATATGAACCAGAAAATCCGCATCCGTTGTTTCAGGATATTGATCAAAGTTCTGTCGAAATTTTTGGTAAAAGAACCGAGGGTAAAACCTTCCTTCCAATTATACCTGATATAAATTTTATTGAAGATAAAGCAAATGGTCAGTCTAATCCATTTAAATATACCGTAGAGGATTTTCCAAAAATTGATAATAGTTATTTCGACAAGATAAAACCGGCTTTATCAAGGAGGGTAAAAAAAATGCTAACTCATGAAATAAACAAATATTTCGAAAATAAATGGCTCTTTCGGAACGCATCAAAAGTTTTTAGAGGTTTAATCACTAAACGAATTACTAGTTATGTGATTAAAACAATGAAAAAAGATTTCCAAAACAGGAAAATGTTGGATTAAATTAATTAAATCTATGTTAATTACAATTAATTCACTTTTTTTAATCCAAAACTTATAAAAATTCAGTTGCGCTTTGTTTTTTCAATTTGCCAAAACTTTCTAACTCCAAAAATTTAGATTGGAATAGATTTGTAGGGATCTTTTTCTTCAACAGTTCATGGAATTTCTTGTCATGTGTAGAGAGGATAATCTGTTTATCAAGTTTTAGAATAATCCCTCGAAAAAGGTCAATGGTTGAAAGAATATTAATCGTATCCATGGATTGAATAGGATCATCAATAAAAATACAGTCATAATCTTCAGATTTAAGGGCTGTTGCCAGGAAAATACTAAGGCTAAGGATATTTATTTGTGCAGTACTAAAATACAGGTTAGGTATCTGTTTTTTAGTTTCCTTATCATCCATGACAAATACTTCAAGGCTAGGTCGGTTGCCGTCAAAATCCGCTTTAAAGCCTACTTTAGTAAAATCCGGATGGGGATCTATTTTAGAATAAATCTCATTGATAAGTTCTTCATAAAAGAAGTTACTGATTTGTGTATCCAATTGTTCCCTGGTAGCTATTACCTCTGCCATTATTTTCGGGCTGACCTTACTTTCCACAAACTGAATTTCTTCCGTAAGTTCCGTTATTTTCTGCCGAGCATTTTCCGATTCGAGGTATGGTAAAATTACCTCGCTATAAGCTTTTAGTTTATTCAGCTCTTTTAATAATGCTTCTATTTTTTCTATATTCTCACGGCTTCTTTTTTCTATACCTGAAAACTCACTCTCTAACTTTTCTTTGTTATGGTTTCCACTCTCTATATCTAGTTTATCATCCAGAAAGAAACGGTAAATATCAACTTGTCTGCTTTTATCGTTTTGTTTTTTACTAATTTCCCTTTTTTCTTGCAAAAGGCTTTGCCTGGAGTAGGTTTTTAATTCAGTATTCAGTGTGTTAATAATCTCTTCTAGTCTGGCTTGAAGAGATGTTTTGTCCTTGATATTATTATTTAGAGAGGACAGTTCTATTTGCAGATCTTCCGATACGATCTTTCGTTCTGGATGATTTTCCTTAAACCAGTGGATCACTTTCGTATAGACAGGGTCGAGAAGTAACTCTGCTATTTCTTTTTCCAAAAGCTTTATCTCGGATTCTGTAGCTTCATTAAGTTTTTCATTATTCTGAATAGCATCAATGATTAAGTTCATCTTCTTTTTTTCCTCTCCCAGTTTTTCTTTGGTATCCTCCAGGTCTTTTGTGAGTTTTAGTTCAAAACCCTTTATAGAATCTTCCTCAAACAGCTTTTGTAATCCGGATCTTTCATCCTGAAGTTGAAGGATATCCCGATTTACTTTAGTGAGTTCTTTTTCCATTTCCCCGATACTTTTCAAAAGCGTTTTCCTTTCATCGGAGGGAGCTTTCAGTTCTTTCTCATAAAATTCGATCAGGTCCTGTTGCGCTTTTTCTTCGGTTTTGTCGAATGCTGTTATTTGCTGTTGTAACTCATTACGCTGTTTCAGGAGTCTTTGAATGCTATCAGAGAGGGCTTTATTATTTGAGATACGTTTAGCAAGTGTTTCGTAGCTCGCATAGTTTTGTTCACATAGAGGGCAGGTATCGGTTTCTTTTTGGTTCACCAGTTCCAGTCCATCCTGAATAAAATTTTCCAGGCTTTTATTCAAAGAATCTTGTTCAGAAATGAGAGTATTGAGGTCCTTTACTTCCGCTTTTAGCGACAAACGTCTCTCATCATTAGATTCGATAGTTCTGATCAAATTACTAAGTTCTGTATTATCCTGAACACTCAGTAAAGAATACTGCCCTTGTTTGGTTTCGGCGATCAAAAGGCGAAATTCATAAATCCTTTCGTTTAATTTTTCAAGTTTAGCCTCTAGAGTTTTTAATTGTAGTTGCTCTTGTTCCTGGGTTAATTCTAACCTGGAAATAGCTAAGGCGATTTCATTTAATCTTTTCTCGGTGGTGGGAATTTCCTGGAGCTGCTTCCTGGTCGTTTCCTGCAATCTGCTTAACCGGGTGATCTCCGAATCGATTTCTATTGATGAACGTTTTTGTTTTTCCAGGGTTTCCAAATAGACTTTTATACGATCTTTGTACTGGGAGATCTTTGCATGTTTTTCGTCTAGTTTATTTTCAACTTCGAGGTAGGAAGGAAAAATTTTTAATATATCTTCCAGAACTGCTTTATCCCGTCGCAGACTGATGAGTTCTTTTTCCAGCTGATTGTTTTCGTTTGTCGCACTTTCAACCTGTTCAAACTTCTCCAGAAGTTCCTCTATCATTCTGAGGTCTTCGGCTATCTTTTTAAGATCTTCCTGGATCTTAAAATATTCATCTTTTGAGATGACTTTTTCATCTCCGGTTTGGGCTATTTTTAAGGAATCCAGTATTTGCAAGGATTTATCGATAGTGTCATGATCTATAATCGCCTCAGAGATCTGGTTTTGCAATTGAATAATCTCCTTTCTGGAGGTTGTCATAAGAACAGGCTTCAGGGTAGGGTTAACCTGCTTATTGATGATTCCGATCTGGTTATTGATCTTTTCGAGAAGATTTTCTTCCTTTTCTTTAATAATGTGAGACTTTAATTCTTCAATTTCCTCACGCAGCCCTTTTATATAGCTCTCATTCTCTTCGGCCAGTATTTTTACATTTTGATAAAATACATCTAAATCTTGAAGGTCAGAATTCTTCATGAATTTTTCATAACGAAGTTTTCCATCATCTTCTTTTAAAAATGCAGCGATCCATTCCTGCGAAAGAATTACATTTTGAAAGCTGCTTTGCTCCTCTTTTTTAATATCCGAATTGCTGGCACCATGAACTTTCAGTTTTTTAGTTTGTGTTTTATTCCCCTGATCGGTGAGGTATTTGACATAGGTTTCACGATCCAGGTTATTTTTATTTTTAAGGATATTCACAAGCTGTTTTGTTCCTTCGATCTTTTGCTGGTTACGGATAAAGGTATCGGTAAGTTTTTCTTTTCTCCAAAGCCGGGAAACCTGATTGGTAACAGCCCATTCAACGGCATCATAAAAAGATGTTTTACCAAATCCATTAGGAGCATATAAGGATATGAAATTCGAGGCTTTACCATTTGATGTAGAAAAATCAAAGCTAGCGTCCCTGGGGTCATCGTATGCCCTGAAACCTGATATTATGACTGATCTAAACTTCATTTTTGAATTTTTTTAAAATTTCATGATAGACGGCATTCGCTTCAGAAGTTTTATTTTTTTTCCGCAGCTTTTTTCCGAACAGCGTTTCCTTTATAACTGCATTCTGGCTATATTCGATGGAGAGATCGGTTTGGGTATGTTCGAAGGAACTTAAACTATTAACCACATAATCATCCAAGACCTTATTAAAATCTTCACCTTCGGTTATTACAATTTTCCTACTGGAGAATAAGTCATTTTCAATATTATACTTTAATTCTTTTGAAACCGGTGATGCCTGGTCATAGAAGAGGTATATATTGAATTGTTCGAATTCATCCTCGAGATGACGCTGAAAATTCATAGCGATAAAATTGGAGATCTGTTTCCAGTTATTCTTTAAACGCTCTTCCGAATCTATTTTTATATGAAACACATTGGCAGCCTTTTCCCCAAAAGCAGTTGTATAGTGTTCTATGGAAATTTCTGGAAAAGATTTTTTAAACTTCTCCTGAAACTCACTCATATGAAATGAACTTTTCATATAATTCTTTTAAGGTTTTAATGCAGTTTGCATAATTATCATTTACAAAATCATTTTGAATCTCTTCTTTTACCAGATGTTCTTTAAATACAGAAAGGTCTACAAATTTATACCGTTGAAAAGGATTATGGGAACTTCCGTCAATATTAGGTCCTTCTTCGGCTTCTTTTTGATCTGATAAATCACGGGCTATTACGGCGATATTCTCAGGGATATAGGATATATCCAACACCGGTTCGTCGTGAGAAGGTTCATTAGTGGCCACCACTACAGTGCCTTTATATTTCAGCCCTTCGTAATTCATGTTGGGAAGTTCGTGTAAGTGTTCTATCCAAAATCTATCTCCAGCATCCGAGTAAAAGAATCTGACCTGTTCAAATAGTTCGGGAAAATCGGCCTGGCAATGAGACTTTTCCTTAGCTATATTCAAAAATGTCAGGAATTCCAACCATAGTGACCATATCTTTTTCTTTTGAAGTTCTCCTTCATTCTGCTCGATCATCAACATCCTTTTCTTTAGATAATCTCGGATACTGGTGGGCGTAATATCACTACTGATGATTTCTTTGGCTTTAGTTTTTAAAAGTTTGGTTACGCGATCTTTAACTGTTTGATGTTTTAAGCTGGCTTTTATGGAAAACAAATCATCCTGGAAAAATGAGAAAGAATTAAGATAGTAAGGGAGTAGCCTGGCCAGTTTGCCCTCATTTTGATCCTGCTCGATGATTTCGTTAAAGTATTTTATAGGTACCATGCCTACCTGGCCAAGGGCGTGATCGGCCCCAGAAGCCATTCTACTTTGTACACCATAGAGGAAGATCTGATCCTTTAGAATCCTTAAAAACCCACCACCGGACATTCCAACAATATCTTTCTTATTCATAATATGTGGTAGCTGGAGGGTCACTCCAAAATGACCAGGAGTGACATAGAGTTGGGTTTCATAAAAAGTATTCCTATCTCCAGCAGGATTAGTAGTTCTGGATTCAGGGAATCCACATAGTTTTGCGCCCTGGATTTGTTTATCATTGAGGTCAATGACAATATTTTCAAAACCTTCCAAATAGTCTATTTTTAATATGGTAATATCGGCTTCCGGATGACAGAAAAAATTTTGGTTATGCTGTAAATCGAATGGAATAGGAACTTCGGTCCATCCGCCATCCTTTTCTACATTTCTCAAAATTTCAATGGAATTACCATCATTTAGCATGGTTTTGACTTCAATCCCTCTATCGTCTTCAGAAGTTTCAAGAAATAGATGTTTCGCGGTAAGGATATAAGTAAAGTCATTATCCATGGGTTGAAAAATACAACCACTTCCATTTCTTACTTTCACGGTGTATCTTTTCAGGTCATCTTCATTCATAAGCCATCGTATTCTGAGATCAGTCTTGTTTTAAACTCTTTATAATCTTCAAAATCATTTTTGGTAAATACACCCTTACGCACCCTGTCATAATTAAAATGGAGTGTGGCCGATTGATTTACGGCAATGATCCTTCCAAGAAGACTTTTATGTGGATGATGGTGGGTGCTACTATCCGTACTTATCACATAATTATTGGTACGGACTATTTCTAAAAGTTTTCTATTATTATTGGCTTTGCTGCCATGATGAGCGATCTGAAAAAAATCAACTTTCAGGGGATTGGTTTTAGTATAGCCTTCACCAATCAAGGCTTTGATTACCGCTTTAGGATGAGAATCTGCAAGGAATAAAAATTTCCGCTCTTTATATTCTATAATACAGGAGATGGAACTCCCGTTTTTTACGCTGTTATCCTGTCTGAATTTGAAATCAGGTCTCTCCTCTGCTAGAATGAGCTTCTTGAGATCAAGGCTCCAGTCACTAATTTTCGCCCCAGTGTAAATTGGATCCTTAGTTTTATTTTTATACTCTTTTAATAGCTTTTTTAACTGATCGTGAGTAGGAGTTAAGACCTTAATGACACACCCACCCAGGTCCAGCGTATCACCCTGCACAACCAGTTTTTTATCCCACAGCTTATGCTTAAGAAGATAGTCCTCGAATATCAATGCTTCCGGAACTCCAGTTTCTACAGACTTTTTTCTAAGATAAAACTTCAGGCCGTCGTTCATCTCTTCCTTATAAAAACCAGCGATGGCTTTGCCGGAATTAAACCACACTTTTTCAACGAGCATGTGGGCCTGTTCATCCATTTCGAACCATTGCAAAAGCCCTTCAATATGGTCGTTATCAATATGTGATAAAATGAGAAGATCAATCTTTTCCTTACGGGACTTTATCTCCTGAATAGTAGTATATAGATCCCCGTACCTGTTGAGCTTTGGATCGAAATAAGTTTCTGAAACCCCACCATCTATAAGAATATTTCTAGAATTCCCTTCTTCATCAGTATATGATATCCATATGCTGTCCCCGTTACCTGCTTTTAAAAATTTAATTTTCATTCCATTGAATTCTGATTCTTTCCAATACGTTTTATGATTGAAAACTAAATAATATTATAATCGTAGGGGATTATTATAATTTATTTCAAATTTATTCAAATTTCATTATTAAATAACAATTAATCAACCTTAAGAATTATAAATTTATAAACTTCAATTCTAGTAAGTATCAAAAAATAAATGTAACCTCTTGTTTATCCATAAGAAAGCTACTAATTTATAGCTATGTAATCATTATTTAACTATAGAAAATTGCTGATTTATTGAAAGCATTTGTTGGGTCTTGTTTTACAGATATAATACTCCCCAAATCCTAAAAACTAAATTGTTTATGTTATAGGTATAGTTTTAAATTTCTGCCATTTCCAGAGATTAAATATATAAATGTATTATTAAGCTAAACTCAAAGGTTTTTCTTTTAACAGCAGAAGACCAAAGTGAAATAAAAAGGTTTTTAGAAGAAACTCCGAAATCCTGATCGGAGAATTTTAGTTGCTGACAGGCTGACTTAAGTCAAAAAGCTTTCGGAATAATCCTATGTACCATTAATCTTTAAAGCTTTTTGGCTCGTGTCCAAGATAACTTGTAATGAACCCCTTTTACTGAACTAGAGTTTTTACGCAAGGGAAGTAAAAGTGGTGAATGACTGGATTAATCTATTTTTCCGTGAAAAAATTACCGCTATTACTGGCTTCGGAAGATTTTTCCGTGAAAAATTATTTTCAAATTTTTAGAACTAAAATAATTCAATCTCATTTAAACTCATAACGACCTATATTTTCCGAAAATGACGACCCAACATCGCGCAGCGTGTTATCCTCTTGCTGTCATTTCCCCTTTAATTTTTAACTAATTAATTCGCCGCTTCTTTAGCAGCTTTCAAATCAATTTTTACATTATAACCATGTTTCTCCATTAAATACAGGAGGTTGCTACCATTTATGAGACTCAAAGGTTTATCCTTTGCAAAATTGTAGGCTTCGGGTCCATAGTTAGAGGTCGTAACAATAATTCCTTTAGAAGCACCTTCATTCATTGTTGTTCCCCACAAATCCCTAATAGCACTTACTCCTACAGTATTAGTATATCTCTTAGCCTGTATTACAATTTTACCCCCCATAATAGGGTCAGGATTAAAAGCAATGGCATCAACGCCTCCATCTCTACTTGACTGGGTAACCTTAACTTCGCCGCCATTAGAGCTAAATTCTTTATGGAATAATTCCCTAACAAGGTGTTCGAAATCTTCCCAATCCATTGTGGCTAAATTATCTCCTTCCTCAATATTACCGGATACATCCTTCGAATGTATAAAGCGTTTATCAGATTTATCAATATTTTGAATCGGTTTTATAGCTGTGTGTGTATAAATTTTTGTACTTGCTACTCCCTTTAAACCTTTGAAACAAAGTTTGGGATCTACGTGTTGTAGATCAATTTTAAGAAATTCCTCTTTAGAAACGTGGATGGATGCTATACAACAGTTTGTTTTCTGACCTTTAGCTTTATCAATTGATTCTACCCAACCATTAAAGGTTATATAATCTACTGAATTTATAACGTCTGCCTCGAATAGTTCGTGAATAGACCTTATAATTATTTGATAAATAACACTATCGTATAATTTTAATTTTTGAGTTTTTGATAAATGAACATCCTTAAGTTCCTTTCGGGAAGCAATATATTTTACTTCTTTAAGAGTAGGGACATCTTCGATATCTGGTAAATAATATTCGACTATTAACGTATTAGAATCTGCTAAATATTCTACTTCAAAATCCTTTGGAAAGTTAAAAGCTGAATAGTCCGAATTATTTAAAACGATCTCAAAGTACTCATTAATAGCATTAATATCCTTTTGGTGAAACTTTTCTTTAAGTTCGTCTACCACCTGATTATTCTCTTTCTGATTTTGATAAAATTCTTTTTTTCTGCTTGCAAAAGCCTTGACCTCTTTGTCCCAATCTTCAAGTCTTTTACGGTACTCCTCTAATTGGTTATTATATCTGCGTTCAATAATACTATTATAGTATTCGATATCATCATTTTCAGATTTCCATTTCTCTAATGAAAAATTATAGGTTTCTTCAGCTTTTTGTATTTTTTTTGCTTTTAACGAAGGAATTATTTTCTCAAACAGAGATAATTTGGGTTTAAAAAGACCTTTTGATGGAGGATCAATTTTAGACTTGTATTCTGATTGATCGGGTTTACGTGGTTCTTCGGGTTTAGAAGGTGGAATCTCTTCAAAATTTGAGAAATCTTTTAAAGAATTCCATTCTACAGCATCATCAATTTCTAAAGTATGGTGAAGTATGGACTCTATGGATTCCTGAATAGTTTTAGCCTCCTCTGTTAATTGAATTGCATTTATTTCATTCTTTTCTTTATCTTCTTTCTGCAACACTCTATTATACTGAGAGTCCCAGGTTTCAAATTGTTGCTTTACCTTATTTTCTAAAATATAGGAAGAGGAGTCTTTTAAAGTCCTGACTTTTTTCAGCCCTAAATGCATAATCTCGGCTACAAAGCGTACATCATAACTCCTGGTGAATTCTTCGTAGTAATTTTCGGAATGCAAATAACCAAATTCGTTTTGTGCCATATATAATTTTAATAAATACTAATTTATTGTACAGAAATAGTAGGGCACTTCTGGTAAGGATAAAAGTAAGAAAATATTACAACTCAACCCTGGGGGTTAAATTATCACTTGTCTAAAAACTCTAACTCCTCTTTAGTGAAGCATTATCTTTTTGTCGCAAATTCGAGCCTATTTATGCGGCTCCCCAAGCCATTTGTCGCAAATTCGCCTAATAATTAAGTTGAATTAGAATATAAGTTACTGAAAATGAATGTGTTATAAAAATGTAACGGGGCTCTGCCCGTTACCCTCTTGCTACTCATTTTTATTCGCTTCACTACTAAAAATGGCAGCTATAAGAACTAGTCTAATAAGTATTACAAATTATATGATGTAATATTCTTGATAAGACTCGCTCATCAAAAAGTCTGAAAAAACTTAAAATAATTTTGTTACAAAAAAGATAGAATACCGATGTAGCAAGAAGGGGAATTAAATTAATTATGAAATTCAATTTGAGGACTTAAGTGAGAAACCAGAACCGGGAATGAAGCGTTTCCGCTTTTTCTGTGGAATAAGCGAAATGGAAGGTGGCGGTTTTTTACTTGTGTCCGTTTGTTGTTGAACGAAGATCTTTACTCTGGAGGTACGAAAGGGGAATGTGCTGAATGGGATTTTTGATATTTCAACTTATTCTAATCTTTTGAATTTTAAGGGTTTATTGCTGAATGTATATGGTAAATTTGAATAGTATAAAAAATCAAACTATTCTTACAAACCTTACAAACCTTACAAATTGTACTATTTGGCATTGTTAAGGTGTTCTTAATAAAACCTAAATTTGGTTTTTAAATGATATAAATGTACCAGTGCATTTGTACGTACGTTGGCAATAATTATTAAAAAATTTTAACCTAAATCATTAGTTTAAACTAATGATTTAGTTATTTTTGAATTCATCCTTTAATAAAATAATTTTCATGAATTCAAAAAATACATTAAAAATACTTTTTGTCAGCCTTATATTAATCGGATTTTCTAGTTGTGAGGAATCGAAAAATAAGATAGAAAAAATTGATTTTGCACCAGAATATAAATTTTCCTATGAAATAGAAGAGAAAGTTGCTCAAGACACGGTTTCCTGGAAGTATCAATTATCTGCCGCGGATTATGCCACAAAAGGGGATTATCAAAATGCTTTGCTTCATTGGGACATGGCAATGGGAACACGTGAAAAAAATCTCAAGGACGAACAAATAGATTCTTTGCATCAAAAATATTCAAAAACTAGAGCGACCGATTACATTACCAATCAAGCAAAAAACCATCAGGTAGTTATAATAAATGAAGCACATCATAATTCATTTCATAGAGTATTCACTAAATCACTCCTTAAAAAACTATTCAACCATGGATATAAAAATTTAGGCCTTGAAGCTTTGGGAAATGGGAAGAATTTAGATTCAACACTTAATAGTCGCAAATATCCAGTTGCTAAAACTGGCCATTATATAAAAGATCCGCAATTTGGCAATCTAGTCAGAGAGGCTTTGGAGATTGGTTATACAATATTCGCTTATGACAATATGGATAGCAGAAATGGTAAACAAAGAGAAATTGCACAAGCGAAGAACATTCAAAATCAAATCAAGACTAAACCAAATGAAAAGTTTCTAATTCATAGTGGCTATGACCACGCTCTTGAAGGAAATCATAAATCGTGGGAAAAGGCAATGGCCGGAAGATTAACCGAATATACCGGTATAAATCCTTTGACGGTTAATCAAGTAATTTATAGCGAAAGAAGTCAACCCAAATTCAACCATCCAATTTTAAAGGCGTTCAATATTCAAGAATCCACAATTTTAATAGACGAAAATAACAGCCCCCTTAAATACGAACGTGGTGAAGCCTGGACGGATCTGGTTGTTTTGCATCCAAACACAGAATACATTGATGAGCGACCAGGTTGGTTATTTGAAAATGAGAATAAAAATGTTTCAATTAATTTGAACAATATTGAGATAGAATATCCTATTATGGTATTAGCTTTTAAAAAAGGAGAGGATATAAACAAAGCAATTCCGGTTGATATAACAGAAATTGAGAATAAAACAGAAGACTGTAATCTAGGTTTGAAAGAGGGGGTCTATGAAATTGTAGTCACAAATGCAAAAGAGTCGTTTAAATTTGAACGAAAAGTAAAATAACTCTTACCAACAGCCTATAAAAACAATATTAAAACCTGTTTTAAATCGAAATTCATTGCGTTTTTGCTACGGGTGTTTTCCCGTGGAAAATCATCTACTGCAATCGCCGCACAGTTTTTATACGGAACGTTGTCAGTAACTCAAAAATTTATTAAATGAAAAAAGTTATTTTTTTAATTCTTATTAGTTTAACTATTTCCTGTAAAAATGATAATAGCAACGATCAGGTGTTAATGACATCATCTGCAGAAAATGATGCTTTATTGAATATCGTAGACACTGTTAATATTCCCCTTGGTATGAAAGAATATTATGCGAGCTTACAGAATCATATAGTAAAAAGGGGAGATTCAACCTACTTATATAGAGAAAACGGACTAAACAAAACTGTCGACGTATATAATTGGAACTCAAAAGTCAAGGAAGAATCCTTGAGCTTTCAAGGGGTTGAAAGGTTTGGTGGCAGCCCGGTTTTACCTCTTGCTGGGGATTCTATTCTAATAGGCACCTTAGGGGGAGAAATAATTCTTGCTCTTCGTGATTCACTTCTTTGTTCTACAGAGCCAGAAAAAGAACTACAGCAGCTACGATTCTACGCAAAAAATCCATTCAAGCCCGTCAAAATTGAAAATGAAATATTTATGTACGTCCCCCCAAACAGCAGACAAAGTGATCCGGAATTTCGGAATAGACCTTTGATTGCTTCTTACAACCTAGAGACTACCGAAACCAGAACTCTAAATATCCATTACCCAGAATATTTCACACAAAACTGTTGGTCTGAGCATCAATTTCCTCCTTCATTCACCAAAAACAGTAAGAACCAGCTCGTATTTTCATTTCAAACAGGTTCTCCGTTGTATATTTATGATGTAGCTAAAGATTCCGTAATTGAGAAAAGAAATACAGCCGAAAGTAGTCACGTTTCTGAAATTATACCTTATAAAGATTGTGATTTCCAAGATGTGACGAAATACTTCAAATACTTAAAAAGCACTGCGAGGTATCGAAGCATAATCTATGACGAATACAGGAACATTTATTATAGATTGGTTTCATTGCCAACCGAAGAAAACCGTGATGGACAAAGAAACCATGATATTTTGGCGCCGCTTTCCATAATGGTATTGGACGAAAATCTAAATAAAATTATGGAGAAAAGGCTACCAAATAAAACCTATGATCCAAATGACTTTTTCATAACCGAAAGTGGTTTGTGGATTTCGACGAATAACGAGGGTTCCGATTTCTTCAATGAGAATACATTATCTTATGCTTTATTTGAATTTGATACCTGATTGGTGTCTTAAAATTTTAAAAATGGGAAATTTAAAACAGACTTATTTAATTTTGGCTATTCTTTTTTTGAATAGCTGCCAACAGCCAAATGAAGGATATCAAAAATTGACAAAATATCTAGAGAAGAATATAGAGACTCACGAAGTTTCTGAATCACATTTGTACTTTTTTCTACCTGATGATGCCTGTTCCGGATTGGTAGGAGCCTTAACTCCATACTTCAATTCTATGAAAGACGAAAAGAGGATTTCATTAGTCCTTATTGGTAGGTCAAAAAGAAAATTAGATATTATATCAAAAGACTTTATCGCCAAAAACCAATTGCAATTTGACACTTCTGGAAAAGCCTATAATTACAATCTCGTCAAACCGTTAACTCCTACTATTTATATAATTTCTAGTTCAGGAGAGATAGAAGTAAAAGAATATCCTGAAATAGATTTACAGCAAATGAAAGAAGATGTCGACCATTTTCTAAAGACAGAGAAAGAGAATTCGAAAAAAGCAACTGCCAACAGTGTATAAAATCAATGTTTAATTTGTTATTGAATCGAAACACCTTACTCGCTGGTTTAGCGGATTGTCCTGCGGACAATCACGCTCGCCCGTTCGCACAGTATTATACGAGACGTTACCCTGCAAGCTGAAAGCAAAAAACATGAAACAGTCCTTGACCTTAATTTTACTTATCATTCTTATATTTTTTCAGTATCCGTACGTGCAAATACGTTACTCCTTCTGGTAGCCGGCCAATAACTCCTCCAGTCTTTGGATGTTTTCAAAATTCTGGTCTATAAATTATAGTTTAGATTATTTTTTTACTAAAAATTTAAGTTTAGGGATTTACTAATTCCTTTCGGTATGATTTATTACTACAAAATGATGAAATTTCCAACCTAGAAATTTTTGGTTAGGGTATAAAAAAAGGAGATAATTGCTGGGGCTTTAATTTCAACAATCACCAATTATTTTCTTTCAAATTAAAGATTGAATTTTCCCTATTTAAAGTTGAATTATAATTTAAGAAATTTATAAATGAGGTCATTAATTTGACTAGACACTACATAAGCGTTGGCTAAGCCTGATTAGCTACTTCTATTAAGATTTCGACATTTTTTTATCCTTCTTAGCCATTCTTTTTTCTAAATTGCTCATATCACTGCTAATTTTATTTTCCATTACCCGTGCATAAATCTGAGTGGTAGATAATTTTGTATGTCCTAAAAGCTTGGATACCGTTTCAATGGGAACTCCGTTAGATAAGGTTACGGTGGTGGCAAAGGTATGCCGCGCGGAATGAAAAGTAATATGTTTTCTCACTTTTGAAGCTTTCATTACTTTTTTTACATATTCATTCATCTTTTGATTGGATCTCACAGGAAACAAATACTCACTAACAAGGTGAAACCGTTTATCCTGGTATTTTTTTAAAATAATATCCGCTTTATGGAGTAGTGGAGCTTTTACAGGTTCATTAGTTTTTTCGCGTCTAGTAGATATCCAGTTTTTACCGTCCATTCCTTTAACGATATGATCTTTGGTGAGCTCCTTAAGCTCACCATAAGTAAGCCCGGTATAACAGGAGAATAGGAACATATCTTTAACCCGTTCCAGGGATTCACTCTTAAAAAACGTTTCTTCGACCATTTTTAATTCCCGTTCCGATAAGAATTGACGTTCGTTCTTCTCAAACTTCATTTTATAATTCTGAAAAGGGTTCTTTTCCAGCCATTCTAATTTAATGGCCAGGTTGATCATTTTTTTAAAGCGCTCCAAGTGTTTCATAGTCCCGTTGGTGCCACAGGTCTTCCTTGCTTTTTTAGCACGGTAATTCCTGAGAAACATTTCAAATTCGGTAATGAATTGGTAGTCGATCTGCTTTAGGTATACATCGTTGGTTTTCTTTTTCTTTTTTAGAAACTCGTCCAGGTATTTGGCAGTGGTATTATAGTTTTTAAGCGTACCCCATTTAAGGACTCCTTTCATTGTCTGGCTATGATACTTAATAATATCCTTGAGGGTTTTATGCTCTTCATCTAACCCAAGATAGGAAGCTTTGACTTTATCGGCAGTGATTAAGGTATCTTTATCCAGAATTCTCTTTTGGGTGTCGAGTAATTTGGAATAAACCTGGTCTAAATAACTGTTTAATGTTTTAATCCTGGGGGAAGTTCCTTTAAGTCGTCCTTTAGAACTATCCCATTCATTAACTGAAGTTTTCCTTTTTAGGCTCATTTCAGCGCATTTTCCATTTACCGTAATACGGGCGTAAATAGATAATTCTTTTTTGTTCCGGTTGAGTTTTCTTGTGAAGAAAAGTACGGAGAATGTAGTAAAATCAGGCATTTCGAATGTCTTTAAGTTAAACAATAAGTGTTAAAGACGAAAGTCAAATCAATCTAATGATCATTCTAAGATAGTGAAATGCTGGAAAGAAAGTATTCACCGAATCATTCACTGGATAGGGTGATATCAAACCATATCAAATGATATCGTAAAAACAAAAAAACACTGAAAATCAATAGATTAACAGTGTTTTTATATCCTTTTAAAGAAGGTTCGTCGGGGTGGCAGGATTCGAACCTGCGGCCTCCTGCTCCCAAAGCAGGCGCGATAACCGGGCTACGCTACACCCCGAGTAATTTATTAATCGCGACTGGAACGCGATACTGCGGAGAGACCGGGATTCGAACCCGGGCATCCCGAAGGATGACAGCTTAGCAGGCTGCTGCATTACCACTCTGCCACCTCTCCGTTATATAATGAACTATGCAAATGTTTTTGCGGATGCAAATGTAGGTTTTACTTATTTACCTTCCAAACTTTCTATTCATTTTTCAGCTACAAATAAGTAAACAAAAGCTGTAGTATTATTTAAACACTTTTACTTCAGAATATTAGGGTGTGGGCATTTTTCAAATTAATTTCCCGAACCTTCCATTTCAATCAGCTTTGCCAAATTTTGTAAAATCCTTTCATGTTTTTTTACAAAAGGATTTTCCTGATTCCAGACATAACCGGCCAATACAGCGCATATCTTTTCCTTTATCTTCTCGTTTGGTGCAGAATGGAACATGATTTTTTGAAGATTACCTGAATACCACTCTTTTACGTAAGTATGGAAAACAGCAACTCCTTTTTTCATGTAGTCGGCATATTCTTTTTGCCAGTCAATATTCTCTCCTTTAAATTCCCTTAGAATTAGCTTTGCTGCCAGTAAGCCCGATTCTGTGGCAAAAGCGACTCCTGAAGAGAATACGGGATCCAGAAATTCTGCACTATTGCCGGTAAGCACAAAGCCATCTCCATATAGGCGGGTGACGTTTTTGGAAATGTTTTCAACCTTTACGGGTTCAAAAAGAAAGTCTGTATCATCAAACCTTCCATGATAATATTCAGTTAACTGCAACATTTCCTGAAAAGCAATTTTTTGATCATTGCTGAATTTATCAAACCATTTTTTAGGTGCCACAAAACCCAGGCTTGTATTGCCGTTGGAGAAGGGGATATACCAGAACCATACCTGTGTGTCTAAAATTTCAAATGTAATCTGTTCCCCTTCCTTTCCTGCCGGTCGGTTTATTTCATTAACATGCGTAAAAACAGATGAATGGGAAGCAATTTGCGGCGGAGCTTCTAAATTCAGCTTTTCGGCAAGCACCCTGCCATATCCGCTGGAATCTATAATAAAATCCGCTTCAATTTCAGATAAATCATCGTTTTTACCTTGGATTTTGGTAAGAGATTTTTTTCCGTGGAAAGCAACTTCTTTAACTGTGGTTTTAAAAAGGATTTCCACTCCGTTTCGCTGTGCCGCTTCGGCTAAAATAAAGTCAAAATCGGCTCTGGGTACCTGCCATGTCCAATCCCAGCCTTTCCCAAACTTTTTGCTGAAGTCAAATTCTGCCACCTTTTCATCTTTGATAAAACGCGCTCCATGTTTTTTCTGAAATCCGACATTCTTTAATACCTCAAGTAGGCCCGCTTCTTCAAAATTATCCATCACCCTGGGGATCAGGCTTTCGCCAATAGTAAAGCGTGGAAATTGGGATTTTTCCACAACCTTTACTTTAATTCCGTTTGTATGAAGAAATGCAGCTGAAATTATTCCTGCCGGCCCGGCACCAATTATCAGAACATCAGTTTTTTCGCGCTCCATATTTCATGATTATGTGAAAGAGAATTATTTTAGTTAATTTTTGTAGGTATGTTCTGCCAATCCTGGTTTTAAATGCGCATCAAATATACTACATTTGTTAAATGCTTTAACACCCCTTATTTAAACCCAGTAGCCATCTTTCTTTATGCTCCAGATAAAAGAAGCACTTCAACTTCACGATTTTTTCAAGATACTGTTTGAAAATGATTCCGTAGAACTTGCTCCCGAAAAACTTCAGGAGATGCAGAAGAGTTTTCAGTTTCTTAGGGAATTTTCAAAGAACAAAATAATTTATGGCGTTAATACCGGTTTCGGCCCTATGGCACAGTATAAAATTGACGATAAAGATCAAATTCAGCTACAATATAATTTAATAAGGAGTCATTCTTCAGGAACAGGAAAACCGCTTGAACCGCTTTCTGTAAAAGCTTTGATGCTGGCAAGGTTAAATACCCTTTCGCTGGGAAAATCCGGGGTACATACTTCCGTGGCAAAAACTATGGAATCTCTTATAAATAATAATATCACGCCACTTATTTTTGAACATGGGGGAGTAGGGGCATCGGGAGATCTGGTGCAACTCGCGCACCTCGCTCTTGTACTGATAGGGGAAGGAGAGGTTTTTTATAAAAATGAAAGGTGTTCTACAGCTCATGTTTTTAAAGAATTAAATATTGAACCTGTTAATATTGAATTACGCGAAGGCCTGGCTCTTATTAATGGAACTTCAGCCATGACGGGAATTGGCATTGTAAACATTATTTATGCACAGCGCTTGTTGGACTGGTCAATTTTTTGTTCTTCAGCAATAAATGAAATCGTGCAGGCTTATGACGATCATTTTTCAGAAGAATTAAACGCTGCAAAACAGCATAAGGGGCAGCGGGAAATTGCGAAAAAAATGCGGGAACATTTAAAAGACAGTAAGCTTACCCGCAACAGGACTGAACATTTATATACTGAAGCTGCCGATAAAAACACTTATTTCAGTGAAAAGGTGCAGGAATATTACAGTCTGCGCTGTGTTCCTCAAATTCTGGGCCCGGTGTATGACACCATTGAAAATTCTGGAAAAATTTTAATTGAGGAAGTAAATTCGGCCAATGACAATCCAATAATCGATTTTAAGCAAAAGCAGGTTTATCACGGCGGCAATTTCCATGGGGATTATGTGGCGCTGGAAATGGATAAACTTAAACTTGTAATTACAAAATTATCTATGCTCGCAGAGCGCCAGCTTAATTATCTGCTAAATAATAAGCTGAATGATATTTTGCCTCCGTTTGTTAATTTAGGAAAACTGGGACTTAATTTTGGAATGCAGGGCTCCCAGTTTACGGCAGTTTCTACTACTGCTGAAAATCAGACGCTATCCAATCCCATGTATATTCATAGCATTCCAAATAATAATGATAATCAGGATGTTGTAAGCATGGGAACAAATGCTGCCAACATCACTAAAACGGTTATAGAAAATGCTTTTGAAGTAGTTTCGGTTGAATTAATCACTATTGTCCAGGCTTTAAGATATCTCGATTTTAGAGATAAATTATCCGGTAAAACCCGGGAACAATTCGAAATTTTATCCGGGATCATCCCGCCATTAAAAGAGGACGTGGTTATGTATCCTGTTATTTCCAAAGTAAAGGAGCACATTAAAAAGTGGGACGCCTATTGAAGTTTTAGAAATAATGAATAATATAAGTATGAAATATGCATTGGTAACAGGAGGTTCCCGCGGAATAGGAAGGGCCATTGCGCTACAACTGGCGAAGGAACTGCAATACAATATTCTGCTGAATTTTAATAAGAATCATAAGGCCGCTGAAGAAACCAAACTTCTTATAGAAGCGAATGGAGTAAATTGTCATATTTTACAATTTGATGTGGGAAAAGCCGAAGCTACAACTGCCGCTTTTGAGAACTGGAAAAAAGCAAATCCCGAAGCAATAATAGAAGTAATTGTAAACAATGCCGGTATTACTCGAGACGGACTTTTTATGTGGATGAAACCAGAAGATTGGAATACTGTTATAGACACTTCTTTAAATGGATTTTATAATGTGACGCAGCCTTTACTGAAGGATATGCTGCGTAAGCGCTATGGGCGTATTATAAATATTGTTTCGCTTTCCGGACTTAAGGGCAATGCCGGGCAGGTAAATTATTCAGCGGCCAAAGGCGGATTAATTGCTGCAACAAAAGCGCTTGCCCAGGAAATTGGGAAGAGGAAAGTAACTGTAAATGCAGTGGCCCCCGGCTTTATAAATTCGGAAATGACGGAAGATTTTGATCAAAATGAATTTAAAAAACTTATTCCGCTTAAGCGTTTTGGGGAAGCAGAAGAAGTGGCCAATCTGGTGAGTTTTTTAGCTTCAAAAAAAGCTTCCTATATTACAGGAGAGGTGATTAATATTAACGGAGGATTATATTCTTAATTTATGACAGCCTGGCAAGGGAAATCGCGCGGCACACTTCTGGGCTTCAGGATCTATGTTTTTATAATTAAAACTTTCGGTCTTTATCCTGCCTATTTTGTGCTACTTTTCGTAGCCGCCTATTTTGTGTTTTTTGCTTATAATTCAACCAAAAGTGTTTATTATTTCTTCCGAAGAAGACTGAATTATTCCGCGCTAAATTCCGCTTTTAACGTGTATCGCAGTTATTTTACCTTTGGAAGGGTACAGCTGGACCGCCTTGCAATTACAATCGGTTTAAAGAAAAAATACACTTTTGAATTTGATGGAATTGAATATATAGAAAGCCTGCTTAAGCAGAAAAAAGGAGGAATTTTGCTCACTGCCCATATTGGTAATTTTAATCTTGCCAGGCATTTTTTTGATGAAAAGCATACTGAAGCCGTGGTGAACCTTGTAATTTCAGATCTCGAGCATCGGGAAATTAAAAGTTATGTGGATTCTGTTACCGGAAAAGCTGCTGTAAATATTATTGTGATGCAGGATGACCTTTCCCATATTATTAAAATAAATAATGCCCTGAAGAACAATGAACTGTTGGTGTTTGCGGCAGACAGATATATGGCACATACAAAAACCTATTCTGAAATGTTCATGGGAGGAGAAGTGCAATTTCCACGGGGGCCTTTTAAACTAGCTATTCGCAACAAAATTCCCGTTTTATTTGTTCATTTGATGAGAGAAAAAAAATTTCATTATCATTTCTATGCCAGGCCTTTTAAATCTGAAAAAAACGCTCCACGGGAACTACTAAAATGTTATCTTGAGAATCTGGAAAAAATGGTGAGAAAATACCCACAGCAGTGGTTCAATTATTATGATTATTGGAATGATTTCAGTTAAACTTGATCTATGGCAGAAAATTTACTTAAAGAACCTATCCTTGAAAAGGAACAAATACTAAAGTTAATCCCGCAGAAGCCGCCTTTTGTTATGGTGGACAGTTTATATGAATATACTGCGGTTACGGGAAAGATGGGTTTTAGCATCCCAACCGATAACCTTTTGGTTGAAAATGGCATTTTTTCAGAACCCGGAGTTATTGAACATATGGCACAAAGTATGTCGCTTCACCGTGGTTATCAGGGATTTATATCAGGTTTGGACAAACCAAAAACTGGTTTTATTGGAGCCATAAAAACTGTGGAAGTATTGGAATTGCCAGAAGCAGGCAGCCAACTTACCACTTATGTCGAAATTCTCCACGAAATTATGAAAGTTACCCTGGTCACAGCGCGTACAGAGGATGAAAATGGTAATATTATTGCCACTTCCGAAATGAAAACGGTAACCGTAGATTAAGATGCCGCAGCAAATATTGCAATCTAAAATAGATTTAAGCGTAAGGTTCCATGAATGCGACCCCTTACAAATTGTCTGGCATGGCAATTATTTTAAATATTTTGAAGAAGGAAGAGAGGATTTTAGCCGGAAACACAGATTTTCTTATCTAGACGTAAAAGAGAAAGGATATGCCACGCCTATAGTTAAAACAGAATGTGAACATTTTTTACCGTTGAAGTATGGCGATGTTTTTACGGTGGAAACTACTTTTGTACCTTCCCGGGCGGCTAAAATAATATTTGAGTACCGGATTATAAAAAGCAATGAACTCATCTGTACCGGGAAAACCATTCAGGTTTTTACGCAGAACGGGAAATTGGTTCTTGTAAATCCGCCATTCTTCCAGGATTGGAAAAAGAAAATGGATTTGATATAAATGAAGAAGGTTTACCTGCATGACGATGCTATTATTTCCCCGCTGGGATTTTCTACTGCTGAAAATCTGCAGGCCATAAAAGAAGAATATTCGGGACTTAAGCTTCATCAAAAAAATAGTTTGTCAGCCAAAGAATTTTATGGAGGGATTATAGAAGAAAAAAAACTGGAAAACTCATTTGATAAAATAGCTGATAATTCTGATTTTACCCGGCTTGAAAAAATGATGATTCTTGCAGTACATGAAATCCTGAAAAAAAATCCTGATCTGAATTTTAACAATTGCGGACTCGTAATTTCTACCACTAAAGGGAATATAGATTTACTTGAAGCGGAAGGACTGCTGAACAAAAAAGTTTTTCTAACTGAATTAGCTAAGAGCATAGGTGAGTATTTTGGATTTAAAGCAGAACCCGTTGTTGTCTCCAATGCGTGTATTTCTGGTGGTCTTGCCCTTATCGTGGGAAAAAATTTGATTACTTCAGGGCAATTTCAAAGAGTGATAGTAGTTGGGGGGGATTTACTTTCAAAATTTGTGCTTTCCGGTTTTAGTTCATTCCAGGCCGTGAGCGCAGTTCCCTGCAAACCTTTTTCAAAAAGCAGGAGCGGAATAAGCCTGGGAGAAGCAGCGGCGGCTGTCCTGCTGAATTCAGAAAGAAAAGAAAAGGATAACATCGCACTTATTGCAGGAAGTTCGGCTAATGATGCCAATCATATTTCCGGGCCATCCCGCACGGGAGAAGGGCTTTTTAAAACTATTCAAAAAGTATTAAAGCAATCTGGTCTGCAACCTGAAGATTTAGATTATATTTCTGCTCATGGAACAGCAACTCCTTATAATGATGAGATGGAAGCCATTGCCTTATCTCGGTCCGGGTTAAGCCATGTGCCGGTAAATAGCCTTAAAGGGTATTACGGGCATACTCTTGGGGCATCAGCTTTAGTGGAAAGCATTATCACCAAGCACTCCCTTCTTAATAATGAACTATACTGCTCTCTTAATTTTGAAGAATCTGGAGTTTCCAAACCTCTCAATATCATCCGTCAATATGAAAAAGAAGAACTGAGTTTTGCCCTTAAAACTGCTTCGGGCTTTGGAGGATGCAATCTATCTTTAATTTTTGAAAAAGAGAAAAATGGGAGATAAGCCGTTTTTTATAGAAGCTTTAGTAGCAATTAAAAGCAACGTGGTTTACAGGAATGGCGAAGAAATTTTCAGAAGGGACCATATACAGGAACCTGATGCTTTTATAAAAGAATTCTTCAAAAACCTGAAAGTAAAATATCCGAAATTTCACAAAATGGACGTCCTGAGTAAGCTCGGATTTCTGGCTTCGGAAGTGCTCCTGAAGGATAAATATGTTTCTCCGGATACTGCTCTTATTTTCTCAAATTCCGCGTCCAGTATGGAAACGGATCGCCAGTACAGGGCTTCTATGGAGGATTTTCCATCGCCTTCTTTATTTGTTTATACGCTGCCAAATATTGTCCTGGGGGAAATAAGCATCAGGCACCGGTTGCAAAGTGAGAATGCATTTTTTGTATCAGAAAAATTTAATCCGCATTTAATCCACACTTATACAACCGGATTATTGAAAAATGAGATGTCTCCCGCAGCGGTTTGTGGCTGGCTGGACTTGAAAAATAAAGAATATGATGTATTTTTGATCTTGATTTCGGAAAATGGAAAAATTCCTTTTACCGAAGAAAATCTTCAAAAAACCTACTATTTTGACAATGAGTGATTTGCGCACTGAGTTAAAAATAAACATAATTGAGCAACTGAATCTTGAAGATGTAAAGGTTCAGGATATTGCAGATGATGAGCCTCTTTTTGGTGACGGGCTGGGACTCGATTCCATAGATGCCCTTGAACTAATAGTACTACTTGAGAAGGACTACGGCATTAAACTTACCGAACCACAACAGGGAAAGGAAATTTTTGCTTCGGTAAACCGAATGGCAGAATTTATAGAAGAAAATCGCACAATGTAGCAAATGGATGCAGGGGTAGCCGTTACCGGAATCGGAATAATTTCTTCCATTGGCAGAGATGTTGGCGGGAATTATCAAAATTTGATTAACGGGAATTGCGGAATTTCCAAACCCGAAATACTGGAAACTCTTCATAAAGGCATTCCTGTTGGAGAAATAAAAATTTCTAATACCCAGTTATATGAAATGCTCAGCCTTCCGCATAACAACAGCTATACAAGAGCGGCATTACTGGCAGTTTTAGCCATTAAAGAAGCACTTTCCGGCGCAGGATTAAATCCGAATGAACATGAAATTGGCCTGATTTCCGGTACCAGTGTTGGCGGGATAGACATGACTGAAAAATTTTTCAATGAGTACGGTGAAAATTCCGAAAACCTGCGTTATATACAAGCGCAGCATCCGGGTTTTACCACAGGCCAGATAGCAGATTATTTCGTAATAAAGAATTTTGTCACTACAATAAGTACGGCCTGTTCCTCGGGAGCTAATGCAATTATGCTCGGCGCGAGAATGATAAAATCGGGGCGTTTAAAAAGGGTTATTGTTGGTGGAAGCGACTGTCTTTCTAAATTTACACTGAATGGCTTTAATTCCTTGAAAATTCTTTCTTCGGAAGTTTGCAGGCCTTTTGATAACAGGCGTAACGGACTTAATTTGGGAGAAGGTGCTGCTTATCTTATTCTCGAAGCTGATGATATATTAGCTGAAAAACCGGTACTGGGGCGGGTGAGTGGCTACGGCAATGCCAATGATGCTTTTCATCAAACTGCTTCTTCTGAAACCGGGGAGGGCGCTTTTCTTGCAATGAAAAAAGCACTTGAAGTAGCCGGATTGTCTCCTGAAGCTATCTCTTATATCAATGCCCACGGCACGGCCACAATCAATAATGACCTTTCAGAAAGCCGTGCGCTTAAAAGGATTTTCAAAGACAATATACCCGATTTTAGTTCCACCAAGGCTTTTACAGGACATACTCTGGCCGCTGCGGGAGCGCTTGAAGCCGTCTATAGTTTGCTTTCCCTTCAAAATAATATGATGTTTAAAAATGCCAATTTTGAACATTCTATGGAGGAAACAGCTTTAGTGCCGGTACAGAAAACTTCAGAAAAAGAACTTCAGCATGTGCTTTCCAATTCTTTTGGTTTCGGCGGAAATTGTACTTCTTTAATTTTCAGCAGGAATGGAAAATAATATCTACATCAATGGGATTTGCAGTATTTCGGCCCAGCCTGAAAATGCACCTTTTTCCGAAGCTCCTTTAGAATATCATGATAGTATTATTACTGCCCTGGCTCCGAATTATAAAGAATACATCCCGCCAATAATGCTGCGCCGAATGTCTAAAGCAGTAAAAATGGGACTGGTTGCAGCTAAGCGCGCCTTAAAAGAGGCAAATGTAGAAATTCCTGACGCCATTATTACCGGAACGGGAGAAGGCTGTAAACAGGATACCGAAAAATTTTTACAAAATATGCTGGATCAGGACGAGGAGCTACTTTCACCTACAGCTTTTATCCAATCCACCCATAATACGGTGGGCGGCCAGATTGCTTTGAATTTAAAATGTACGGGATATAATGTAACGTATACACAAAATTCGGCTTCCCTGGAATCGGCTTTTTTGGATGCCCTTCTTTATTTTGCTGAAACCAACCAGGAAAAGCATATATTGGTAGGAGGGGTAGAGGAAATTGCCAAAAAATCGACACCTTTTTATTACCTGGACGGGCAGCTTAAAAATGAAAATATTTCCAATCTGGCACTGCTAGCATCTGATTCTCCCGGAACGATAACTTCGGAAGGAGCTCATTTTTTTGCACTGTCTAATAAGCTTTTAGAAAAATCTTATGCGGTCCTCCGGGACCTTAAAATTATCCATTCTGTTTCAGAAGAATGTCTGACTTCTGAAGTGAGTGATTTTCTCAAAAGCAATCTGCTTAATCCTTCAGATATTGATATGTTGATTTTCGGCAACAACGGAGATTCGAGGTTTGACGGTTTTTATCAGAATTTGCAGTTAGGATTATTTAAAGAAACCATTCAGCTGGGCTATAAACATTTAACAGGTGATTATAATACGGTTTCAGGGTATGCGGTATCACTTGCGGCGAAAATTCTTAAAGGTGGACAAATTCCTGAAATTTTAAAGCTGAATGCCGTTAAGGCCACTCTTCCGAAGCATATTTTAATATACAATCAGTACCTTGGGAGCAATCACAGTTTTATTTTGGTAAGCAAAATTTGACCTTCAGGATTATAAATACCGTAATAATTCTACTTCTGCTAATCGTAGCGGTTGTTTTACTTTTCAATGATCTTTCTGTGGCGCCGGTTGTGGCTTTTGCCATTATTTACATCCTATTTTTGCTGGTGGTTTCCACGAATATCCGTTTTAATTTTTTTGTAAAGGCACATCATAATAATCCGGTGGTTTCAGAGAAAAAAATCGCTCTGAGTTTTGATGACGGGCCGGTAGAGAATACCCTAAGGATTCTGGATATTCTGGATAAATTTCAGGTTAAAACAATTTTTTTCTGTATTGGTAAAAACGTAAAAAAGCATCCTGAAATCTTACAGGAAATAATTGCGCGTGGCCATATAATTGGCAATCATAGCTATACCCATACCCGGAAAATGGGGTTTCTAAAGGCAGGCCAGGTATTAGAAGAGATTCGCTCATGTGATGAAATAGTGCATCGGGTAACAGGACTTAAAATGAATTTGTTCCGGCCGCCGTTTGGGGTAATAAATCCAAAAACAAAACGGGCCTTAAAAATTACGGGGCATAAAGTAATTGGCTGGCGTGTAAGATCTTATGATGCTATCTTAAATTCTGAAGAAATTATTCTGAAAAGGATAAAAAAGAAGCTTAAATCCGGAGATGTGGTTCTTTTGCATGATAATAAGCCGGTAACGGCAGAAGTGTTGGAACAATTGTTGATATATCTGCAGAAGCACAATTTCCAGGTTGTGCGGGCAGATAATTTATTTGATATAGATGCGTATACTTAATTTTTTGGTGTTTTTCGTAGCCCTGAACTTGGCAGCACAGGAAAACAAACTTAATGAAGCTGAAAAAGAAAAATTTCAGCGGCAGGTGGCTGCACAGGCCAAAGATCTGCAAACCCTGCAGGCAGATTTTGTGCAGACCAAGCATATGGAAATGATCACCAAAGATGCCCAAAGTAAAGGGCAAATTTTCTTCCGTTCTCCAAATATTATCAAGTGGCAGTATTCCGAACCTTTTCAATATACTATTCTTTACAGGGATGGTAAATTATATATTAATGATGGAGGTGAAAAAAGTATTACAGAGGCTTCCGGCAATAAGCTCTTCGGAAAAATAATAAATATGATTTCTGAAACTATGAATGGCAAACTGCTGGAAAAAACAGAGAATTTTGAAGTGATTTACTTTTGGGAAAAAACTCAGATTTGTACCAGCCTGCACCCTAAAGATGAGGATATTGCTCAAATGTTCAGTGAAATTTTAATACGTTTCAATAATGAACACCTGGTACAATCGGTCAAATTAATTGACGAAGGGGGAGATTCTACAGAGATCCGCCTGAAAAATGTTCAACTGAACCAGCCACTGGATGGTTCTGTATTTCAGCATTAACCTAATTGTTTTTCCTGTCAATATGCCTTTCTAAAGTCTTATCTGAAAATTCTGCCTATTTTAGTAGAATAAATTAAACAAAAGGCCGATGTTGCTAAAGGATTTCTATTCAGTAATTCAATCTACGAAAGAAGAGGGGAAAATTATCACACAGATAAGGATCAATAAAGACCATGTCCTTTATAAAGGCCATTTTCCAGATCGTCCTGTTACGCCGGGAGTTGTTTTAATGCATTTGTTTAAAGAAGAAATGGAGCGGCAAACCGGAAGAAAACTTCAATTTTCCAAAGCTTCAAATGTGAAATTTATGGCTGTGGTAGATCCAAATGTAGATGATGTTCTTATCCTCGAACTGGAAACCGAAGAAAACTTTAATGCCTTGAATTTAAAAGGAATAGCTAAACATAATGGATGTGTCGCTTTAAAAATAAATGCCTCTTATAATTAGGAGGGTATTATTCATATTTTTGTAAAGTATATGGCATTTTGGATTTAAATGATATTTTTGCATTTAAAGCCAAAAATATTGAGTAATTCGCCAATATACCAATCCAGGTTCAACAATTTCAATTGTTGTGTCTTAATTCCCACTTACAATAACGAGGGTACGCTTGCCAGCGTTCTTCAGGATCTTCTGCTGTATACCAGTAATCTTATAGTTGTTAATGATGGTTCTACAGATGCTACAAAGGAAGTCCTAAAACAGTTCCCGGACTTAGAAGTTTTGCATTTTGATAAAAACTGCGGAAAGGGTGTGGCGCTCAACAGGGGTTTTGAATTTGCTGAAGAATTAGGCTATTCTTATGCAGTTACCATAGATAGTGACGGGCAGCATTATCCCGATGATCTTGATGTTTTTCTAAAAGAACTGGAAAGCCGGAAACCGGGAGATCCCGAATTACTTTTAGTTGGAGACCGTAACATGGGGCGGGAAGGAATTCCAGGAAAAAGTTCTACCGGAAATAAATTTTCAAACTTCTGGTATTTAGTAGTTACCGGTACACAGTTATTCGACACGCAAAGTGGTTACAGGCTTTACCCGCTTAAAGTGGTGAATGATATAAAGATTTTTACACGAAAATTTGAATTCGAAATCGAAATTATCGTAAAAGCTGCATGGCGAAAAGTAGAAGTAAAGAATATTCCCATAAAAGTTATTTATGCTGAAAATCGTGTGACTCATTTCAGGCCATTCTGGGATATTACCCGTATTACGCTCTTGTATATGTGGTTTGTGCTGGTAAGTTTTTTCTACATTCATCCGCGCAATAAATATCAGGATTTCAGGAGAAAGGGTTTTGGCAGGTTTTGGAAAGAGGATATTGTTAAAAGTCAGGAGCCGCCTCATAAAAAAGCTGCAGCCATTGCATTGGGCGTATTTGTGGGTATTTCTCCGTTTTGGGGACTGCATACCCTGCTGGTTTTTGTTTTTGCAGCAATTTTCAACTTGAATAAAGTCATTGCTTTTTTATTTTCCAATATCAGCATCCCGCCGCTTATTCCTTTTATTGTCTACGGAAGTTATCAGGTAGGCTCCCTGCTGTCTGGCAAAGGCTTTAACTGGGAAATAGACCCTGATAACTTTGATAGTTCAGCTGAAGTTTTCCAGGGCCTTTGGCATTATGTGTTGGGAAGTTTTGCCCTTGCAGGTTTTGCTGCATTACTTATATGGATTGTGTTTTATTTCTTATTTTCGGTTATCAACCCTAAACAGGTTATAAAGCCCTAGATGTATAATTTTTTTCTGAAAATTCATTATTTCTTTAAACGGCAGAAGCTGGCCGGGTTTTCCATACTTATTATTCTGGCGGCTGTCCTGGCTTTTTTTGCTTCCAAAATTAATCTGGAAGAAGATATTACCCAATTAATCCCTTCAGGAGAAAAACAGGATGTGCTGCGCCGTGTTTTAGATGAAACTGACTTTTCAGATAAAATCATTGTAACTATTTCGGCTTCTTCCGAAGAAACACATCCAGATCGTCTTACCCGTTATGCTGAAGAGTTTGTTGATTCGCTTCATGAAAAACTGCCCGAGTATATAGAAGAAGTTGAAGGAGAATTATCTGAAGAAGGGGTGCTGGAAGTATATGATTTTGTTTATAATCATTTGCCCTTATTTTTAAATGCTGAAGATTACCAGAAAATAAATTCGCGTATAACCGAAGACAGCATTGAATATTATTTAAAGAAAGATTACCGCAATCTTATTTCTCCCACCGGCCTTGTGACCAAGGAATTCATTTTTAAAGATCCGCTTTCCATCACCACTCTTGGCCTGAACAAACTTCGGGAGTTACAGGTGGGCAATCAATATGAGCTTTACAATAACTTTTTACTTACAAAAGACCATCAGCATTTGTTATTGTTTCTCACCCCGTCTTTACCGGCTTCAGAAACCAATAACAACAAAACTTTTATCAGCAAGTTAAAAGAAGTTCAATCTTCTCTTGATGAAAAATATGAAGATGTAGAAGGGGACTTTTTTGGTGGAGTGCTGTATTCGCTGGCCAATGCAAACAGGATAAAATCTGATATAAGAATCACTATTTCCATTGCCGTGGCAGTACTGCTGCTGTTGCTTGTATTTTTTTACAGGCGAATTTATATACCGTTTATTCTTTTTATTCCGAGTATTCTAGGCGCTTTGGTGGCCGTAGCATTCCTTTATTTTTTCAAGGGAACAATTTCGGCTATCTCCCTGGGAATTGGAGCAATTCTTCTTGGAATAAGTTTAGATTATGCCTTACATATTCTTACACACTACAGGAATAATAATGATATCAAACAACTTTACAGGGAAGTAACCCGGCCGGTTTTAATGAGCAGCCTTACCACGGCGGTTGCTTTTTTATGCCTGATATTTGTGCAGAGCAAAGCTTTGAATGACTTGGGGATATTTGCTGCCGTAAGCGTTGTATTTGCTTCTGCTTTTGCACTTATCCTGGTTCCGTTGCTTTACAAAATCCCTGCATCGCTTGAAAAGGAGAAACCTACTTTTCTGGATAAATTTGCCTCCATAGACCTACATAAAAAGAAAAGCCTGGTAATTATTGTTATATTCCTTTTTTTAGGCGGACTGCTGTTTTTTACCAATGTCCGGTTCAACAGTAACATTGCCAGCTTAAATTATGAGCCACAGGAA
This sequence comes from Autumnicola musiva, assembly GCF_031846585.1. NCBI lineage: Bacteria > Pseudomonadati > Bacteroidota > Flavobacteriia > Flavobacteriales > Flavobacteriaceae > Autumnicola > Autumnicola musiva. The sequence continues at coordinate 139,807 of NZ_JAVRHK010000008.1, forward strand.
ATAAAAAATGCTGAAGAGAAGATTCTGGAAATTGCCGGAAGGTCGGGCAAAACAATTTTCCTGGTGAGCTACGGGAATAATGTAGACGAGGCTTTGCTTCATAATTACAATCTTTACACCAGGCTTGGTGACTTGCATGAGCAGGGCAAAATTGAAAATTTCAGCAGTATTGGGGGAGTAGTGCTGTCTACCAATACCCAAACCACCAGAATAACGAATTGGGAGGAATTTTGGAATGGCGGGAAAAAAGAACAATTGAAACAAGATCTGATAGAGAAGTCGGATAATTTCGGGTTTAAAAAAGAGAGTTTTAATACTTTTTATCGTCAGCTTGAAAAAGATTTTGATCCAATTTTACTGGACGCTTATCGCAATACAGGAAATTTATATCTTAATGATTTTATTTCTGTTAGCCCCGATTTTTCTACGGTCACCACTACTGTAAACCTCCCGGAAGGTAGTTCGCTGGACTTTTCAGCAGAACTGGAGAATACAGAAGGTGTTGTGGTGATAGACCGGAAACAGATCAACCAGAGCTTTTTGGGGAATCTTAAAAATGATTTCAATCAGCTGATTGGTATTTCGATATTTGCCGTTTTTCTGATTCTTCTTCTGTTTTACAAGAACCTGGAACTAAGCTTTCTTACCATGCTGCCCATTGCAATTACCTGGGTAATCGCTCTTGGAATTATGAGCGTGTTTGGTATTGAGTTTAATATTTTGAACATTATCATTTCCACTTTTATTTTTGGCCTCGGCCTGGATTATAGTATTTTTATCACCAATGGTGCTTTAAAAGAATATGAAGAAGGCAGACCTGCCTTAAAAACCTATCGTACTTCGATACTTATTTCAGTTATTACCACCTTGCTGGGAATAGGTGCACTAATTTTCGCCCAACATCCTGCATTAAGATCGGTTTCCATAGTTTCAGTTATTGGAGTGCTCACTGCGGTTGTCGTTGCTTTTGTATTCCAGGCGTTTCTTTTTGACCTTCTGTTCCACAAAAGGACGAGGAAAGGCCTGGCACCCTTCAGGATAAGGAATCTTATTTCTAATCCTAAAAAGAAAGGCTCCTTTAAAAATCAGCTATATTTTAAAAAGCTGGTATTGGATAATTACCGCTTTAAATCGGTTTATGCTGAAATGCGCAAAACTTTTTCTGAAGAAAGGGAGCGCTATTTAAAAATTTCAGGATTTATAGGAAATAATGAAAAAGTGGCGGTTTATAATTCCGGCTACGGGATGCTGGCTATTTATCTTAGTTATAAACATCCTGAAAACAAGATTATTGGTTTTGAAACAGAAGATTCCAGGTTAAGAATAGCGAAAAATACCTTTCGCAATGGCCATAACCTGCTTAATTTTACAAATGAGCTTGCTGAAATGGAAACCGCCGAAATCTTCATCATTGGGAAAACTGCAAATACCAATCTTCGTAATGACCTTGAGAAAATGATTTCAAAAACGGCCAAAAAAGTAATTATTCTTGATCCTGAATATTCTTACCGCTGGATCCTGGATTTAAATTTTGAAATCCATTACCGTCAAAACAATATTATTGAACTCAGCAAGCTTTCCTGAAAAATGGCCAATTTCATAAAAAATATTTTTCTTTTTGTTTCCCTGCTCCAACTGGTTGGTTGTGGAGTAAAAAAATCTATGGCAGACCGTCCTGATATTTCAGGAATAGAAACCATTGATACTGTACGTACAGCTCATGATTCCACTCATTTTTCCCTGGGAAACAACAATCTCATCAAGAACAAGTATGGGATTTGGGAGCTTTATATTGAAGGGAATGCGTTGGAAAGAGGGCTGGCTAACGGCAGCCTTACGCAGGACCTTATCCATAAACAGGAAAATGCCTTTATGGGCAAAATTGATGAATTGGTACCCTCTCAAACTTATCAAAGTTTCCTGAAGAAAATGATCTCCTGGTTTAACCGAAAAATGTATTTACATGTAACTGAAGAATACAAGGAGGAGATTTATGGCGTTTCCCGTTTTGGACTTAAAAAATATGATGAATTTGCCCCGGCTTATGTGAGGATGCTTTATTTTCATGGTGCACATGACATTGGCCACGCTTTAAAGGACCTGATGTTGGTGGGCTGTACGTCCTTTGCTGCATGGGATAAAAAAACTGCCGATGGAGAACTTCTTTTAGGACGAAATTTTGATTTTTATGCCGGCGATGAATTTTCGGAGGAAAAGATTGTCTCTTTTGTGAATCCGGATAGTGGCTATAAATTCATGTCCTACTCCTGGGGCGGAATGATTGGCGTGGTAAGCGGCATGAATGAAAAAGGTGTTAGCGTGACCATTAATGCCGGAAAATCTAAAATCCCGCTTATCGCTAAAACTCCGGTTACACTTGTGGCGCGCGAAATCTTACAGTATGCTGCCAACACTAACGAGGCCATTGAAATTGCCAAAAAAAGGGAAGTTTTTGTATCTGAAGCTATTATGGTTGGAAGTGCGGAAGAGCGCAAAGCCATTCTCATTGAAGTTTCGCCTAAAAATTTCGGGGTTTATGAAGTGGAAAATCAGGATGAACTGGTATGCAGCAACCATTTTCAAAGTGAAGCTTATGCTGAAGACCAGAGGAATTTAAAAACCATAGAGGAAAGCCATTCTGCTTATCGCTACGAAAGAATGCAGGAATTGTTGGAGGAGAAAAATAAACTTACTCCTGAAAAAGCTGCGGCCGTTCTTCGGAATAAAAATGGTTTACACGGGGAGAATATTGGCTATGGCAATGAAAAAGCTATAAACCAGTTACTGGCGCATCACGGCATTATTTTTAAGCCTGAAGAAAACCAGGTCTGGATTTCTGCCAACCCTTATCAATTAGGAGCTTTTGTAGCTTATGATTTAGATGAAGTGTTTGCCAGGTTTGAACAGGGAAACGTGGAGAAAAGTGTGGCAAATGCTGAAAAAACCATTCCTGAAGACGAATTTGTCCATTCTGAAAACTTCAAAAAATATGAAGAATTCAGAAAATTGAGTTATGAAGTTTTCAATGCAATTTCAGCTGAAGAAACTATTTCAGAAGATAAAATTCAGCATTTAAAACAGCTGAATCCGCATTTCTGGAAGGCTTATTATCTTGCCGGGGCTTATTATTTTCAGCAAAAGGATTACAAAAAGGCAATTATTGACCTGAAACAGGCTAAGCGCCGGGAAATAAGTTCTGTGCCTGAAGAGGAGGAGGTAGAGAAATTGTTGAAGCAAAGTTACCGAAAGATTTAAAATGATGAAGGAACTGTATTACCGGGACACTGAAAAAATCCGGAAAAAGCAATGGGCTTTTCTCAGGGAACAGCTTTTATACACCTCCAGAAATTCCCCTTTTTACCGGGAGCTTTTCAGGAAGCACAAAATTGATCTGTCGCGGCTTGCTTCGTACAACGATTTCAGAAGAATTTCATTAACTACAAAAGAAGACCTTCAGCAGCAAAACTCAGAATTTATAAGTGTTGCCAAAGAAGAGATAATTGATTTTGTGACCACTTCTGGAACGTTGGGAGATCCTGTAAGCCTGGCGCTAAATGAAGCCGATTTAGAAAGGCTGGCCACAAATGAAATGAAATCGTTTCAGATGGCGGGAGTAAAAAAACAGGATGTAGTGCAAATCACTACTACACTGGATCGGCGGTTTATGGCCGGAATGGCATATTTCCTGGGGCTTTGCAAACTCGGAGCGGGAATTGTAAGAACAGGCAGCGGCTTACCCAAATTACAATGGGATTCCATAGAAAGGTTTCAGCCGAAATATCTGGTGGCGGTACCTTCTTTTTTGTTGAAAATGATCGAATTTGCAGAAGCTAATGGGATAGATTACAGAAATTCTTCGGTTAAGGCGGCAATTTGCATTGGTGAACCGCTGCGAAATGAACATCTTGAATTAAACGGGCTCGCCACCCGAATCAGGAAACTTTGGAATCTTGAGCTTTTTTCCACTTATGCTTCCACTGAAATGGCTACGGCTTTTACCGAATGTGAAATGCATCACGGAAATCATATTTTATCTGACCTTATTTTTACTGAAGTTTTAAATAATAGGGGAGAGCCTGTAGAAGATGGAGAAATTGGGGAGCTTGTAGTTTCTCCGCTGCAAACACGCACCATGCCTTTGCTTCGTTATGCGACGGGAGATATGGTAAAAATTTTCCGGGAACCCTGTGCCTGTGGCAGAAATACCCCAAGGCTTAGCCCGGTTATTGGCAGAAAGAAACAAATGCTGAAGCTGAAAGGAACCAGCGTTTACCCGCAGCAGATTATTAATGCGCTGAATTCTTTCAGCGGGATTGAAAGCTTTGTGATAGAAGCGCGAACGGGAGCATTGGATACGGACGAATTGTTTATTAAAATCAGCAGGATAGGAGAGCAAGAACTGCAGGAAATTAAGGAGCACCTAAAGTCCAGCTTGCAGGTTACACCACAAATTGAGGAAACAGAAAAAGCTGTTATTGAAGAATTGAAATTTCCGAAACAAAGCCGTAAACCGCAAATTTTTATTGATTACAGGTAATTTTTATCAATAGTGAAGAGTGAAAGAGTTAAGGAGGAAAAAAGGTTACTCGTGCCAGAAAGGGTAAAACTTCATTTAATTATCTTCTGCGGTAATCGGTGTAATTTGCGGGAGAAAAATTTATGGAGAGGGAAAAAGTGAAAGAGTGAAAAAGAAACATTATTTTCAATTTCATCAGAAGCTTAAAGCCTATAGCTTAGGGCGAAATACTGGATTTACACTTTCCTGCAGAGCAATACAATTTTCTCTTCATTCAGATTTGTGGTAAAGAAAAGATAATCTTTGCCTCCATCTTTTATCTTGAGCTTATTGCGTATTTCAGCAACCGATTCAGGGAAATTCCGGGTTGTAATATTGGCCTTTTTACCTCCAAAGCTTTTCTTTAAATGCTTCCTGCTAAATTCCACTGTATCAATAATTTCAAAACATCTTCCCGGGAAATTTTTTATTTGTTCTGAAGTAAATAGATGGGAATTAATATGAAGCTTTTTAGTTCCGGTAACTTCAGCCAGGGCAGCGAAACTTCCACTTTTCATAATGGCTGCATTGGGTTCATAAAGATATTTTTCAGGAAACGAAAATTCAATCTCTGCCGTATTAGTGGAAAGAACAGCTTCAAATTCCTGGTTACCTTTCTTCTGAAAATTAATAGTTTTCACTTTTACTTCTTCCGAAGGAGTTTTCGGCAGTAGCCATAACAATTCCTTTACTTCATTTTCTACAGCAACAATATGGATTTTGGCAACAGATTCCAGTTCTTCTATTCCGGCACTAAGATCGAGCAGGGGAGAAGTTTTTATTAAGATATTTTCAGAACGCTCAAATAGTAACTTCAGATTAGCAGGAATATCCGGCTGGCAATCGGACAACCTAAAAACTTTACCGCCATGTTCATCTCTTCTGGCAGGATCTGCAAAAATCCAGTCAAAATTTTCAGAAGATGTTTTCAGATACTGAAGTCCGTCGGTATGATGAGTATTAATATTGTCTGCTCCTAAAACTTCAAAATTATGCCCGGAAATTTCAGTTAATTCTTGATTTATTTCACAATACTGAACCTTTTCTGCCTTTTTTGAAAAGTGGAAAGTATCCACCCCAAAACCACCGGTAATATCAATCAATTTTTCTCCTGAAACCAAAGAGGCTTTATATTTCGCGGTAATTTCAGAAGAAGTCTGTTCGAGGTTCAGGCGTGGAGGAAAAAGGATTCCCGGAGTCTGGAACCAGGTGGGCAGCTTTTTTTCCGCAGTTTTTAATCCGGCGATTTGAGCGGCGATCTCCTGAATGGAAACATCAGGAAAAGGGCTGCCTTTCAGGATTAACTTTGAAAGATCAGATTTTAGATTTTTCCTTATAAAATCCTGAACATCATTTTGTAATAATTGCTTATTCAAAATAGAGGTTTTAGAGGTCTCTCGTAAGCCTTTTTACAATTTTGTATTCGCTCAAAGATTCTTTCGCGATCACTTTAAGGGCGGTATAAAAGGGAACTGCCACAACCATTCCGCCAATACCAAACATGAGGCCGGCTATAAGAATAATAAGGAAAATTTCCAGCGGATGCGAACGCACGCTCGCTCCAAAAATCATAGGTTGTGAAATAAAATTATCTATAAGCTGACAAATGGCGTAACCTAACATCACATAGATTAACCTCGGTAAAATTATTGCAGAAAAATCGGCTCCCAGATTGCTGGAAATTACAAATAGGGCCATTAAAATTCCGGCGAAAAGTGGTCCCAGGTAAGGTACCAGGTTCAGGAAAGCACAAATAAATGCAATGGCTATAGGATTCCTTATTTCAAAAACACTCAGCAAAATGGTATAAAGAATAAAAAGCACAGTAACCTGCATGGTAAGGCCTACAAAGTATCTGGAAAGTAATATTTTAATTTTATTAAATGCCCTCTGGAATTTTAGCTCATCTCCATGATTGGCAAATACCAGGATACTGTTTATCATCAATTTGCTATCCTTTAACAGGAAGAATGAAATAAAGATAATTGAAAATATGGCGACTAAAGTAGCGCCAAGCAGGCTGAAAACGTTGTTGAGAAATTTAGGAATAGCGGTAATATCAAAATTTCTTACAAATTCGCTCTGCTTGAGCCCTTCAATAATATTGATTTCCTCGACTCCCAGATAATTGTTTACCTGCGTATTAAGATCGTTAAGGTCACTCCTGAAGGCATCCATGTCTATCCTGCCCAGGTACTGACTCTGTTCTATAACAATGGGTACAAAAACATAAATAATGCCTATAAATAGCGAAAGTACCATTAGCAGCACCATTATTACTGAAAGCTGGTTGGGGAGCTTAAGGGTATGTTTAAGAAAAATTACTATGGGCCTCCCTACAAGTGAAATAACTCCCGAAATGGCTATATAAACCAACACCGACTGTATTTCGTATAGAAAATAGAGAAGCAAAACTATTCCAACCATTATCCCGGCTGCCCGTAATATTCCGAAAGAAAATTCTTTTGCGTTCACGGCGTAAATATATTATTTCTCATCTAAAGTATTGATGCTTTTGGTAATTTCATATAAAGCAATGGCAGCTGCCTGTGCGACATTCATGCTACTGTTGTTACCAAACATATTAATATGAAGTGTTTTATGGCAAAGGGAAAGAATGTTTTCCTGAATGCCAAAAGCTTCATTTCCAATCACCAGGGCTATAGCTTTATGTTCCCCGAAATTTGCAGTTTCCAAAGCTAAACTATTATGGGTAATTTCCAGTGCGAAAATGCTGTAGTTTTGTTCCCGGTAATATTCCAGTGCCTGAAGGGTGGTCTCAAACATTTCAAATGCCACATATTCGTGGGTATTTCTGGCAGTTTTCTTCAAGCGGTTGCTGCGGAAGTTGGGAGGAGTACCACAAAATATTATTTTTTCCACCCCAAAAGCATCGGCTAACCTAAAAATACTTCCAATATTTGCATCCCCGGCAACTTCATCCAGGATAAGGACAAGCGGAAAATTCCTTTTTTTAAAATTAGATTGGTAGTGGGACAGCTGTGATTTCAATTTTCAAAAGCATATTTTATAATATTCGCTCCCATTCTTAAAGCTTTGAGGCGAATTTCTTCAGGGTCATTATGAATTTCCTGATTTTCCCAGCCGTCTCCAAGATCACTTTCATAAGTAAACAGTAAGATCAGGCGGCTATCTTCAAAAAGTCCAAAAGCCTGTGGCCTGTTGTTATCATGCTCATGGATTTTAGGCAATCCGTTGGGGAAATTAAAAGAGCTGCTGAAAATTGGATGATTGGCAGGCAATTCTTCCAGTTCTTTCTCCGGAAAAACTTTTTTCAGCTCCTTTGGCAGATATTGGTTCATTCCGTAATTATCATCAATATGAATAAATCCGCCACTTAGAAGATAATTCCGCAGGTTTTCAGCTTCCTCTTTGCTAAAGAAGACATTTCCGTGTCCCGTCATGTGAACAAATGGGTACTGAAAAATATCGGTTGTTCCGGGAGTTACGGTTTCAGGTTTAGTGTTTATTGCAGTGCCTATATTTTCATTGCTATATTTAATAAGATTTGGCAAAGCCGTTGGGTTGGCGTACCAATCACCACCACCATTATATTTAAGCACCGCAATTTTTTGTGCAATAGCAGCATGAGCCAGTACAAAAATGCCAAGAAACAGAAGGGCTTTTTTCATTCTAAACTTTATTATGCTTTAAAAATAGATAATTTTAATTGAAGAAAACTACTCCTGGTTTGCCAAAGCAAATGTGTGGCAGGCAGCTATTGCCGCAGTTTCCGTTCTTAACCTGCTGTTTCCAAGGCTTACCGGCTGAAAATTATTTTCCAGTGCCAGTTTTATTTCTCCGGAAGAAAAATCACCTTCAGGACCAATAAGCATAACAGAACTGGACTTTGCCTTTGCTTTATTTTTCAACAGAAAACGTTCTTTGTCTTCTTCACAATGGGCAATAAATTTTTCTTCTTCCGAAGCTGAATTTACAAACTCTGCAAAACTTTTCGGCTCATTAAGTTTGGGCATTCGGTAATGGAGAGATTGCTTCATGGCACTTTGCAACACTCTTTCAAACCGGTTTAATTTTACTACTTTACGTTCACTGTGGTCACTTATAATGGGCGTAATTTCATGAACGCCGATTTCAGTCGCTTTTTCAAGAAACCATTCAAACCTGTCATTCATCTTGGTTGGTGCCACTGCCATGTGTAAAAAGTAGGGAGCGGTTTTTTCCTTAGTTACTTTAAGAATTTTCGCAACCGCTTTATTTCCTGCCTGTTTTAATTCTACAGAAAATAATAATCCTTCGCCATTAGTCACTTCCAGAAGGTCACCCTCTTTTTTTCGAAGCACCTTTGCAATATGCCTGCTTTCATCCTTAGGGAAGATAATTTGTTTGTCATTTTTGGTTATTCCGGGATGATAAAATAACTGCATAGGTTAAAATTTATACCGCGCCTGTGCGGTGGTGGAAAAATCTGAAAATTCTTTATTCAGAAATTTATAATGGCCGGCAATAGCGATCATAGCGGCATTATCTGTAGTATATTCAAATTTTGGAATAAAACATTTCCAGCCATACTTTTTTTCGGCTTCCTTCAGGGCATTTCTTATTCCGCTGTTGGCCGAAACTCCACCGCCAATAGCCACCTGCTTTATTCCGGTTTCTTTCACAGCTTTTTTCAGCTTATCCATTAAAATGGCAATTATTGTATATTGAATGGAAGCGCAAATATCCTTCAGGTTTTCTTCAACAAAACCAGGATTTTCCTTTGTCTGCTTCTGAATAAAATATAAAATAGCTGTTTTGAGTCCGCTAAAACTAAAATCGAGTCCTGCTACTTTTGGCTTTGGAAACGGAAATGCTTTTGGATTGCCTTCCCGGGCGTATTTGTCAATTAAAGGCCCGCCGGGATAAGGGAGTCCCATAATTTTGGCACTTTTATCAAATGCTTCTCCCACAGCATCATCTGTGGTCTGCCCGATTATTTCCATCTTAAAATAATCGGAAACCTTCACAATTTGGGTATGGCCGCCACTAATGGTTAGCGCCAAAAAAGGAAATTCAGGCTTTTTAAAGCCTTCTTCTTCAATAAAATGAGCGAGGATATGCGCCTGCATATGATTAATTTCAATAAGAGGAATATCCAGTCCCATGGCCAGAGATTTTGCGAAAGAAGTTCCCACGAGAAGCGAACCCATAAGGCCGGGCCCACGTGTAAAGGCAATTGCAGATAAGTCTTTTTTGTCGATATTTGCGGCTGCAATAGCCTGGTGAATAACAGGAACAATATTTTGCTGGTGGGCCCTGGAAGCCAGTTCCGGCACCACACCTCCATATTGCTGATGTACCTCCTGGGTAGCTACAATATTTGAAAGTATTTTGCCGTTACAAAGTACGGCTGCAGCCGTATCATCACAGGAAGATTCAATAGCAAGCATATATATTTTTTGTTGTGTCATCAGGAATGGGAAAAAGGCATAGAAGTTGCTAATTTTGTACAAATTTAAAACATAAAACCGTATCAAAAAATTCTGGAAAATATTAAAAAGAGTAATGATTGCGCTCCTTTTGTTCTTCATACTCTTGCTGATTGTATTTTCCATTCCCACAGTACAAACTTCAGTTGCCGAAAGACTCACCAATAGCCTTCGAAAAAATAACAATATTGATATTAATGTAGACAGCGTTAGCCTTTCCTATTTTGGAGATATTAAAGTGAATGGGGTTTACGTTAAAGACCACCATGAGGACACGCTTCTTTATGCCAGGGAGGTTTCAACTTCTATTTTAGGCATCCGAAACCTCATAAATAATAAGCCCGATTTTGGTAATACAATTATTGAAAGCCTTAAGCTTAAGATGAAACGCTATGAGGGGGAAAGCAGGGACAATTTGAGCCTGCTAATATCTAAACTGAAGAAAAACCCCACCGGTAAACCGCCTTCTCCTTTTGAATTACGGGTAGGTGATGTGCAAATCCTGAACAGCCATTATAGTTACAGAGATGAAAATCTGGATACCGAAAATGTATTGCTGATGGATAATCTTAATATCTATGCCGAAAACCTGTTGGTGGACGGAGAGCTTATTACTGTGGATATTACCTCATTAAGGGCCGAAGAGCGCCGGGGGATTACGGTAAGTGATATGAATACGGAATTTACTTATACTCCCAACCACATGGAGTTGCAGAACCTGCTTCTTAAAACTCCTGAATCTACTGTCCAGGGAGATCTTAATTTCGATTATACGCGCGAACAGTTTTCAGATTTTGAAAATAAGGTGCAGCTTAATGCTGCTTTCAGGGAATCAACAATTTCCAGTACAGACCTTCAGGTATTCTTTGACGGCTTCGGAACCGGAGAACTAATTAATTTTAATACCCAAATGACGGGGACCCTAAACGACTTCTATCTTGAAAATCTTGAGTTGGAAGGTATGGACAGGAGTGCGGTTTATGGCAATCTTGAAGTGCAGGGAGCTTTTTCCCAGGAAGCTGAAGATTTTCAGATTTCCGGGAATTTTGAAGAGTTTAATTCCAATTATTATGATCTTGTTAATTTGCTTCCCGGCCCATTGCAGGGAAACCTGCCGGAAAATATAAGGGATTTTGGAAGTATCAGGATGAGCGGAGAGGCTGTGCTAACCGCTAATTCTCTTGTTGCCGATATTCTTATAAACACCCAGCTGGGCTTTGCCGATGCAGATTTTGTACTTCGACATTTCGACAATTCCAATGCCGCCACTTATAAAGGCAAACTTATTTTTAAAGATTTTAATGTAGGCCGCCTGGTGGATAATGAAAACCTGGGAAAAACCAGCTTTAATCTTGACGTGGATGGGAAAGGCTTTCAGAAGGAAAATATAAATGCCCAGCTTCGTGGTGCTATTTCAAAAATTAATTTTAACAATTATACCTATAAAAACATCAGGATAATCGGGAATTTAAGAAATCCCGTATTTAACGGCAACCTTGTTTCCAATGATCCAAACCTGAAAATGGAATTTAACGGGCTTGTAGATGTTTCAGAAGATATTAACGTATATGATTTTGAGGCAGGGGTAGGGTATGCCAATTTAAGTGCCCTTAATTTTATTTCCCGGGACAGCACTTCCATCTTTAAAGGGGATGTGATCATGAATATGAAAGGTACGAATATAGATAATGCCTTTGGAAATATTCTCCTGCTGAATACCTCCTACAGGAATCAAAATGACCTGTATTATTTTGATGATTTCAGCATTGTTTCTTCATTTGAAGGAAACGTACGCACCATTGCCATAAATTCTCCCGATGTAATTAGCGGGCAGGTGGAAGGGATCTTTCAGCTTAGGGAAGTGGAATCGCTTTTTCTCAATTCCCTGGGGAGTATTTATACAAATTATGAGCCCAGGACCATTACCACCAATCAGTATATGGAATTCAATTTCGATATCTACAATAAAATCGTAGAGGTTTTTTATCCTGAAATAACACTGGCTCCCAATACCTTTGTGCGCGGAAGGGTGGAATCTGATGAATCTGAATTCAGGGTTGCCTTTAGGTCCCCAAAAATTGAAGCTTTTGAAAATATGTTTGAAGAGGTTAACCTTCAGGTAGACAACACAAATCCAATTTACAATACTTATTTTGAAGCCGATAGCGTGGCAACAGATCTTTATAATTTTTCTGAGTTCAGTTTTATCAATGTTACGCAGCGGGATACCCTGTTCATCCGCTCAGAATTCCAGGGTGGGCAAAATAATGCCGATGTTTTCAACATTAATCTGTTTCATACCATAAATGAAGAAAACCAGTCTGTTGTAGGTGTACAGCGATCGGATCTTAAGTTTAAGAACAATGTATGGTACCTGAATGAAGAGAGCAATAAAAGTAACAAAATTGTTATTGAAGATGATTTTCGCAATATCGTGATAGACTCTTTAGTAATGAGTCATGAAAATGAAGAAATAAGGTTAAGTGGTGTAATGAGGGATACTACTTATAAAGATTTTAATATGGAATTTGATAATGTAGATCTTGGTAAAATTACCCCCTCATTGGAAAAATTGCAGCTGGCCGGGAGGGTAAATGGGAAACTCGATCTGGTCCAGGAAAACAACGCCTATTATCCAAACACTTCCCTGAGGATAGATTCCCTTGATATTAATAACAATTTGCTTGGGAACCTTAATATAGATGTAGAGGGCAATGAGAACCTAACCAATTATGCCATTAATGCACATTTAAAAAATAAAGGTTTTGAATCCCTGAATGCAGTAGGAAACATTAATGTTAGTGGCGCACAACCCACCATAGATTTAAACCTGGATCTGGAAAAACTGGATATGGCTGCTTTTAGCCCCCTTGGAGGAGAGGCTATTAGCAATATTCGCGGGCGGGCAACTGGAACGGCCAAAGTGGCTGGTAATTATAAAAACCCCGAGTTTAGTGGTCAGCTTGTTCTGGAAGATGCGGGATTAAGTATTCCTTACCTGGAAGTGGATTACAGGTTTCAGGACGCCGCCGAGGTAAATCTAACCGAACAGCAGTTTAATTTTAATAACATCAGGATTACCGATACTGAATTTAATACCAGTGGCAGGCTTAACGGCAATATTTCTCACAGGAATTTTTCAGAATGGTTTCTTAACCTGGATATTACCACCGATCGGTTACTGGTATTAAATACCGATGCCGAAGAAGATGCGCTTTATTACGGGACAGCTTTTATTAGCGGAGATGCTTCCATTGAAGGGTCCACAGACCAGCTGGTAATGGAAGTAAACGCTACGACCGAACGTGGTACCGTTTTTAAAATTCCTTTAAACGATACCGAATCTGTAGGTGATAATTCTTATATCCATTTTTTAAGTCCGGAAGAAAAGGCAGCAAAAATGGCAGGTCAGGAAATTATAATTCCTGAAGTAAAGGGAATTGAAATGGTATTTGATCTCAATGTGACCAATGAAGCTGAAGTGGAAGTGGTGGTAGACAAAACCAGTGGGAGCACCTTACGAGGCCGTGGTGCAGGAAACCTTTTACTGGAAATAAACACCAATGGAAAATTTAACATGTGGGGGGATTTCATTGTATATGAAGGTGTATATAATTTTAAATATGCGGGACTTGTGCAGAAGGTATTCCGGGTAAGATCTGGTGGTAGTATTAACTGGGATGGTAACCCTGTACAGGCAGAGCTTGATGTGAGTGCGGTTTATCAGCTGGACGCGAATCCTTCGGTGTTACTGGAAAATCCTTCTGTTAACAGAAAAATTCCGGTGGAAGTGGTTATCAACCTTCAGGGCCAGATTGTTCAGCCGGATATCGGTTTTGATATTGATTTCCCAAGTGCCAGCTCTGTGGTACGTTCAGAATTGGAATACCGTATAGATGACAGGGCAAGCAAAGAGCTGCAGGCACTGTTTCTTGTTACTCAGGGAGCTTTCTACAGTGAATTTGGGTTAAGGCAAAATGCAATAACCGGAACTCTGGCAGAACGGGCATCAAGTATAGTGAATGATATTTTTGCAGATGAAGATGGCAAATTTCAGGTAGGGGTTAATTATGTACAGGGCGACCGTACTCCGGACCAGCAAACTGTAGATCGCTTCGGGCTTACCTTATCTACACAAATTAGTGACAGGGTATTGATAAATGGACAGGTGGGGGTTCCCATAGGAGGAGTAACAGAATCACTGATTATTGGTAATGTGGAAATTGATTTTCTGCTGAATGAGGATGGATCACTAAGGGCGAAGGTTTTTAATCGGGAGAACAATATACAGTTTATTGGAGAGGAAATAGGATTTACTCAGGGGATAGGGCTGGCTTATTCTGTAGATTTTGATACTTTTAAAGAACTAATTCGCAAAATTGCCGACAAAGAATTGGCTAAAGCAAAAAAAGAAGAAGAGCAGGAGCAAGCAACAGAAGAATCTTTAGCGCCAGATTATATTACATTTCCGGAAGAATAAAGCAGAGGCGTTATAAAAAAAGGGAGTAAAATAAATTTTACCCCCTTTTTAGATTAGTACATCTCCCCAAATGTAACTAACCTGTATTATTATTTATTATGGTGCATCAGCCTTTTCTGAATTTACTGAAACTGGATTTTTCTGGGACTTAAATTAAAATCCTGCAAGAGAAAATTTGCCCTCTTCCTGGATATACCCATTCGTAAAAGATGAGTAAGTATACATTCCTTTATACAGGTTTTAACTTCACCTCGTTTAATTAGATGGTTGGAAATGCGCGTGTACACCTGGTCATACTCAGCAATAATTTTTGTAGTCACATCAAGTAAAACGTTTTCTTCAAAATAACGGGCCGAAAAGCAATAATCGAAATCGATTTTTGTTGCGCCTTTTAAAGAAGGTTTAGGACGGCTGGGAACATACAGGAATCCCTTGGTTGGTTTATACTGCATAATAATTTAGAATGGTTAATGTACCAGTAAAATAAATAAAAATTATCCATAGAAGATGACGTAAATACAAATTTAACTAACACTATTCCAAGATGTTATAATTAATAAATTCTTAAACAATTAAAAAAATTGTCTAATTTTTCTTACGATTTTTTCTCCTAAAAAATGGATTTCATAGTGTTTTCCGCGTTAACAAGGTGAAAGTTGGTATTACTGTAATCGATAAAAAAGATACTTTTATGGAATTTTTTTTAAAGTTATTTTTTCTAAGGTTTAGGAATATTTTGCCATAAATCTATTTGTATTTAGATTTACACCTAATCTTTTTCAGATACATTAAGGACTATTTTATGACTAGTAGGATTAAAAAAATTGGAGTAATAACTTCCGGAGGCGATGCCCCGGGGATGAATGCAGCAATAAGGGCAGTAGTGAGAACATGCGCCTATTATCATACCGATTGTGTGGGGTTTTATCGTGGTTTCCAGGGGATTATTGATGGTGATTATATGCCTTTAAATGCCCGTAGTGTTCGTAATATCATCACTTATGGAGGGACTATGCTACAATCTGCCAGGTCAAAAGAATTTAAAACCAAAGAAGGGAGGGCTAAAGCTGCAGAAAAATTAAAGGAGGCTGAAGTAGACGCATTAATCCTGATTGGCGGTGACGGAACCTTCAAAGGTGGACTTGCTTTAAGCGAAGAGCATAATATCCCCTGTATTGGAGTTCCCGGAACCATTGATAATGACATTTCTGGTACAAATTATACTATTGGATATGATACCGCACTTAATACAGTAGTGGAGGCTATAGATAAATTAAGAGATACAGCCAGCTCACACAACCGTTTATTCTTCGTTGAAGTGATGGGCCGGGATGCTGGTTTTATTGCTTTGAACAGTGGAATTGGTGCAGGGGCTGAAGAAATACTTATTCCTGAAGAAGACTTAGGACTGGAGCGCTTGCTGAATTCATTGGAAAGAAGTAGAAGATCTGGAAAAACATCAAGTATTGTTGTGGTTTCTGAAGGGGATAAAATTGGGAAAAATGTTTTTGAATTAGCTGAATATGTAAAAGAAAACCTTCCTTACTATGACGCCAAAGTAACCGTCCTGGGGCATATCCAGAGAGGAGGAAGGCCCACCTGTTTTGATCGTGTACTGGCCAGCCGTTTATGTGTAAAAGCAGTAGAGCTTCTGAAGGATGGGAAAAGGGATATGATGGTAGGAATCATTAATAATGAAATTCAGGCTACCGGCATAATGGAAGCTTTACAAACTGAACATAAAGTGAACAAGGATTTATTGAGAATATCAGATATTTTATCTACTTAAGTCATGAAAACAATCGCAATAATAGCTCATAATGGTAAAAAAGCAGAAATGGTTCAATTTCTGAATGAGCACAGGGAGACGCTTCAGTCTAAAGAATTAAACCTTATAGCCACAGGAACTACCGGCGCTAAAACGGAACTGGCAGGCTTTACGGTGGAAAAATTACTTTCAGGACCCCTGGGCGGAGATGCACAAATTGCTGCCCGAATTGCGGAAGGCCTTATTGATATGGTAATATTTTTTCGTGATCCTTTAGATAAACATCCACACGAGCCCGATATCTTTATGCTGATGCGCCTGTGTGATGTACACGATGTCCCTTTGGCCACTAACCCTGCAACAGCAAAATTGCTGATACAGGGTTTATAATCTTTTATAACAGTGAGTAATCATTTCCTGGGCCTAAAATGAAGACTTTACTGCAATAGCACTTATTTCAACATTTACAAATTTTGGAAGATTGGCCACCTCTACAGTTTCTCTTGCAGGAGCAGTTTCTGTATCAAAATAAGTTCCGTAAACTTCATTTATTTTATTGAAGTTATTCATATCACTTATAAAAATTGATGTTTTAATGACGTTTTCAAAATTCATTCCTGCTTCAGCAAGTATAGCTTTTAAGTTTTCCATTACCAGCTTTGTCTCCGAGGCAAGATCATCAGTTTCAAGTTTTCCGGTTTCGGGATTAATAGCAATTTGTCCGGAAACAAAAAGCATATTCCCGCTTAAAACAGCCTGGTTATAAGGTCCTATTGGTGCAGGTGCATTATTGGTTTTAATTATTTTCTTCATGTTTTAAATTTTAAAATGATTGCCTTAAAATAACTTTTTTGGACCTCCTTAAAGTTGAGGTAAAGGTTTAGTCTATAAGCTCTAAAATTTTGTCCATTTTCCATTTTTACAGGCTTCTGTCCCTTGTTCGCCGCTTTTCATATTTGATATCGCTAAGAATGGAAGATTTTATACCAATAAAAAAGTTCCAGGATGCCCGCTGACTAAATGGAACCCAGCTAAAATTAAGCCTCCAGCTGTTCAAATCACGGGCAAAGCGCAACTGGGTATATGTGAATCCCTGCTCTTTAATATCAAATCCGGAAGATGCTCCAATTGACCATTTTGGAGACAAATCTACATTTCCAGAGAACATGAGGGAATGTGAAGTAATTTCGCTCTGTCTTGAATTGTTATTGTAGGTCATAGTGTATGAAAGGCGCAAATCCCAGGGGATTTTGTAATTATACCATTCGCTATTGGTTTCCCTCTCTTCGTCTCCTTCAAAGGGATCTTCTTCATCTTCATAAAAAGTACCATCTAAATCGGTACCCTTTCCAAATAAATCATCCCGGCGGCCGCCGTTCCTATACGTGTCATTTTCAGTTTCATCTTCATTTTCAGTATCCTTTTCAAAATCTTTGCTCGAGAAAGAATATCCAAAACTCACATTGGCGTTGGTGAGGCGCAGCAAACTCCCGCCATTACTAATATTAAGCTGATCAATTCGGCGATTATTATTATCAAGTGCATAAATATCCAGCTGGCTCGCTAAGTTTATGGAGAGCTTATTATCTACAATGGGAATACTTCCCCGAAGGGCAATAGGGGAGAGCTTTAAGGAATCTCCTGCCAGATTATAAGAAGTACTTGCACTAAAATTATTAAGTAGCGTTATTTTTTTAGGTTCGGTGGCTGTACTATCTTTATTCCGCACCTTTGCCTCCAGGGTATTACTGATGCTTAACCCAATGGAACTTGAAAATGTTCTTCCCGGGGCTCCGTATAAAGTTCCGTCAAAGCGTGAATAATCTACAAGATCTATTTGTGTGGGATCGGCAGGATCTACCTGTTCAAACTGATCGTAATACTGGTCAAAAGCAGGATTAATATTATAACTAATGGAGGGCCTCATGACATGCCTTATAGCCTGAATTTTTTTATCTGATCCAAAACTTTTTAATCCGTATACGGTTGTCCCAATACTTGCATTAAAGTTATAGGTCCTGAAACTGTCAAAACCTTTGATGGTGTCCCTCAGGACACTATTGGTTTCTTCATCATAATAACGCTCAAAGGTTTCAAATACCCAGTTTTCCTCATAACTGGCACCGGTACTAACGCTTAGATATCTAAAAAGCTTGAAGTTAGTAGAGATGGGAATGGAATGCTGAGCACCGTAAACGGCGTCCTCAAACATCTGGGGTTTAAAGAAAAGCGAATCATAGGTATTAATCCTGTTTTCAGCCCTTAAATTATACTGAAAATTGATATTTTCAATAATTCCTTCTTTTGCACCAACTTTAGGCTCAAAAGGATAAATTCTGGACATACTCGCAGTTAGGGTGGGGAGGGTAAGGTTTACAATTCCCGTATTGGTGTTCTGCGAATGTCTTGCTGCCAGATTTAAGGTTATCTGCGGTTCTCCCTGAAATGTTTTAGAATAGGAAACCGATGAGTTAAGGGTATTATTTAAAAAGTTACCCGTGTTAGCCTGGTTTATAGATTCCCGATAATAATCGCTACTTCCCAGATTCACAGACGCACTAAACCTGGAAGAAGGGCTTGCTTTGGAATCCTGGCTGTGGGACCACCTTAAATTATAATTTGAACCTTCAGCAAAATCAGGAAAACCTCTCTCACTCTCCAGAAGCTTCTCGTACCTGAAGCTAACATTTCCCCGAAACCGGTAACGTTTTGCATAATTGCTCTCCAGGTTCATGGCGTAACTACCATTGGTGTAATAATCTCCAATAGCCAGAAGATCAGCATAATCGCTTATTGCAAAATAATATCCTCCATTCTGCAGGTAATAGCCCCGCTCATTACTATCTCCAAAAGAAGGTATAATAAAGCCGGAAGTTTCTTCCTCAGTCATAGGGAAATAACCAAAAGGTAAACCGAGGGGGGTTGGTACATCTGCAATGTACATATTCACCAAACCGGAAACAATTTTTTTGTCCGGCACAAATTTAATCTTACGCGCGTAGAAATAGTAGTCGGGGTTATCTACATCTTCGGAAGTAGTAAAACGAACGTTCTGCATAAAATAGACAGAATCGTTTTCTCTTTTGGTAACTTCTCCTTTTACGTTAAACTGGGCTTCCTGGGTACGGGAATTATATATAAGCGCCCGTTCAGTATCAAAATTGAAGCGTATAGAGTCTGGCTCTACAACTTTAGGTCCTTGTTTAAAAACAGGTGCCTGAGTATAGGTGCCTGTAGAATCTACAATTCCGTAAGCATAAACCTCATTTTTTTCATTATCTATTATAATACGACCTGCGTTAATTGTGAGATCTCCATAAATAACCTCTGCCTCATTATAAAGATACATTCGGCTCTCTCTCTGGCTAAGGCGAAGATAATCGGTAGCTTTATATTGTACCTTATCTGTAAGTAATTGATTTCCCTGTGGCCTAATGGTATCACCCAGGATACTATCCTGCATACGTATAGTCTGGGCAAGGGGAATGCCTTCTCCTACCGAAACAACACTGTCACGTGCCGCTTCTATTTTCATGCCACTTAAGGTGTCTATCTCTTGCGCCGTTATAAATGAAGGGAATGACAGTATAAAAATACAGCAAAAAAGTATATAAGGTATATTTGTTTGCAATGCTTTAAGTACTATTTTTGTATAGAGTGGCTTGCTTTTTGCGATTCAAAATTACATATATTTTTCCACCTGACTTTTGTGAAAGAGTGAAAAATAGTAATTAAAATAATCACCCTGATTTTAGCGTTAACTGTTTATGAGAACGAACCTAATTAAACTTTTCGTATTATTTTTTTGTGTTTTTACATTTGGGCTTGATGCTCTAGCCAATGAAGTGCCCGAAAAAGACCGCTTTGTAGTGGTGCTGGATGCCGGCCATGGCGGCAAGGATCCCGGAAATATGGGCAACGGGTATAAAGAGAAAAATATTGCCCTTAGTATTATTCTGAAAATTGGAAAAGAATTGAAAAAAAACGGGATAGAAGTGATTTATACACGCGAGAGCGATGTTTTTATTCCATTGCAGAAACGTACTCAAATTGCAAATGATGCGAGGGCAGATCTGTTTGTTTCGGTACATTGTAATTCCCATAGCTCACAAGCCAGCGGGACTGAAACTTTTGTTTTAGGACTTAGAAGAAGCGATGATAACCTTGAAATTGCCAAGCGTGAAAACTCTGTAATTTATCTGGAGGAAGATTATGAGGTTACCTATAACGGGTTTGATCCGAATTCTCCCGAATCTTATATAGGCCTTGCTCTTATGCAGGAAGAATATTTAAACCAGAGTATTCTGCTGGCAGATTTTATTCAGAAGAAATTTACCCATGAACTTAAACGAAAAAATCGTGGAGTGAAACAGGATGTATTTCTTGTACTTAGGGAGGCCGTAATGCCCAGTGTTCTTATTGAAACCGGTTTTCTTACCAATAATGAAGAAGGAGCGTATCTTAATAGTAACAGGGGGCAGGATAAAATGGCACAGGCAATTTCCCAGGCTGTTATTAATTATAGTCAGAGTATAAATCTTTCTACTCTGGAAAGTATTCCGGACACAGCAGGAAACATAGGGTCAACTACTGTAAATTCCAGTTTTTACGAGGGAATCACATTTAAGGTGCAACTAGCCGCCGGTTCTAGAAAACTTGAAACGAAACCTTATAATTTTAAAGGACTGCAAAATGTATCCCGTGCCAAAGAAGGGCCTTTGTATAAGTACTATCTAGGGGCTACTTCAGATTATCTTAAAATTCAGCAATTACATCAGACAGCCATAAAAAATGGATACTCATCAAGTTATATCGTAGCTTTTAGGGACGATAAAAAGATTACAGTTAATGAGGCGTTAAAATCTAAGCTCAATTAGGTGTAGTTTCCTAATTTTATTTCTAAATTTGTACGGATCTTAAACTAATAGCTTTTGAAGTATTCTAAAGAGGTAAAAACCGCCATACTGGCCATAATTGCTATACTCATTCTTATCTTTGGTTATAGTTTCCTCAAAGGCAAAAATCTCCTTGACGACAGCAGAATTTTTTACGCGGTGTATGATGATGTAGAAGGATTGTCCCCCTCGTCAGCTGTTACCATCAACGGTTTAAAGATAGGCCAGGTTTCCAGTATCACCTTTTTAAATAATACAGGTTTGCTGGTGGTGGAATTTACTGTGGATAATGATTTTCCATTTTCCAAATCCAGTGTTGCCAATATTTATGGTGGTAATATAATAGGTGGTAAGTCACTTGCGATAGTTCCTAATTATGAAAAAGGGAATCTTGCCAAATCTGGAGATACACTCCGGGGAGAAATAGAAGAAGGTATTATGGAGTTGGTGAATGATAAACTTACGCCTCTTCAGGCCAAAGTGGAAAATGCAATTGTAAGTGCAGATTCCCTGCTTAATGCAATTAATAATGTATTAAATGACAGTACCACAAATAATATTCAAAATACATTTCAAAATATAAATGAGACTTCAAGAGCCTTTAGCAGTACTGCACAGTCTTTGGAAGGAATAGTTCAGGGAAATGCAGGTAAAATTGACCGCACTTTAACGAATCTGGATGAAATGTCTACCAATTTCAATCGCTTTTCTGATACACTGGCAAATGTTAACCTGAGCCAGATGACTAACAATCTTGAAGATGTTATAGCAGATTTTGAAGGAATTTCAAGTAGCCTGGCAGATGGAGAGGGGACAGCCGGTAAGTTGATTAATGATGATGCTGTATATAATAACCTTGATCGTGCTACAAAACAATTGGAGGAATTACTTCAGGATATTAAACTTAACCCGAAGCGATATGTTCATTTTTCTGTATTCGGAAAAAGATCTAAGGGTTATACAGAGCCTGAAGACAGTTTAAGATAACATTCATGCAAATTATCTCTCAGATATTATTCCTGATAGCCCTTGTTGCAGGGATAGGTTTTTTTGTTAAAAACATCCGGCTCCTTCTCAGGAATATAAAGTTAGGTAAGGAAATCTACAGAAATGATAGGGCAGGAGAGCGCTTTTCCAAAATGGCGAGAGTGGCTTTTGGGCAAAGCAAAATGGTACGGAGACCAGTTTCCGGTATCCTGCATATAATTGTTTATCTGGGCTTTATTATTATTAATATCGAAGTTCTTGAAATTATTATAGACGGTGTTTTTGGAACACATCGTATCTTTTCTTTTATGGGAGGTTTTTATAACTTTCTTATTGCAGCTTTTGAAATTATAGCGCTCCTGGTATTGCTTGGGGTAATTATTTTCTGGACCAGAAGAAATTTAACTAATATCTATCGGTTTCTAGGTAGGGAGCTAAAGGGCTGGCCAAAAAATGATGCCAACTACATTTTATATTTCGAGATGGTATTAATGCTGCTCTTTCTTTCCATGAACGCTGCAGATTATCAGTTACAGGTAAATGGCGTCACGCATTATGCCAATGAAGCGGGAATTATGGGCTCCTTTCCGGTGAGTCAGTTTATGCTGCCACTTTTTGATGAATTAAGCAATAGTACCTTAATTATTATTGAAAGAACAGCGTGGTGGCTGCACATTTTAGGAATTTTATTTTTTCTGAATTATTTATACTATTCCAAACACCTTCATATTTTACTTGCTTTTCCAAATGTTTATTTTTCAAAACTCAGGCCGAAGGGTGAATTTGATAATTTACAGTCGGTTACTGATGAAGTAAAATTAATGATGGATCCCGATGCGGATCCTTTTGCAGCACCTGCCGAAGGAGAAGAAACAGAAGAGCCCGAAAAATTTGGGGCATCAGATGTTATGGATCTTAACCAGGTTCAGCTTTTAAATGCCTATACCTGTACAGAATGTGGAAGGTGCACAGCAGAGTGTCCTGCAAACCAAACCGGAAAAAAACTTTCTCCACGAAAAATTATGATGGATACCAGGGACCGTTTGGAGGAAGTGGGGGAAAACATTAGCAAAAACCGAGAATTTAAAGAAGACGGTAAACAATTGCTGGATGATTATATTCTTCGTGAAGAACTCTGGGCCTGTACTACCTGTAATGCCTGTGTGGAAGCCTGCCCTGTGGGAATAGACCCTATGTCTATAATTATGGATATGAGGAGATATCTTGTAATGGAGCAAAGCGCAGCCCCTAATGAACTGGCTATTTCTATGACCAATATTGAAAATAATGGTGCTCCCTGGCCTTACAACCAAATGGACAGATTAAACTGGGCCAAAGAAAATTCTTAAAATTTAAAAAAAGATTAACAGCGATATGGCAGAAGCATTAAAGGTTCCAACAATGGCCGAATACATGGCAGAAGGCAAAAAGCCTGAAGTTTTGTTCTGGGTGGGATGTTCCGGAAGTTTTGACGACCGGGCGAAAAAAATCACCAAGGCTTTTGTAAAACTTTTGAACAGGGCGGGAGTGGATTTTGCAGTTTTAGGAACCGAGGAAAGCTGTACCGGAGATCCGGCCAAACGTGCCGGGAATGAATTTTTATTCCAGATGCAGGCTGTTACAAATATTGAAGTTTTGAATGGCTATGAGATTAAGAAAATAGTCACTGCATGCCCGCACTGCTTCAATACCATAAAAAACGAATATCCCGCACTTGGTGGAAATTATGAAGTAATGCACCACACCCAGTTTCTAAAGGCTCTACTTAATGAGGGCAGACTTAAAGTAGAAGGAGGTAAATTTAAGGGCAAAAGAATTACTTTTCATGATCCCTGTTATCTCGGGCGTGGTAATGGAGAATATGAGGCTCCACGGGATTTACTTCGTAAGCTGGAAGTGGAACTGGTTGAAATGCGAAATTGCAAGCGTAACGGATTATGTTGTGGTGCAGGCGGGGCCCAAATGTTTAAGGAACCCGAGCCTGGAACAAAAGACGTAAATATTAAACGTACTGAAGAGGCTATGGAAGTGAAACCAGATGTTGTTGCTGCAGGCTGTCCTTTTTGCAACACCATGCTAACCGATGGCGTTAAAAATAAAGAGAAAGAAGATAATATTGAGGTTATGGATGTTGCAGAGATGATTGCAAATGCTGATGACCTCTAAACTTATTTTTTAAACATACCACCCCAAATCTTCTTAACAACTTCTATAATTCTATTTACATCTGGTAATTCAGCCTTTTTGTTCAAAAGTTAAATATCGGTACTATATTTGAAGCTACAGCCTAAACAATTAGCTTTGTATAAATCTATTTTAACTTAACAATGTTAGTACCTTTTAATACTTTACCTGATAGCGCCCGGGTTTGGATATATCAATCCAACAGGCCTTTTACAGAAGAAGAGATTCAGGAAATCACCCCTACATTAGAAAATTTTATTCAGCAGTGGACTGCTCACGGTGCCGAACTTAAGGCTTCATTTGAAATAAAATACAGGCGTTTTATTATTTTAGGTTTGGATCAGCAAACTAATGCTGCTTCAGGTTGTTCTATAGATGCTTCCGTACATTTTATCCAGCAACTTGAAAAACAATATGAGGTAGACCTTCTGGATAAAATGAATGTAACTTATAAGCAGGGTGAATTTATTGCATATAAAAATCTTTCTGATTTCAGAAAAATGGCTAAAGAGAAGGCTGTTTCTTCTAAAACCATCGTATTTAATAATCTTGTAAACAATAAAGCCGAATATCTTTCAGATTGGGAAGTCCCTGCATCTGAAAGCTGGCATAACCGATTTTTGAAATAAATGACTTTGAAAGCAGCTCCGAAAATCCTGTTTTTCAGTGTACTTTTTTTCCTATCATTCTTTAACCTAACAGCTCAGCAAACCAGTCCGTTAATAAGTAAAGATTTTACCGCTCAGAAAAAGTGGGTGGACAGCCTTTATAATACATTAACCTTAAAGGAAAAAGTAGGGCAGCTGTTTATGGTTGATGTTTTTTCCAGTGGAACTGATGCTGAAATTGATAAAACGAGGAAACTGATTGAAGAAGAAAAGATAGGTGGTGTCATCTTTTCTAAAGGTGGTCCGTTGAGACAGGCGAGATTAACAAATGAATTTCAGCAAAATACTGAAGTACCGCTGCTCATTGGTATGGATGCGGAATGGGGCCTGGCAATGAGACTGGATTCCACTTTTGCACTTCCATGGAATATGACATTGGGCGCCGTACAAAATAATGATCTTATTGAAGAGGCAGGTGCAGCAATCTCCCGAAATGCCAAAAGGCTTGGAGTGCATATCAACTTTGCCCCGGTGGTGGATATTAATACCAATCCAGAGAATCCCATTATTGGTAACCGCTCCTTTGGGGAGAATAAGAAGAAAGTTGCTAATAAAGCCCTTGCTTTTATGAAAGGAATGCAGCGGGAAGGGATTCTTTCCAGTGCAAAACATTTTCCGGGCCACGGGGATACCAGTTCAGATTCCCATAAAACCTTACCCACTATTTCTTTCTCAAAAAGGAGGATAGATAGTGTGGAGGTATATCCTTACCGAAAGATGATTCAAGAAGGATTATCCAGTGTAATGGTAGCCCATTTAAATGTTCCCTCCCTTGAAAAAGAGAAAGGAGTTCCTTCGTCCCTAAGTAAAGCTATTGTTACAGATTTGCTTAAAAATGAACTTGACTTCCATGGACTTATTTTTACCGATGCCCTGAACATGAAAGGCGCTTCTAATTATAGCGAACCGGGAGATATAGATCTTGCCGCTTTTTTGGCGGGTAATGATGTGCTGTTAATTTCTGAAGATGTCCCTGAAGCTTCCCGAAAAATTATTGATGCATATAAAGAGGGAACAATTACAGAACAACGCCTTAGCCATTCGGTTAAGAAAATACTCTACGCCAAGTACAAGTCCGGCTTAAACAATTATGAGCCGGTAGATACTACTTATTTATTTGAAGAATTAAACAATATTCGTGATAAGGCCTTATTTGATAAACTGACAGAAAATTCTATTACCGTTCTAAAGAATAATACTGGAATTTTACCTGTAAAGAAGCTTGCAGAAAAGAAAATTGCCTATGTGAATTTTGGAGATGGAGACGGGAGCGCTTTTTTGGAGCAGCTTAAAAAATATACTAAAATTGATTGGGTAAGGGCAAATACTCTTTCTGATTTACAGGAGAAATTAGCTGCCTACGATCAGGTAATCGTGGGATTCCACAAAGCAGATCCAAATCCCTGGGCCACTTATAGATTTTCTGAAAAAGAGATCGTATGGCTTTATCAGATAGCAAGGCATAATAAAATCACATTAAGCATTTTTGCAAGACCCTATGCCTTACTTGACATCCCGTCTTTTACTGATATTGAAGCTGTGGTGCTGGGATATCAGAATAATGAAACAGCGCAGCAAAAAGTAGCCCAGGTGCTTTTTGGAGCTACGGAGGCAAAAGGAAAATTGCCGGTTAGTATCGGTAAAGAATTTCCCGAAGGTACCGGTCTTCGCACAAGAAACTTAAACAGGCTTAGCTACGGTATTCCTGAAACCGTAGGGATGAATTCGGCGAAACTGGAAAAAATTGACTCTATTATTAATTATGCAATAGCGGAAAAAATGACTCCGGGTGCCCAGATTCTGGTTGCGCGTAAAGGAAAAGTAATTTATCAGCGCAATTTTGGGTATCAAAAATATGAAGAGAATTTACCGGTAACTGACACTACTGTTTATGACCTGGCATCACTCACTAAGATTCTGGCAACCTTACCTTTTATAATGGAACAGGAGGAAAAGGACATTATAAGTTTTGATACTACTCTGGGGGAGTTGATGCCAATTTTCAGGGGGTCCAATAAAGAAAATATCAGGCTGCAGGATATGCTGATGCATTACGCCCGGCTAAAGGTGTGGATTCCTTTTTACGTTTCAACTCTTGATAAAAAGACCAGGAAACCTTCAGACGTTTTCTACAATAAAATTCCTGCTGAAGCTTTTCATACCCAGGTGGCAGACCATATGTATATAAGAGATGATGCCCAGGATACTATTCTTTCGGTTATACGTGACAGTAGCCTGGAAAGGAAGAAAGAATACAAGTACAGTGATTTGCCTTTTTATATTCTGAAGTATTACCTGGAAGATTTCTATAAAACAAATATGCATGCCCTTACCCAGGAAAAATTTTATCGCCCCCTGGGTGCCAATTATACCGGTTACCTGCCTTTAAGCCGCTTCAGCATTGAGCAAATAGCTCCTACTGAAGAAGATAAGCTTTGGAGGTCACAAACCGTTCATGGTTATGTACATGATCAGGGAGCTGCCATGCAGGGGGGAATTGGCGGTCATGCCGGTTTATTTAGTAACTCAAATGATGTTGCCAAAATTATGCAGATGTACCTTAATGGTGGCAATTACGGTGGTGAAGAATTTCTGAAGCCGGAAACAATCTCAAAATTTAATACCTGCTATTATTGCGATCAGGATGTAAGGCGCGGAGTTGGTTTCGACAAACCCCAATTACATAATGCGGGGCCTACCTGTGGTTGCGCGTCCCCTGCCAGTTTTGGACATAGCGGGTTTACGGGAACTTTTGCCTGGGCTGACCCGGCGGAAGAAATTATATATGTATTTTTGTCTAACAGGACATATCCCGATTCCAACAACAGGGAATTGATAAGGAAAGACATCAGGTCTAAAATACAGAAAGTAATTTACGAAGCCATAGATTTCTAGATGACTTAAAAGTGAGTTTTTGGTCTCAGGTCCTTTTAAAGAAATGAATAAATGAAAATTGCTATTGTTTGTTACCCCACCTTTGGTGGAAGTGGGGTGGTAGCCACTGAACTTGGGCTGGCGCTCTCCAGAAGAGGCCATGAAATCCACTTTATAACCTATAAACAACCGGTAAGGTTGGATCAGCTCTCCAGTAATGTACGTTTTCATGAAGTGCATGTGCCGGAATATCCTCTTTTTCATTATCAGCCTTATGAATTGGCGCTTAGCAGTAAACTGGTAAACATGGTAAAGCTGCATGGAATAGAACTTTTGCATGTGCACTATGCCATTCCTCATGCCTATGCCGGTTATATGGCTAAGAAAATGCTGGAAGAAGAAGGCATTTTTATTCCAATGGTTACTACTTTACACGGTACAGATATTACTCTTGTTGGCCGCCATCCTTTTTATAAACCTGCAGTAAAATTCAGTATAAACAGCAGTGATGTGGTAACATCAGTGTCACAAAGTCTTAAAGAAGACACCCTTGATTCTTTCAATATTACCAAAGAGATCCAGGTGGTGCCTAATTTTATAGATGTAAGCAAGTACAAGCGAAAATCTTTTACTGATTGCCAGCGTGAAATGATGGCTGCTGAAGATGAAAAGATTATAACCCATGTGAGTAATTTCAGGAAAGTAAAGCGAATTGATGATGTGGTGAGGATTTTCTATGAAATTCAGAAGAAAATTAAATCCAGATTAATGATGGTGGGGGAAGGTCCTGAAAAAGAAATGGCAGAAGAAATGGTAAAGGATCTGGAAATTCAGGATAAGGTTCTGTTCCTTGGAGAAAGCCATGAGATTGATAAAATCCTATGTTTTTCAGATTTGTTTCTTTTACCTTCGGAAAAGGAAAGTTTTGGTTTGGCAGCGCTAGAGGCTATGGTTAACAGAGTTCCTGTTATTTCCACCAATACCGGTGGCCTTCCTGAAGTTAATATTGATGGAGTTTCCGGATTTTTGAATAATGTTGGTGATGTAAAACAAATGGCTGAAAATGCAATTTTTATACTTGAAGATAAAGAACGGCTTCAGCAATTTAAGAATAATGCACGTCAGGAAGCCGAAAAATTTGATATCAGTGTGGTTGTTCCACAATATGAAGCATTATACCAAAACCTATTGGAAAAAGTTTAAAATCAGATATTTCAACAATAAAAAAGTGGGAGCAAAAACTCCCACTTTTTTATTGATTTTCAACTCTCATTAAGTTTTAATTCTTCGGGGTTGACCGAAGTTTTTGATTATTTTACTTAAAACTGATATCTCACACTTACAGCGATATCCGGTGTGAAATCATCAAAATAATCATAACTGCTCAGGCTAATTTCAGGACGAAGGTCCAGGGAAACCATAAGTGGAATATCAAAATTATATTCAATTCCCACATCACCGGCTATTGCAAAAAAAGCTCCTTCGTCAGCTTCAACTCCTTCATAATCTCTTTCATCAGAAACTCCGCCAATACCTGCACCTGCTCCGGCATACCAGTTAAAATCACCTTCAATATTCCAAACCCACTGGTAAAGTCCCACTACTTTAAAGGCACTAAACTGGTCGCTGTCGTTTCTCCAACCCAGGTCTACCTCCAGGCGGTTATTTTCCATTCCCAATGCTCTCTGGTATGAAACTTCAGCACCAAATCCGCCACCGCCTCCAAGGCGCAAACCAATAGCGTTATCTGATATTTCCTGTGCTTTTGCTCCAGTGAAAAATGCTGCACCAATACTTAGGGCTGCGAGTAAAAATAACTTTTTCATTCTCTGTAATTTTTCTTGTTTGTTTGACAAATTTAAATGATCAATTATAAGGCAAACGTGCATATGCGCCAATCTATTGTTAATAATGATTAAAAATGTGTTAAGCAGATTCAGATGAAATCCTTAATTTTAGAATTTTATTATGATGAAAGATTTAGAGGCCCTGGCCCAGAACCTAGAAGGAGAACTTTTTTATGATAATTTGTGGCGTTCTATTTATGCCACAGATGCATCTGTTTATCGTGAATTGCCCCTTGCAGTATGTTATCCTAAAAATGAAAAGGATCTGAAAATCCTTATCAATTATGCTGCTCAGCAAGGCACTTCGCTTATACCCAGAACCGCCGGCACTTCACTGGCCGGGCAATGTGTGGGAACTGGGATAGTGGTAGATGTTTCCAGGTATTTCACAAAGATTTTGGAAATAAATACTGAAAATAAAACTGTAAGGCTACAGCCGGGAGTAATCCGGGATGATTTAAACAGGATATTAAAGGAGCACGGTTTGTTTTTTGGTCCTAATACCTCTACATCCAATCGCTGTATGATTGGTGGAATGGTTGGAAATAACTCCAGCGGAACCACTTCGATTAAATATGGAACTACCCGGGAAAAAGTTATCTCCTTGAAAACTATTCTGAGTGATGGCAGCAATGCAGAATTCAATTATATTTCCAATTTGGCCTTTGGTGAAAAACTTCAGCAGCAAAACCTGGAAGGAAAAATTTACAGGGAGATAAAAGATAAACTGTCTTCAGAAGAAAACCAGAAGGAAATAAAAGAAAAGTTTCCTCCACGGGAAATGCACCGCAGGAATACCGGATACGCTATAGATGATCTCTTATACACCCAGGTTTTTGATGTGAATAATGAAGAGGAATTCAACATGGCGAAATTTCTTGCCGGGAGTGAGGGTACCTTGGCCTTTACAACAGAAATAACTTTGCAACTGGACACCTTACCGCCTCCCAAAGCTTCTATGGTTGCTGCACATTATACTTCCGTTGAAGCTTGCCTGCAGGCTGTTGTCCCGGCGATGCAACATCCTTTATTCACCTGTGAAATGATGGATAAGACCATTCTGGACTGTACCAAGCAGAATTTGAAATATAAGGAAAACAGGTTTTTTATAGAGGGAGATCCTAAAGCTATTCTAATGCTTGAACTAAGGGCGAATAGTGAAGAAGAATTACAGAAGCAAACTAAAGAACTTCTCAATACAATGGAATCTTCCGGCCTTGGTTATGCTTTCCCTGTTCTTTTTGGAGAGCAGATTGAGCTGGCGCTGGAGCTGCGTAAAGCAGGATTGGGACTCTTGGGTAATATAGCCGGAGATCGCAAAGCTGTAGCCTGTATAGAAGATACGGCTGTGGCACTTCCTTACCTGTCTTCTTATATAAATGATTTTACAGAGGTAATGAGTAAGTATAAGCAGGATGCGGTATATTATGCACATGCCGGGGCAGGAGAACTACATCTAAGGCCCATCCTGGATTTAAAGAAATCTGAAGATGTAAAACTGTTTCGCAGTATTACTGAAGATGTGGCAAAACTGGTTAAAAAGTACAATGGCTCCATGAGTGGAGAGCATGGTGACGGCAGAGTAAGGGCTGAGTTTATTGAATATATGATTGGCTCAAAAAATTATCAGATTTTGAAGGAGCTGAAGTTAACATTTGATCCGCAAAATATTTTTAATCCCGGTAAAATTATAGATGCCGCACCAATGGATACTTCTTTTAGATATGAAGTAGATAGGAAAGAACCTGAAATTGAAACCTTAATGGATTTTTCCGAATCTCAGGGTATTTTACGTTTATCTGAACAATGTAATGGTAGTGGAGATTGCCGAAAATCTTCAGAATCCGGGGGAACTATGTGCCCAAGTTACAGGGCTACTAAAAATGAAAAAGACACCACCCGTGCCAGGGCAAATGCTTTAAGAGAATTTCTGACCAATTCAGAAAAAAAGAACCGCTTTAATAACGACGAATTAAAAGAAGTTTTTGATTTATGTATAAGTTGTAAAGGCTGTAAAAGTGAATGCCCTTCAAGTGTAGATGTTGCCGCCCTAAAAGCTGAATTTCAATACCAGTACCAGAAGGAAAACGGCTTTACCCGTAGAAATAAAATGTTCGTTAATAATGCCAAAATGAACCGCCTTGGTTCCAAAGCACCTGGTGTAACCAACTTTTTCTTCCGGAATAAAATTACTTCCGGAGTGGCAAAAAAGACTTTAGGAATAGCAAGTGAGCGGAGTCTTCCCCAGTTGGCAAAAGAGACGGTATGGAATTACTTTAAAAATAACAGGAATCGCCTGAAGGTCGAAAAACCAATAAAGACCGTTTATCTCTTCAATGATGAATTTACAAATTATCTTGATGCCCCAATTGGGATTGATGCCCTAGAGCTACTCTCAAAACTGCGTTACCAGGTTGAGTTGGTGGAACATGGCGAAAGTGGCCGCAGCCATCTTTCCAAAGGCTTTCTGAAAGAGGCTAAAATTTTGGCAAATAATAATATAAATGTTTTCAAAAAACTGATCTCTTTAGAAACTCCGCTTATTGGAATTGAGCCATCTGCTATTTTAAGTTTCCGGGATGAGTATCACCGTTTAGCAGAAAATAAAGAAGATGCAGAAGCACTTGCAAAAAATTGTTTTCTCATTGAAGAATTTTTAAAACAGGAAATTTCGCTGGGAAATATAAAAGCATCTTCTTTCACTTCAGAAGCAAAAGAAATCAAGATACACGGGCATTGTCATCAAAAAGCACTTTCAAATACCTCATATACTTTTACCGTTCTTAATTTTCCGGAAAACTTTAAGGTTACTATTATTCCTTCGGGATGTTGTGGTATGGCAGGTTCTTTTGGTTATGAAAAAGAGCATTATGAAGTGAGCATGAGCATTGGAGAACAAACTTTGTTTCCTGCCGTTAGAAAAGCGCCTGAAGATACCATTATAGCCGCTAATGGTACCAGTTGCAGGCATCAGATAAAAGATGGTACCAAAAGAGAGGCTATGCACCCTGTAAGTATCTTAAGAAATGCTTTAAGATAATAAGCCGAAGATTAACAAAACATTGTTAGCTTCATTAAAAAAACGGGCACAATTTTATTTTTATATTTGGAGCGTAATCCCCTTTATATGGAAAACGATTCCAGGACAGATCATAAAAGTGATACTACAGAAAATCTAAAGGCTGAAATAAAAAGGCTGCACTCTCTTCTTGATCATGAAAAGGAAGTAAATAACCGGTATAAAGATATTGTGCATTCTTCCCCATCTTTAATAGCTTTTCTTAAAGGGGAAGAACTAGTTATTGATATAGCAAATAAAGCCATATTGGATAATTGGGGAAAAGGGGATGCTATAATTGGGAAACCATTAATGAAAGCTATTCCGGAACTTGAAGGACAGGGGTTTTATGAATTATTAATGAAGGTGTATCATACAGGAGAAGTGGTACAGGCTTATGAAATGCCGGGAACCCATTTAGTAAATGGAGTAAAGAAACTGGATTATTTCGATTTTTTTTATCAGCCACAAAGGAACCTGCAGGGAAAAATTGAAGGAGTAGGTATAATTGCCACTAATGTTTCCGCTCAGGCAGAACTTCATAATCAGCTAAAAGAAAGTGAACTTAAGCTCAGGCAGCTCATAGATTTTATGCCTCACAAAATTACAATTGCAGATACTTCAGGAAATTCTTATTACTTTAACAGGAGCTGGCAGGAATATACCGGCTTATCTATGGCAGATCTGGTTAAGCAGGACAGGTCTAAATATGTGCATCCAAAGGAAAAGGAGTATGTAAAGAACTGTGTAAAACAAGCTTTAACTACAGGTGAAGACCTGGAGCTGGAAATGCGTATTCTGGATAAGAATGGAAACTATAAATGGCACCTCACCCGGGGTATTGCTTTAAGGGATAAAGTCGGGAAAATTATTAACTGGGTAAGTTCCAGTACAGAAATCCAGAAGCTTAAAGAGGATGAAAGAAAAAAAGAAAATTTTCTGAAATTGGTTAGTCATGAATTAAAAACACCTGTAACTTCCATTAAAGGTTACACTCAATTATTAACTTCTATTCTGGCTAAAAATAAAGAAGCTAAAGTTAAAAATATACCAATGTCTGCTTACCTTGGAAGAATTGAAAATCAGGTGGAGCGTCAAATAAGATTAATCTCTGAAATTCTGGACCTTTCAAGAATTGAAGAGAATGAACTGGAATTTAACAAGCAGGAATTTGTTCTTAATGAACTTATTGAGGAAACAGTCCAGGATATACGTCATTCAAATATTGAGTCAACATCTATAATAATTTCCAATTCACTAAATTGTAATGTGCTGGCAGATCGTGGAAGGATAGGTCAGGTGCTGGTTAATATTATTACAAATGCTATTAAATATTCTCCTGATAAAAAGGAAATATTTATTAATATTGAAAAGGAAAAAGAAAATTTTGTTTCCATAAAAGTAAAAGACAGCGGAATTGGAATTAATGAAAATGAACTCGCGAAAATATTCCAGCGCTTTTATCGTGTGGGAGCACAAAATGAAGGCACCTATGCAGGATTTGGAATAGGTCTCTTCCTTTCCAATGAAATAATAAAACGCCACGGAGGCTCTATAAATGTGGAAAGCACCTTTGGTGAAGGTTCAGAATTTACAATTTCTTTACCTTATATAAATTAGAAACAATGGCCAGAATTTTAGTAGTAGACGATGATATGTCCATAGGTTATATGATAAGAGATATCCTCGAATTTAAAAACCATGATGTAACATTGTCCCAGAAACCTTTGGAAACCAAACAGAACGTAATCAATAACGATATAGAACTTGTTTTGCTGGATAAACTTATCTCAGGGGTAGATGGCACAGATGTTTGCAGTGAATTAAAAAAGGATGAGAAAGTGGCTCATATCCCTGTGGTAATGATGTCTGCTCTTCATAATGCCGATGAAATTTGTAAAAATGCAGGGGCTGTAGATTTCATTGCAAAACCTTTTGATATGGCTACTTTGCTAACCCGGATTGACGAAGTTTTAGCGGCTAACTCTAATAATGAAAAATGAATAGTCATACTTTGCTGAAAGAGTAAAACCATAAATTTTACAGGCTTCACCTTTTTTTACCTTTTGTTATCTGCACATTAAATGAAATTAGCCTTTTAAAAGTGAGGCTAAAAATTTACATTTGCTCAAAACGATAACTATGGCAGGTAATTCCTTCGGAAAAATTTTTAAACTTACCACCTTTGGAGAGTCTCACGGGCAGGCGATAGGAGGAATTATTGACGGATGCCCGGCCGGACTGGAAATAAATACTGAAAAAATACAAACTGAACTCAACCGGCGTCGCCCGGGTCAGTCTGCCATTGTAACACAGCGGAAAGAGCCCGATACAGTGGAATTTTATTCAGGAATTTTTGAAGGAAAAACTACTGGTACACCAATTGGATTTGTGATTAAAAACTCAAATCAGAAGTCCAAAGATTATTCCCATATAAAAGATACTTACCGTCCATCACACGCTGATTATACGTATGATGAGAAGTACGGCGTCAGGGATTATCGTGGTGGGGGAAGATCTTCGGCACGTGAAACAGCCTGCAGAGTTGTAGCCGGTGCATTGGCAAAACAACTTCTTTCTAATATAGAAATTAATGCTTATACCGCCTCGGTAGGACAGATAGAACTTCAGAAGAAGCTTAATGAGCTTGATTTTAACCTTACTGAAACAAACCCGGTTAGATGTCCTGATCCTGAAACTGCAGAGAGAATGGAAGCCTACATTAAGGAAATAAGGTCTGAAGGTGACACAGTAGGGGGTACCGTTCAATGTGTGATAAAAAATGTTCCTAAAGGTTTGGGAGAACCTGTTTTTGATAAGCTTCATGCAGAGTTAGGAAAAGCAATGCTTTCCATAAATGCTGTAAAGGGTTTTGAGTACGGCAGTGGTTTTGAGGGTACAAAAATGAAAGGAAGTGAACATAATGACCTTTTTAATAAAGATGGTTCTACAAAAACCAATCTTAGCGGAGGTATCCAGGGCGGAATTTCAAACGGGATGGATATCTATTTTAATGTGGCCTTCAAACCCGTTGCTACTATAATGCAAAACCAGGAAACCATTAATTCTGAAGGAAAATCAGTGGAAATGCAGGGCAAAGGAAGGCATGACCCGTGTGTGGTGCCAAGGGCAGTGCCTATTGTTGAAGCAATGGCTGCTTTGGTTATTACTGATTATCTGCTTCAGAATAAAACATCCAGAATTTAGATAATATTGATATATCAAATATGAAGAAACTTGCACTGCATTGGCAGATTTTATTAGGAATGGCTGCCGGGGTTATATTTGCGCTTATTCTCACCAATTTTAGTTGGGGATCAGATTTTATAAGCGACTGGATAAAGCCTTTTGGGAACATCTTTATAAATGCCCTTAAGCTTATTGCAGTACCACTTATTTTGGCTTCCCTTATCAAAGGAATATCAGATTTAAAAGATATTTCCAAGCTTTCTAAAATGGGAACCCGAACAATTGCAACATATATTATCACCACTATAATTGCTGTTTCCATAGGTTTGGGAATGGTGAACCTTATAAATCCGGGCGGTTCTATTTCTCAGGATACAAGGGAAGACCTGCTGGCAAGTTATGAGGGGGATGCATCCGGTGTACAGTTAAATGCTGCGAAACAACGGGAAGCCGGGCCTTTGCAGGCACTGGAAGACCTTGTTCCCGATAATATTTTTGCGGCAGCGGGTGACAATGCCAATATGCTTCAGGTAATCTTCTTTGCAATATTCTTTGGAATTGGTCTTATTCTTATTCCGGAGAAAACAGCAAAACCGGTCAAAGATTTTTTTGATGGTTTCAATGAGGTGATCCTGAAAATGATTGATTTGATTATGCTTACGGCACCTTACGGCGTATTTGCGCTGCTTGCGGCCCTGGTGGTAGAATCTCCCAGCGCCGATCTTTTTGCAGCTCTTGCAATGTATGCCCTCACCGTGTTGTTAGGCCTGGCTTTTATGATAGGAGTTTATATTTTGCTGGTATGGATTTTCACTAAAAACACTCCATCATTTTTTATCAATGGAATTGCTCCCGCCCAGCTTTTGGCATTTTCCACCAGTTCCAGTGCGGCAACTTTACCGGTAACTATGGAAAGGGTAGAGGAACATATGGGGGTTCACCGGGAAGTGACCAGTTTTGTGCTGCCCATTGGAGCCACAATTAATATGGATGGTACCAGTCTTTATCAGGCGGTTGCCGCTGTTTTTATTGCACAGGCCTTTGGAATAGACCTTTCTTTGGGTGCTCAAATCGGGATTATTGCCACGGCTACTTTAGCATCTATTGGTTCTGCAGCAGTACCTGGTGCCGGTATGGTAATGTTGGTAATTGTACTGGCACAAGCCGGAATTCCTGAAGCGGGGCTGGCCCTTATATTTGCTGTGGACCGTCCGCTGGATATGTGCCGTACCACAGTAAATGTTACAGGAGATGCGGCTGTTTCCCTTATGGTAGCAAAATCTGTAGATAAAATGGGAGAGCCAAATGTAAAAGAATGGGATGACGGCTATTATGAAGAAAAGGTTGAAAACTCTAATACTTCAGAAAACAACACATCAGATTCTAATCCAAAAATTTAGATTTCAACTCGGGAGTGGGAATCATACAACTTTCCTTTTTCCCAAACCACTCGTAGCGATTTTTAGCGACTAAATCGTAAGCAAGGTCGCGGAATCCTTCAGGTAAGGCAAGGAGGTGCTTCAGCAGGGAATATCCGCCTTTAAGATCACGTGAAATTTCCAGTGCAGCAGTAGATTTTCGGTACCAGGCTACCCCGGGATCAACAAGAACAACAGAATCTATAATTTCAGGATCCATTCCTCTTTCGGCCATAAGGTGTTTTCCAATTTCACTCTGTAGAGAAGCAAACCGGAAAATATCTTTTTTATCATGTTTAATGATAAAGGTAACTGCACCATCACAAAGATTACAAACACCATCAAAAAGCACTATTTTCTTATCCTTTGGAATATTTTTCATGTTTTTACTTTTTCATGGCCTGTACCAGTTCCAGTTGATCAATATCAACAGATGTGGTAAAAATACCATAATTTACAATAGCTTTACCTTTTTCAATTCTATCCAATGTACCAACACTTTTACTGTCCTCCAGTCTTACACGGTCCCCCAGTTTTAATGCCGCTTTAGGTTTATTGGCCTCTTTTTGTGCAGTAACTTTTTGT
The DNA here is from genome assembly GCF_031846585.1 of Autumnicola musiva. Classification (NCBI taxonomy): domain Bacteria; kingdom Pseudomonadati; phylum Bacteroidota; class Flavobacteriia; order Flavobacteriales; family Flavobacteriaceae; genus Autumnicola; species Autumnicola musiva. Next base: position 177,768 of record NZ_JAVRHK010000008.1, read on the forward strand.
TTTTTCTTTTCTTCTTTCTTCTGCTTTCTGATAGGTTCAATTTCCTTTACAATTTCCTGCTGAAGTTTTTTCTCCTGAGCTTTTTTAGCCTTACGTTTTTTTGCTGATTCCCTTTTACGCTTGGAATTTTCAATTTCCACCAGCTTCAGGAATTCTCCTATTAATTCCTTCTTCTTTTTATCATTGAAATATTTCTCGCTAATATCATTTATTTTCTGTCCCAGGTATATAAGTCGCTGATTGGCGTCATACAATTCCTGATAACTCTCCAGTTTTTGCTGAACCCTGGCATTGATTTCCTCCAGCTTGTCTTTTTCCTGAGCAGCCTTTACTTCTTTTGTTTTAAGGGAATCTGTGGTTTTTTGCAGTTTTGACCGTTCCTGCTGAAGTTTTGCAATACTTTTGTCAAACCTGATCTTGCCTCTTTCCACCTTCTTTTTTGAACGGTTTATAAGGCTAAAAGGAATACCATTTTTTTGAGCAACTTCAAAAGTAAATGAACTTCCTGCCTCTCCCACCTGTAACTTGAACATAGGTTCCAGGCTGCCGGAATCAAACATCATATTAGCGTTGCTCATATTTGGCAATTCTCCTGCAAGTTTTTTCAGGTTTGCATAATGTGTGGTAAGAATTCCAAACGATTCCTTTTCATAAAAAACCTCCAGAAATGTTTCAGCCAGGGCACCGCCCAGCTCGGGATCACTACCAGTGCCAAATTCATCAATAAGAAAAAGAGTGTTTTCATCACATTTCCGAAGAAATTTTTTCATATTCTTCAAACGATAACTGTAGGTGCTCAAATGATTTTCTATGGACTGGTTATCACCAATATCCGTAAGAATTTTATCAAAGAAACACATACGGCTGTATTCATGTACCGGTACAAGAATTCCGCTTTGCAACATCAGTTGTAACAATCCAACAGTTTTAAGCGTAATACTTTTTCCACCGGCATTAGGGCCAGAAATTACAATTATCCTGTTATCCCCAGACATTTCGATGGTCTGTGGAAAAGTTTTCTTGCCGGTTTTCCTGTTTGAGAGAAGTAATAAGGGATGATATGCCTCCTTCAGCTGAATTTCTTTTTTTTCTGAAATTTTTGGTAAAACCCCGTTTACTTTATCGGCATATTTAGCTTTTGCGGAAATAAGGTCAATACCGCTCAACAGTTCCTGGTAATCAATCAGCAGTTCCCGGTATGGCCTTAGAAAATTGGTAAGTTCCTTTAGAATTCTGTTAATTTCCTCTTTCTCTTCATACTGAAGATTGTTTAGTTCCCGCGTAAATTGAAATGTAGATTCAGGTTGAATATAAACAATACTTCCAGTCTTGGAATTGCCCATAATCCCGCCTTTTATCTTTCTCCTGTACATGGCTTTTACGGCAAGTACCCGAACATTTTCCACCACGCTTTCCCTAATTTCATCAAGATAGCCATAGCCGGCGTAAGTGGTTAAAGCTGAACTGAAACTGGAGTTAATTTTTCCTTTTACAGAATTCATTGATCGCCTGATGTTCTGAAGAAGGGGAGAGGCATTATCTTTTAATTCCCCATATCTATCAATAACCTGTCTAATTTTTTCAATAATTTCGGTAGTATATTCTACTTCTGAAGTGGTTGCGTAAAGAGAAGGATATATTTCCCTGAATTTTCTAAAGTATCGTAACAGAGTATTTACGGTATCTGAAATAGAAGCTATTTTTCCGAAGCCTCCAACTTCAAGTACTGTATTTTCAATTTTTAGCAGTTTAATTTCATTTTGAATATTATCAAAACCATGATTAGGAATTGGGCTTTCCTGGGTTTTTGACTTTACATATTCATTTGTTTGATTAAGGCCAAAATAAGTTTTTTTATAAGTTGAAAACGGTAATATTTCCAGAGCCTTTTCCTTTCCCATTCCGGTTACACATAGCTCGCTAATTTGCTCACGCACTACCGGAAACTCTAAATCAATAAGGCCCTTAGTTGCAATTTTTATCATAGTAATTTTTCCCTACTTTTGAGGTATTGCAAATTTACTCAATTATAATGAAGGTAGAAATACATCCCAGTTGGAAAAAAGAATTAAAAGAAGAGTTCGAAAAACCTTATTTTCAAAAACTTGTGGCTTTTGTTAAAGATGAATACACCAATAATAAATGTTTTCCTTCCGGTAAAAATATTTTTGCTGCTTTTGAATACTCCACTTTCCAAAATACCAAAGTGGTCATTCTGGGGCAGGATCCTTATCACGGGGTGAACCAGGCGCACGGACTTGCATTTTCTGTAAAAGAGAACGTGCAGGTACCGCCTTCCCTCTTAAATATTTTCAGAGAAATTGAAACCGATCTGGGAAAAGCGGTTCCCGATAATGGTAATCTGGAAAGATGGGCAAAACAGGGCGTGCTTTTGCTAAATGCCACCTTAACGGTAAGGGCACATCAGGCGGGATCCCATCAAAATAAAGGCTGGGAACAATTTACTGACAGAGTGATAGAAATAATTTCCGCAGATAAAGAAAATGTGGTTTTTCTTTTATGGGGAGGCTATGCCAAGAGAAAAGCTAAAAAAATCGATGCTGATAAACACTTTATTCTTACCAGTGGCCATCCTTCACCTTTAAGCGCTAATCGTGGTTACTGGTTTGGTAATAGGCATTTTAGCAAAACTAATGAGTACCTGGAGAGCAAAGGTAAGGAGCCAATAGATTGGTAGGGTTTCCTCTTCCATGAGACTGCTATTTATTTGATGCTCTTTCGTCAGTTGATAAAATTGCGTACTCAAAATTATCTGACCAGCCATCTTTTAGAGGTAACACTTTTCTTTTTCGTCCTTCTCGTAACATTCCTGCTTTTTCTAAAGTTCGGATGCTTCCAATATTGTCAACTGCACAACCGGCTTCAATTCGGTGCAAATTCAGCTCCTTAAAGCCGAATTCCAGAACTTTGTTTAAGGATTTTGTTGCATAGCCATTATTCCAAAAATCAGAATGAATTTTATACCAAACTTCAGCAGTCTTAAACTTTGGTTTTCCTAAATTCAATGATATTAAGCCAACAAATAGATTACTTTCCCTTAATTCTACTTTGAATGTGAAATTTGTCTGTTGCCCGTTACGATTATTTCTTATCCACTGTTTAAGGACTTTTTCCGTTTGATCCTGGTTTTCAGGAATACCTAAAGTATTGTACTTGTCAGTTTCGGGAAGTGAATGTAATTCATGAACATTTTCTAGATCTGATAAAGAAACAGGTATCAAATTTAATCTTTCAGTTCGTAGACATCTTATCTTCATTGATTTTGCTACATTTTATACAAGAGATGTCTAAAGAATAAATTAAAACCTAAATCCAAGATTCACATTGAAATGTCCTACAATAGTTGGAGAATCTTCATTGAAAAGGTTCCTCCCAATCCCGGTACTTAAATCCAGGAAGAATCCACCGGAAGAAACAAATTTTCCACCAAGACCAAAGCCTATGGCAAAGTCTGTATAATTATTTTCGTCATTGTCTAAAATATAACCTTCCTCATCGTAATAGTAGTCGTATTCATCATACTCGCCGTTTGAGATCATACCAAAACCACTAATATAGAATCCGCGCGCGTAATTTGAACTAAAAAAGTGTTTATATCTACCTGTAGCAGAAAAATCTTTATAGAAAGGTTCGCCATCATCCCCGTTATCCCGGTTTAGTGCGAGAAGAAATAATTCTGTAGACCAGCTGGAATTTTCATTGATGACTCGCTCGTAAGCTAAATCCAGCGCTCCAAATACCACTATGTTGAAGGCATTAATACTCAATTCATTTTGACCGGTATCCCGTTTTTCCAAGATTGAACCGGTGTCTTCATTTTCCTGTGCAGCAACAGAAAAGTTTAGGCATAGGAATGCCAGGAATGCGTAAAATTTCTTCATGATTTGTGATTGATGAATTTCAGCCTACAAACTATAAAGAATTTCTGAATCGGGGACTTTTTTTGTAATAAGATTTAACTGAAGTAATTTCTTCTGAACTTCATCTAATTCATTTGCGTTAAGCTGGCTGCTGCTCCACGAAGTAATTTTAAGCCAGTTCCTGATATCTTCCAGCTTCTGGCCATACCTCTCCGCAAGAATCTTATCTATTTCAGGAATATTTTTAAAGGAACGTGTTTTATGGTTTAATATTTCCAGCATTTTTTGGACACGATCTGAGTTATATTTTAATACTTCATCTCTAACCGCAATAACAAAACATGGCCAGGGGGTAGGGCAATCAGAAATAAGTCTGAAGGTATGGTTATCTACAAGAGGTTTGGTAGTAAAGTGTTCCCACATAAAATACTGCGCCTTGTCATTTTTCAAGGCATTAATTGCCCCGTCCACATCGGTAACAATTTTAAACTTTAAATCTTTGATATTCCAGCCGTTATTTTGCGCATTTACATAGGCCATAAGGTGAGAGCCTGAGCCTTCCCTGCTTATCGCTGCAGTAGTATTTTTAAGGTCGGCCAGATTTTTATATTCCGAATCTGCCGCAACATGAATTCCCCAAACCAGTGGGGAGCCTATATAGGTTTGAACAATTTTGGCCTGATTTCCATTAATGATATCTCTGGTGATACCTTCGGTTAAAATTACGGCAGCATCTATTTCACCTGAACGTAACGCCCGGTTCATGGCGCCTGTTCCATCGGGAAAGTCTTTCCAGATAACATTAATTTCTTCCTGATTAAACTCGTTATTTTCAATACATAGATGCCACGGAAGATTAAAATGTTCAGGCACTCCGCCAATTCTTATAGATTTCATGAAGTATGTTTTTCTTTCAAATATTTATAAATTTCGTATTGAGAGCGTATGGCTTTTTCACCATTTTCGCGCTGCACGTATTTATTATCTTCTGAAGCATCCTGAATCCTCGCCTTTACATTGTCCTGCAACTGAATATTGAGCAGTTCCTTGAATTCCTGAGCAATATCCTTATCAAGAACAGGAGAAATAACTTCAATTCTGCGGTCAAGATTTCGACTCATCCAGTCTGCACTTCCATAAAATATTTTTTCGTCTCCGTCATTTTCAAAGATATAAATACGCCCATGTTCCAGAAAGCTGTCCACCACGCTGGTAATATATATATTTTCACTCATGCCTTTTATTCCCGGGATAAGGCAGGTAAAACCACGAACCAGCAGTCGGATTTTTACTCCGGCTTCGCTGGCTTTATATAGTAATTCTATTATTTCCAGGTCTTCAAGGCTATTCATTTTGGCCGTAATTCCCGCCGTTTTTCCAGCCCTGGCATTTTCAATCTCATTATATATAAGTTTACTGAATTCCTGGCGGGTGGAAAAAGGAGAAATTAACAGGTTCTTTTCCCTGGGAATAATGAGTTCTCCTTCAAGAACTTTAAATAGACGTAGTAATTCCTTGGCAATTTTTTGATTTGCGGTAAATATGGCATGGTCACAATAAATTTCTGATGTTTCACTATTAAAATTTCCGGTGCCGATATAGGAATAATTTATGCTGTTACCATTCTCAATTCTTTTAATCAGCATAATTTTGGAATGTACCTTTACCTTTGGATAACTGTAAATTACATTAGCTCCCTTTTCTTCAAATTTTCTACCCCATATAATGTTGTTCTCCTCGTCAAAACGTGCTTTGGCTTCTACAAAAACAGTAACATTTTTCTTGTTTTCCAGGGCCTTTAACAGAGAGGAGGTAAGCCTGGATTTATCAGCCACGCGATAAAGTGAAATTTTAATGTCGGTTACATTTTCATCATTTACGGCTTGTTCCAGGAAATTCTCTACATAGTCAAAGGACATATAGGGAAAATGCAAAGCACGGTCTTTTTCTGAAATAGTTTTAAAATAATCTTTACTGTATTCCAGATTCTTATGCGGAATGGGAGGAAATTTTTGAAAATGCAGCTCTTTATTTTCCGTAGGATCGGGAAAAGCAAAAAAATCTTTAAAATTATGATATTTGCCACCAGGCATCATGTCTATCTTACCGAGCTGAAGCAGGTCCCTTATTTTTTTCTTAGCCTTTTCGGGCATATCGGCATCATAGAGGAGCCGGGTTGGTTGGCCTTTTGTCCTTTGCTGGAGAGAGTCATAAATTTTTTCAGCAAGCTCTCCTTCATAGATATCATGAATATAAAGTTCAGCATCCCGGGAAAGTTTAATTTCAAAAATTCCTGTAATTTTTTCCTCCGGAAAAAGATCCTGTAGTTTATATCTTACTATTTCATCTAAAAAGGTAATAAAATGCTGCTGTCCCTGATTTTTAAGAGTTACAAAGCGCCCACAATCATTCACCGGAATATTTACAACTCCCAGCTTATTATCATTTTGAAAAGTGACAAAAAAATAAAGAACGGCATTTTCCAGGAACAATTCATTTTCTTTTTCAAGATCCAGTAATTTTGGCTGCAAATGGTTTAATACCTTTTTCTGAAAATATGCTGCTACAAAGTGGCGTTGTGAGTCATCAAATTCTTCTGAATCTATAAGATGAATTTTATGAGCTGCAAGTTCAGGAATAATTTGTTTTTTATAAATTTCACCAAATTTCTCCTGCTGAAATTTTACTTCTTCAATAATTTTTTTGGTGATTTTACTGGGGCGCAGGGCGAGTTTTTTTCGAATACTCTTTTTAACCCTTTTCATTTGCCGTAACTGTGAAACCCTCACCCTAAAATATTCATCTAAATTAGAGGAGTAAATTGCCAAAAATTTAATCCGCTCATAAAGCGGATTCATTTTGTCTTCGGCCTCTTGCAAAACCCTTTCATTAAAACTTAACCAGTTAAGGTCGCGATGTCTGAAGCGGTTCTCGTCAGGTTGCGGCATAAAAAAATGTTTAACTCCAAAAATACAAAGAAGGGGAAGCTATAGAGACTAATATTGTGTTAAATAAGATACTACTGCGCGAGCTTCTCTAAGCAATATTTGATAAGATTGTCCACTACCAGTTTTGGATCTTTGCTAAACTTCCCACTGGCCCTGTTGGCAATTATGGCATTCATGGAAACCGCGCGGTGCCTGAGCAATTTCGAAAGTCCATAAATGCCGGAAGTTTCCATTTCTAAATTGGTAATACGCTGACCGTTCCAGGAGAAATTTTCGAGTTTTCGGTTAAGACTGGGATCCTGTAAAGGCAGGCGTAAAATTCTGCCCTGTGGACCGTAAAAGCCAACATTTGTTCCTGTAATTCCTTTAAAAATATCTTCAGAAGATAATTTTTGAGCAAGGGTATTATCACAGTCCACAGCGTATGGCTCAGATTTTTTAGAAGACCACTGCAAATGCTCCATCAAAACTTTTGTGAATTTTATGTCCTGAATTTTTTCGCTGTCATAAAAATGAAGCAAAGAGTCAAAACCAATTGCTTTTTCACTTAACAGAAAGGCATCTACAGGAATATCCTTTTGAATGGAACCCGTAGTACCAATACGAATAATATCAAGGCTTGTAAGTTCTTTTTTTAGGGTTCTGCTTTTAAAATCGATATTTACCAGCGCATCCAGCTCATTTAAAACAATATCGATGTTGTCTGTTCCAATTCCTGTGGAAACCACACTTATTCTTTTTCCTTTATAGAAACCAGTTTGGGTGTGAAATTCTCTTTTTCGCGCTTTAAAATCAACAGAATCAAAATATGCGGTTACTTTATCAACCCGGTCCGGGTCACCAACCAGTATTACGGTATTGGCTATATTTTGTGGTAAAAGATTTAAATGGTATATACTCCCGTCATTATTCAGGATGAATTCTGATGCTGCCAAGCTCATATTAAAGTTTTAATAATCGGTGTGATTCGGGGTCGTAAAGAAAATCATACATTTTGGCTCCTCCAAAACATTCTTCATTTTTAAGTTCCCTGTAAAAGTTCATAGTTTCATTTATTGCCTGTTCTCCTTTTTCAGACAGAACAACCTTACCTTTATCGATATAGTAAAAATCTTCCAGCTTTAACAGTAACCGTTTCATCTGGCTGTCGCTATAGCCGTAGTATCCCTGGTATTCCAGGGCATACCCCAATAGCTGATTTTCAGAAGAAATCATATTCCGCTGAATAATTTTAAGCACATTGCGTTCCAGGGAATTTATTCCGCTTTTACTATTTGGAAATCGCTCGATATGGGCCCTGATGCAACTGGAAAGATATTCAAAATTTGAAGTTCTCTTAATTTGCGATTTAAGCTGCATAGGATTATTACTGCAGTATAGTTCCCATATATATTTGGCAATTTCCAGATCGTCTGAAGTCAGGTCAATTCTGTTTTTATAATGAGTTAAAAGCTGCTTTCCGCTAAGATTGGAAAGCCCTCGCTGCCCATTGTCGCCTTTTAATTGTTTACTGCATATAAAAGACATAGGTACTTCTTTTTTGTTCATAAGAAAGAAGCTGATTACAGCTATCATATTTATATGGCAAAAAAGGTCAAATTCAAACCATAGTACTACGGTATCGTATTCTTCGATTTCTTTTAAACGGCGTAGCTGAGACATGAATTTTTCTTCATAATCTTCATTAGAAATTTGATAGTATGAATAGAGAAAATTCTTCCGAAGTTTTACAAAACTCCCGCTTCCCACGTCCTGTACAGCAGGTCCCTCACAGAGCAACTCTCTCCAGATCACTACTTCACCGGAAAGCTTAAGCTCCTGCATTTTTTCAGCAAGGCCGTCACCATTAACTATATGAATTGTTTTACTGCTCATAATTGAAGATAAAACGTGCGGGGGAATTTAGCCACCAACACGTTTAACATTATAGCCGTCTTTTTCAAGCAGCTGCATTATTTTATCGCGATCGTCACCCTGGATAATAATTTCGCCGTCTTTGGCAGAACCGCCAACGCCACACTTCTTTTTTAGCTTTTTGCCCAGGGCTATTAAATCTTCTTCGGGTCCTACAAAACCTTTTATGATAGTAACGGTTTTACCACCCCGCCCTTTACTGCTAAAATGCGCTTCCAGCTCCTGCTCTTCAGGCTCTGGAAATTCCTGTTGATCCTCACTAGAGTGTTGATCTTCATCAAAATCATTATTGGTTGAAAAAACTAATCCTCCAAGATCTTCTAATCCAGGTTTCTTCTTTGCCATAATTTACTTTTTTAACAATCCAATCTCCACAAGCCGCTGATGTAAAAATTCTCCCGCGGTAATATCTTCATATTGTTTTGGATGATTCTCATCTATACATTCTTCCAGTCCGTTCAAAGGCATTTCACTTCTGGGATGCATAAAGAACGGAATAGAATATCTTGGTTTGCCCCATTCTTCCTTAGGCGGATTAATTACCCGGTGTACAGTAGAGCGTAATTTATTATTAGTTAATCTTTCCAACATATCGCCAACATTAATAACAAGCTCGTCTTCCTGGGGAACTGCGTCGATCCATTCGCCATCCTTTCTAAGTACCTGTAGGCCTCCGGTAGAAGCCCCCATTAACAAAGTGATAAGGTTAATATCTCCATGTGCCCCCGCTCGTACAGCACCTTTGGGCTCTTCAGTAATGGGTGGATAATGGATTGGCCTTAAAATACTGTTCCCGTTACTGGCCCAATGATCAAAATACTGCTCCTTCAGCCCAATATGTAATGCAAGCGCCCTGAGTACATAAATACCGGTTTTTTCAAGCATTCTGTAGGCTTCCATTCCCACGTGGTTGAAATCTTTTAATTCGTCCACCTGCACATTTTCAGGATATTTTTCAGTAAGATTGGCATCTGCTGCAGGTTCCTGCCCAAAATGCCAGAATTCCTTTAAATCACCTTCCTTTTTTCCTTTTGCATGTTCTTTTCCGAAGGAAATATATCCCCTTTGACCGGCAAGACCTTCAATTTCATATTTCCGCTTTGTTTCCAGAGGAAGATTAAAAAAAGATTTCACTTCTTTATAAAGTTCTCCTACAAGTTCATCACTTAAAAAGTGATTCCTCAAGGCAACGAAACCTATTTCTTCATAAGCCTTTCCAATTTCATCAACAAATTTCTGTTTTCTATTAGGGTCTTCAGAAAGAAAATCGGCCAGGTCTACACTGGGAATATTATTCATAGCCATATTCGTGTGGTTTTATTTAAGAGTCGACAAACAAAGTTAAATAAATAAAGCGAGATGCCGTAAGATTTTAATTTTAGAGGCATATTTAAGTACATTTGATAAACTTCGCTTTTATGTCTCTTCGAAAACCACCTTCATATTCCTTTAATTACCAACCCCGGGATTTAGATAATAGTGAACTTCTTGATTTGTACCGGTCTATGCTGAAGCCGCGGTTAATAGAAGAAAAAATGCTGATCCTGTTAAGACAGGGAAAAATATCCAAATGGTTTAGCGGAATAGGGCAGGAGGCAATTTCGGTAGGGGTTACCAAAGCCTTAACTCCGGATGAGTATATTCTTCCCATGCACCGGAACCTGGGGGTATTTACCAGCAGGAATATTCCTTTACATAGGTTATTTTCACAATGGCAGGGCAAGGGAGGAGGTTTTACAAAAGGCCGGGACCGCAGTTTTCATTTTGGAACCCAGGAATATAAAATTATCGGGATGATTTCTCACCTGGGGCCGCAAATGGGTGTGGCAGATGGTATTGCCCTTGCCCATAAAATAAGAAATGAAAATAAAGTTACTGCGGTTTTTACCGGAGAGGGAGGTACTAGTGAGGGAGATTTTCATGAGGCTTTAAATATTGCCGCCGTTTGGGACCTTCCTGTACTCTTTTGCATAGAAAATAATGGTTACGGGCTTTCCACTCCTGTAAATGAACAATATCGCTGTACCCATCTGGCCGATCGGGGGGCTGGATATGGAATGGAAGCTCACATTATTGAAGGCAATAATATTCTGGAAGTTTACCAGAAAACCTGTAAAATAGCAGAAAGTATGCGGCAGAATCCACGGCCTGTACTCCTTGAATTTAAAACTTTTAGAATACGCGGGCATGAAGAGGCCAGCGGTACAAAGTATGTTCCAGAAGAAATAATGAATTCCTGGTTTAAAAAGGATCCTATAGAAAACTACAGGGATTATCTTTTTGAGGAAGGTATTCTTACAGCACAACTGCAGGAGCGGTATGAGCAGGAGACAAAAGCCGAAATTGAAGAAAATCTTGCTAAAGCAAATGCTGAAGAACCTGCTGGTTTTTATGAAACAAAAGAATTAAATGACGTTTTTCAGGATGCTACAAATCAGAACTTTAACAGTTCAACGATTAAAGAAAAATTGCGCTTTGTAGATGCTGTCTCACAGGCACTCCGGCAATCTTTTCAGAAACATAAAAATCTGATTTTAATGGGGCAGGATGTGGCGGAATATGGAGGTGTGTTTAAAATTACTGAAGGTTTTGCAGATGAATTTGGAAAAGAGCGAATTAGAAATACTCCTATTTGTGAATCGGCTGTAGTAGGTGCTGCCATGGGTCTTTCCATTAACGGGATGAAGGCAATAGTGGAGATGCAGTTTGCAGATTTTGTGAGCTCAGGCTTTAATCCTATTGTTAATTATCTTGCAAAAGTTAACTACCGTTGGAGCCAGAATGCCGATGTGGTAATACGTATGCCCTGTGGAGCAGGAGTTGGTGCAGGCCCTTTTCACAGCCAAACCAATGAAGCCTGGTTCATTAAAACCCCCGGACTAAAGGTAATTTACCCTGCCTTTCCATATGATGCCAAAGGTTTACTCAATGCGGCTGTAAACGACCCCAATCCAGTTCTCTTTTTTGAGCATAAAGCCTTATACAGGAGTATAAGGCAGGATATTCCTACTGACTATTATACAGTAGAAATTGGAAAAGCTTCCATTATACGAGAAGGTGAAAATATTACAGTTATCACTTATGGTGCCGGAGTACATTGGGCTCTGGAGGCAATTGAAGAATTGGAGTTGGAAGAAATAGAGGTGATAGACCTGCGGAGCCTTCAGCCGTTAGATACAGAAACTATTTTTAAATCTGTACGGAAAACGGGAAAGATACTTGTGCTAACTGAGGACTCTCTTTTTGGAAGTATTGCTTCCGAAATAGCAGCACAAATTTCAGAAAGATGCTTTGAATATCTTGATGCTCCCGTTTTTAGAGTGGGAAGCTTGGAGACACCTATACCTTTTGCCCCTGCTTTGGAGGAGGGGTATTTACCGAAAAAGCTATTAAAAGAAAAGCTACTCCAATTAACAGAATACTAATAATTTAACAACTTAAGCTTAATTTTATTAAGATTTATTAACACTTTCCCTGTTAAAGTATTAATAATCTTTTGTACACCGTAACGTGGCACTGTACTTTAGTTTTAGCTAATCAATAAATCATTAATTATGATACGACTAATAATTATTTTCTTAATTATCGCTATTGTCGCTGCAATCTTCGGATTTGGTGGGATAGCTGAAGGTGCTGCCGATATTGCTCAAATTATCTTCTGGATATTTGTTGTATTACTGGTTATATCACTTTTAAGCCGACTGTTTAGAAAATAAGGAAAAGTAAAATTTAAGTTAATCCAATGTATTTTTTCGGCAATTGCCGGCATGTGCATTGGGTTTTCATTTTCAACCTAATATATAAAAGATGAAAAAAATTCTCACCGTATTAATTATTTCGGTACTTATTATTTCCTGCGGCCCCAGTAAGGTAGCTAAAGAAGCCCGTAAAACATTCGATGGCGGGTGGACGTTAACCAGCGTTACATACCCCCAGAATACAGGTACATTTAATGTTACCCTCTTAAACGATGCTTCAGCTTCCTGTTTTGAAAACAGTACATGGGATTTTGTTTCGAATAATAATCAAGGCACATACACATTGCAGGGTGCAAACTGTAATACCGGAACCCGGTTTTTCAATTGGTCTGTAGATGAAGAAAATACTCCGCAGGGTATGTATGATTTTCTCCTGAAGCCTACAGATGAAGATGCTAATTCCACCATGGGTGGCCAGGGTTTTCGAATGAATCTGAGAAGCCTTAGCCAGGACAGTATGGTTTGGGAGCAAACAGTAATGCTGGAAGGGGAAGCTTTTGTTATACGTATGAATTTTAGTAAAAATTAAAAATAACGGTTATGAAAAAATCAATTAATAAAGTATTTGCAATCCTTTTTGCAGTGAGTCTTCTTGTTGCATGTGATGCAACAAAAAATGCAAATAATAAGCAAAAAGGTGCTGTGATTGGCGCTACAAGTGGTGCTGTAATTGGCGGTGTAATTGGTAACAACACCGGTGATGGTAATACAGCACTTGGAGCTATTATTGGAGGTGTTGTAGGTGGAGCAGCCGGTGGCTATATTGGAAACCGGATGGATAAACAGGCCAAGCAGATTGAAGAAGAAATTCCCGGGGCAGAAGTTGAAAGAGTTGGAGAAGGTATAAATGTTACTTTTGATGAAAATAGCGGAGTATATTTTGATACCGATAAGTCTGATATCAATGCCAAATCTGAGCAAACCCTTAACAAACTTTCTTCTATCTTAAAGGAATATCCTGATACTAATGTTCTTGTGGAAGGACATACTGATAATACGGGTTCTGAAAGTTATAATCTTACCCTGTCAAAAAACAGGGCGCAGGCAGTAACGAATTATTTGGTGAGCAATGGCAATCTTTCGCAGGGTCGTTTTACTACAAAATGGTATGGTGAGGCTCAGGCAAAATATGATAATACTACAGCTGAAGGAAGGGCTAAAAACCGGCGTGTGGAACTGGCAATTGTTGCCAACGAAGAAATGAAAGAAGAAGCAAAAGAAGCCACTTCCGAAAATTAAAGAAGAAATAATAAACATTTATTAAATCCCGGTTAAGCACCGGGATTTTTTTATTCTTTTAAGTATCTTCATTTAATGAGAAATGCAGATGTAGCTATAATTGGAGGGGGATTGGCTGGTTTAACAGCTGCAATTCATTTGGCTTACAGTGGTTTAAGTGTGATTCTCATAGAGAAGAAAGAGTTTCCTTTTCATAAGGTATGTGGGGAATATCTATCAAGAGAAATCCTGCCATATCTTAATGCTTTAGATTTAGATATTTTCTCTCTTAAACCAAAGCAAATACAGCGGTTAAAATTTAGTACTTCCAATGGTAATACTGTTTCCTCAAAATTGAAAATGGGAGGTTTTGGAGTAAGCAGGTACACCCTTGATAACTACCTGTATGAAAAAGCTGTTGAAAGAGGGACGAAAGTCATTCAGGATACAGTGACAGGTGTGGAATATTATAATGACAATTTTATAGTAGAATGTTCAGAAGGAGTTGAAGTAAAAGCCCGGTTTGTTTTGGGAGCCTACGGAAAAAGATCTTTAATGGATAAAAAGTTAACGCGAAGTTTTATTCAGAAAAAATCCGGATGGCTGGCTGTAAAAGCACATTATCGCTGTTCTGAATTTGATGATAGCCTGGTTTCGCTGAACAACTTTAAAGGAGGATACTGTGGTTTATCCAGGGTGGAAAACGGCAATGTGAATGTATGTTATCTGGCAACCTACGATAGTTTTAAAAAATATAAGAATCCTGATGGATATAAAGAGAATGTACTTTATACCAATCCTGTTTTGAAATCTTTTTTTGAAAATGCACAACCTGTATTTGAGAAAGAATTGACCATAGCACAGGTTTCATTTGAAAAGAAGTCGCAGGTTGAAAATCATATATTAATGTTGGGAGATGCGGCGGGATTAATTCACCCGCTTTGCGGAAACGGCATGGCCATGGCTATACACAGCGCAAAAATTGCTTCAGAGGTTATTTTAGATTACTACAAAATGGAAAAGAGGAGCAGGAAATATATTGAAGCTAGTTATAAGATGAAGTGGGATAAGTTATTTAAAAACAGAATAATAACTGGCAATTTGCTTCAGAAAATATTATTAAATCCCATGCTTGCAGAAGCGTCTCAAAATATGATTAGAAAAATGCCGTTTTTACTTCCCGAAATCATTAAAAGAACCCACGGAAAGCCTGTTGCAGCATGAATAAAATTGATACCTCCAGAAGGACAGATATGGCCGAGATCATGGACGATTTTGAATTGAGCGGCAGGGAACTTAAGAAAACCCTGCACGACCTTGATAATATTAATAAGTGGCTTGGCGGTAATGAAATTACTTTGAACGGGGTTGAAAGGCTGCTTAAAAGTATTCCGAAGGAACAAAAAATAAAAATCGCCGATGTTGGTTGCGGAAATGGGGCAATTTTAAGAAAAATAGCGAAGTGGGGAAGAAAAAGAGGACAAGAATTAGAATTAGTTGGCATAGATGCCAATCCTCATGCCATTGAAATAGCAAAAGAATTAAGCAGTTCCTATCCGGAATTGCAATTTTCAGCAATTAATATTTTTAGTGAAGAATTTACGAATCAGCGGTATGATATTATTCTATGTACGCTAACCCTTCATCATTTTAAAGACCGGCAAATCGTAGATTTGCTGAATAATTTTTACAGGCAGGTGAGAGTTGGGATTGTAATAAATGACCTTCACAGGAGCAAAGTGGCATACAGATTATTTCAGGCCTTTTGCATGGTTTTTATCAGTAACGAAATTGCCCGAAAAGATGGTCTAATTTCTATTTTACGCGGATTTAAGAAAGAAGAAATAGCATTGTTGGCAGCGAAATTACCCACGCAAAAACAGCAGGTGAAATGGAAATGGGCTTTCCGCTACCAATGGATTATAGAAAAAGAATAGGAGATATTTATGAGCGTTAGAGTTGTAAGAGCAGTAAAAGAACTTCCGCAATATTCCAGGGAGACGGCAGATGTAATCCCGCTTGTAGAGGGCTGGCTGGAAGGGCAAGAGGATAGGTTCCGCAGAAAAATTGTAAAAATATTTGAGGGCGCAGGTGTTGATAAACGATACTCCATCATGTCTCCTGAAGAAGTGTTTACTTCTACTTCTTTTGAGGATAAAAATGATATTTATGTGCGGGAAGTAAAAAAACTGGGGAAAAATGTGCTGCAGAAAGCATTGGATGCTGCTCAGTGGCAGCCGGAATCACTTGATTATATCATCACCGTAAGTTGCACAGGGATAATGATCCCTTCGCTGGATGCATATCTCATAAATGAGCTTCAGCTAAAACAGGACATCACCAGGCTTCCGGTAACTGAAATGGGTTGTGCAGCCGGAATTTCCGGGATGATCTATGCGAATAACTTTTTAAAGGCTAATCCCGGTAAAAAGGCAGCTGTTATTGCTGTTGAAAGTCCTACGGCTACTTTTCAGCTTGAAGATTTCAGCATGGCAAATATGGTGAGTGCTGCTATTTTTGGGGATGGAGCGGCCTGTGTTTTACTATCTTCTGAAGAAGAAGCTTCCGGACCTAAGATTCTTGCCGAAGAAATGTACCATTTTTATGATGCCACTCATTTAATGGGCTTTGGACTTACCAATGCTGGATTACAAATGATTCTTGATCCTGCAGTTCCTGAAACTATATCTAGTAAATTTGAAGATATTATTTTTCCATTTTTAGAAAGGAATAATAGCAGCATAGAAAAAGTTAACCATCTTATTTTTCATCCAGGCGGAAGAAAAATTGTGCAAACAGTGTCTGATCTTTTTGGTAACTTAGGAAAGGATATTAACGATACCCGGGAAGTGCTGCGATTGTATGGCAATATGAGCAGTGCAACAGTGCTATATGTTTTGCAGCGCTTTTTGGAAAAAGATATTCCTGAAGGGGACCAGGGAATAATGCTGAGTTTTGGCCCCGGATTTTCAGCACAAAGAATTTTATTACAATGGTAGAAGAATTTAAAGACAAAAATTACTGGGCACTTATACTCGGTGGCAGTAGCGGGCTTGGCTATGCCAGTGCCTGTAAGCTTGCCAAACATGGCATGAATATTATTATCGTGCACCGGGACCGCAGGTCTGAAATTCCAAATATTGAAGAATCTTTTGATGAGATAAGGGAAACCGGTGTAGCATTTGAAAGTTTTAATGTAGATGCCATCCAGAAGGAAAAAAGGGCAAATCTTATAAGCCAGATTAAGGAAATTCTTGGAAAGGAAGGGAGAATAAGAACCTTATTGCATAGTATAGCCAAGGGAAATTTGAAACCCATGATTGGAAAAGAAGAGCAGCTTGAAAATATCGATTTTCAGCTTACCATAGATGCGATGGCACTAAGCCTGTATGACTGGACACAGGATATTTTCAAAGGCGGGCTTTTTGCCAAAGACGCACGTATAATATCTTTTACCAGTGAAGGCAACAAGAAAGCCTGGAAAAATTATGCGGCAGTTTCAGCAGCTAAAGTGGCCCTGGAAGCCCTAACCAGAAATATAGCCCTGGAATTTGCTCCGCATGGCATCCGGGCAAATTGTATACAGGCAGGAATTACTGTTACCCGCTCATTTCAAATGATACCCGATAATGAAACACTTCATACACATGCTCTTAAGCATAATCCTTTTAAGAGACTTACTGTTCCAAAAGACGTGGCTAATGCTGTTTACCTGCTAAGTAAAGATGAAGCAGGTTGGATTACCGGCACTATAATTCCGGTAAATGGAGGTGAACACCTGATGTAAAATGTTCTAATAAATTGCTGTGGACATAAAAACTATACTTTCCAAATTACCATATTCTGAACCATTTCTGTTTGTAGATGAAATTACCTCCATAGATGAAAAATCTGCTTCAGGAACTTATATTTTTCCACCTGATTCATTTTTTTATAAAGGCCATTTTAAAGATAATCCGGTTACTCCTGGTGTAATTTTGATTGAATGTATGGCTCAGATAGGTCTTGTTTGTATGGGTATTTTTTTATTGGATCAGGGCAAGTCTACTGAAGAAAAAGTTCAAATAGCAATGAGCTCTTCAGAAGTTGAATTTTTGAAACCCGTTTTCCCGGGAGAGCAGGTGAGGGTAAGATCAGAGAAAATATACTTCAGATTTAATAAATTAAAATGTGACGTTGAAATGTTTGACACCGAAGATAATTTGGTTTGCAAAGGAGTATTGGCGGGAATGATGAAATAAGTGGAAAGTGAAGAGAAGTTAGAAGGTAGAAATGAAAAAATGTGCAGTGAACAGTGAAGAATGGAAACCGGTCAACATTAGACATGCATCTACATTTGTTAATGTTAAGTTGTGGGTGTTTATAAATGATTGAGATAGGTTGACAATAAGCGTAAGCATGAAATTTAAAGCTAGAAAGGATATTTTAATTCAAACATTTATATTCGGGATAACCATATTATTTCTGGGATTCATGCTATATAGATTTATTTTTGGAGGATTTATAAATTACACATTTATTCTGTTTGAGGTCTCAGGGTTAGTTCAAACTATGCACTTTAGTGCATTTCGCTTTAGCTTCTAA
>NZ_JAVRHK010000080.1:0-611 GCF_031846585.1 Autumnicola musiva
TCAACATAAAGATCTTACCATCTTTTAATTGGATATGGGAAGTATGCATTTTAGTCTCTCCGCTTACCACCTGGTGCATCAGTTTCCACTTATCGATAAAATTCTTTCCTAAATACGTTTTTACAGGAATTGAAAAGAACCGAAAGCAAAAGGCCCTCTTTTCTTCATCGTAAGTTAAGCCGCAGACTCCCTCCATATTAAAGGGAAAAGCCATATTCCTCCTGAAGTTATTTATGGAGTGTTCACCACTCCAGTATTTCTCCCTGTTCTTTTTGAAAGCACTAATTATGATGCTATTCAGGTTGGTTAAGATGTTGGTGGGCATTTCTCCTTTAAAGCGATCGGAAACCAGCCGGTAGGTGGAATTGATCCGGGAGCGGTTTAGGATACCATGCTCATCTTTCTTTTCGTCAATCAGTTTGTATTTGATGCCTTCCGATAAGTAGAAGAACTCTTCGATCATCTCCTGTACATAAAGATGGGAGACAATAAGGTTGGCGGCCCTGTAGCACCGATTCCTCCACAGGTAAAGCTTATCCATGTCCTCTTTACGCTCTTCTTTAGTGGGCAGGTCGATCAATAACTGGATCTTTCGGGTAAGTTTTAGCGTC
>NZ_JAVRHK010000081.1:0-596 GCF_031846585.1 Autumnicola musiva
TTAAAGAAGTAATTAAGCCCAATGACTACATTATTGTGGATTTGGAAAATGCTGAATTAGATTTTCATGATCCCGATATATTGGATATCAAAGATGAGCTAAAATCATTAGACTGTCATGTAATACTCCATAGAAATCCAATTTTTGATGATTTTAAAATGGCCGACATTCAACATGGGGATATGATTGATTATATAGATAACAGTTTAATTTACGACTATAAAAAAATAGGAGCTCAAAGTTTCTCAGACTACGTTGCAATTAAAAAGGATTATCTATTTAGTGATGGTGGAGTTCCTAGCCCTGGTTTTGTATTTTATGATGCTACGATAAATAATTTTTTTGGTTTTAGATATCAATATGGAGGTCATAAAAAGCACGAAACAAAACCTAATCCAGAAGAGTTTGAAACGAGAATTGTACCTGCCGTTATATCAAGTAAGTCTGCAAAAAATATGATGAGTGATAGTTTAGGGTATTTAAAGAATAATAAGGGTTGGGAAACACTAAACAGAATTTATTTAGGAGAAGAACCGGGTAAAAATGCTAGGAAGTTTAAAAGAATAACAATGGAACACTATTTACACTGCCTTCAG
>NZ_JAVRHK010000082.1:0-571 GCF_031846585.1 Autumnicola musiva
CTTAAGTTTGATTTCCTAACTTTTAGCAATTAATCAGAAAGAACAAAAGAGAGGAGTAAGGTTATATTAACCGTGGGAACTTTAGATTCCGTCAACATTGATAATCCCCTCTCTTTTCTACTTTTATTTCGTTCAGTTCTGTGAGACTTTAGATCTCGTTTTTAAGTCGATGAAACCAAAGTAGGCGTCCTTTCCTAATCCATTGTATATGACTAAAAATAAACAAATTTATGGAGTAGACATCAGCAAAGATGTATTTGATGTGGTAGATTCGAATGAGAATCACCTTCAGTTTGCGAATGATCCTAAAGGATTTAAAGCTCTTTTAAAAAGCCTTTCTTCAGAAGCATTGGTTGTGATGGAAGCTACGGGGTACTACCATTACAGGCTGGCTCAGTTTCTTTATGAACAGGGAGTGAAAGTCTCTGTGGTCAATCCTTTGTCGGTAAAGAGGTTCATTCAAATGAAGTTGGCTAAAGTCAAAACAGACAAATCTGACGCCAGGGCGATCTGTGAGTATGCCACCGTAAATGAAGTTCCCTTGTATACGGCCAGGAATAAAAATCAGGCA
>NZ_JAVRHK010000083.1:0-533 GCF_031846585.1 Autumnicola musiva
GTATCCGTCCCACCAACCACATGTTGACCTGCAGCCTGTGTATCTCTAGTTTTGTACAAAAATATTAGAGATGAATAGACAGGAAGAAATGTTTCAGCTGGTAGAACAATACCGCGTAAGTGGATTATCAGCAAAGAGCTTTGCCCGAGAGAATAATATCAGTGCAAGCACTATGGGATACTGGATCCGAAAAAAGCGATCCCTGGAGAAAGGATCTGGATTTGTTGAAATATCAGGCAGCACCTCTGGTGCGATGGAGGTGGAACTTATTTTTCCCAATGGCGTCCAGCTCAGGATGAATGGCGGAGATCCAGCTTTAATCGCGACACTGGTCCAGCTGCGCCATGTTTAGCCTTGGCTCTTCCAATAGATACCACCTCTACCGGAAGCCTTGTGATATGCGAAAGAGTTTTTCGGGCCTGAGCGGACTGGTCAGAAATAAGCTCCATCGGGAGCCTACCTGCGGTGATGTGTTCGTTTTTCTTAACCGAAATCGCACTCACATAAAGCTGCTGCACTGGGAGCGTGGCGGC
>NZ_JAVRHK010000084.1:0-533 GCF_031846585.1 Autumnicola musiva
GTATCCGTCCCACCAACCACATGTTGACCTGCAGCCTGTGTATCTCTAGCTTTGTACAAAAATATTAGAGATGAATAGACAGGAAGAAATGTTTCAGCTGATAGAACAATACCGCGTAAGTGGATTATCAGCAAAGAGCTTTGCCCGAGAGAATAATATCAGTGCAAGCACTATGGGATACTGGATCCGGAAAAAGCGATCCTTGGAGAAAGGATCTGGATTTGTTGAAATATCAGGCAGCACCTCTGGTGCGATGGAGGTAGAACTTCTTTTTCCCAATGGCGTCCAGCTCAGGATGAATGGCGGAGATCCAGCTTTAATCGCGACACTGGTCCAGCTGCGCCATGTTTAGCCTTGGCTCTTCCAATAGCTACCACCTCTACCTGAAGTCTTGTGATATGCGAAAGAGTTTTTCGGGCCTGAGCGGACTGGTCAGAAATGAACTCCATCGGGAGCCTACCTGCGGTGATGTGTTCGTTTTTCTTAACCGAAATCGCACTCACATAAAGCTGCTGCACTGGGAGCGTGGCGGT
>NZ_JAVRHK010000085.1:0-482 GCF_031846585.1 Autumnicola musiva
GAAAAATACATCACCGGCGATGCTTCCGATAAGGAAAAGTTTATGGCCTGGGCCAAAACGGTGCCGCATACGCTGCGTAATCCTTTATATCACTGGACGCATCTGGAATTAAAGCGCTACTTCGGAATAGATGAATTGCTAAATGAAGAATCCGGGGAGCGGATTTATGAAGAAGTCAACCGGCAATTGCAACAACCGGAGAATTCCTGTCGCGGACTACTGAAAAAGATGAACGTGGAAACGGTTTGCACCACGGAAGACCCAACCGATACCTTGCAGTATCACCAGCAACTCGCCAAAGAAGATATTGGTATTAAAGTGAGTACTGCTTTCAGGCCTGATAAAGCGGTGCTGATTGATGCGGAAGGCTTTAATGACTACCTGAATAAATTAGGCGAAGTAGCTGAAATGGAGATCGATTCTTATGAAGACCTGCAAAATGCCCTTCGTAAAAGAATTGACTATTTTGATGCCAATGGCTG
>NZ_JAVRHK010000086.1:0-461 GCF_031846585.1 Autumnicola musiva
AAAAACTTACCTTTGTTTAATGTCAGAACAAAGATCAAATGGACATAGCGTTTCGCAACTTACCGCGCATCTAGTTTGGAGCACAAAATACAGATATCCTGTTTTAACGGGTGATATTAAGCTACGTTGCCGTAAGCTGCTAATACAAATTTGTGAAGCAGAGGATGTGGAAATATTAAAAGGTGTCATCTCCAAAGATCACGTTCATATGCACATAGATTATCGTCCCTCGCAAAACATTAGCGATTTGGTCAAGAAGTTTAAGGGTAGAAGTTCAAGGAAGCTTCAACAGGAATTTCCTGAATTAAAAAAGCGGTATTGGGGTCGGCATTTTTGGGCTATCGGATATGGATGTTGGAGTACTGGAAATATTACGGATGAGATGGTAAATGAATATCTAGAGCACCATAGAAAACCAGACGATAGGGGAGGCACAAACTTTATTATTGAGTAATGTCCAT
>NZ_JAVRHK010000087.1:0-400 GCF_031846585.1 Autumnicola musiva
AACCCTTCCGATAATGAGATTTTCGCGACCATGATCGGGAATTTTAATGATGGGAGTGTAAAGGGGAAAGTACAACTTGGTTCCGGCTGGTGGTTTTTAGACCAGAAAGACGGAATGGAAAGGCAAATGAATGCCTTGTCCAATATGGGGCTTATTAGTTGTTTTATTGGAATGCTTACCGATTCCAGGAGCTTTTTGTCTTTTCCAAGACATGAATATTTCAGAAGAGTGCTATGTAATCTTTTCGGAAAAGAAATAGAGAGCGGTGAATTGCCAAATGATATGGAGCTGGTTGGAAAAACCATAGCAGATATTAGTTATCGTAACGCAAAAGAATACTTCAGCTTCTAATGCAGCATCAAAAAGACATTAAAGGAAAGACCGTTACTTTTGGAGAGGT
>NZ_JAVRHK010000088.1:0-356 GCF_031846585.1 Autumnicola musiva
AATTAATCTCTACAGGCCCTCTAACAAAATGCTTGATTTCCAAATTCCACTGAATGATTTAACCGCACATGAGATTATAATTCCAAATGAAAAAATGATTGATGGTCGCTGGAATATCAATGTGAACTGGAAATATCGAGGCGAAGATTATTTGTACAAAAAAGAAATTGTTTATTAAAAAAAATGCTCTTTTCAGCCTTCATATTTGGACTTTTAGGTAGTTTCCACTGCGTGGGAATGTGCGGGCCCATCGCATTTTTACTGCCTGTAGATCGGGAAAATAATTTGAAAAAAACTTTTCAGATTTTTCTTTATCACTTTGGAAGGCTCCTCGCATATGGTATCATAGGCCTTGC
>NZ_JAVRHK010000089.1:0-355 GCF_031846585.1 Autumnicola musiva
CATTAATCTCTACAGGCCCTCTAACAAAATGCTTGATTTCCAAATTCCACTGAATGATTTAACCGCACATGAGATTATAATTCCAAATGAAAAAATGATTGTTGGCCGCTGGAATATCAATGTGAACTGGAAATATCGAGGCGAAGATTATTTGTACAAAAAAGAAATTGTTTATTAAAAAAATGCTCTTTTCAGCCTTCATATTTGGACTTGTAGGTAGTTTCCACTGCGTGGGAATGTGCGGGCCCATCGCATTTTTACTGCCTGTAGATCGGGAAAATAATTTGAAAAAAAGTTTTCAGATTTTTCTTTATCACTTCGGAAGGCTCTTCGCATATGGCATCATAGGCCTTGT
>NZ_JAVRHK010000009.1:0-194465 GCF_031846585.1 Autumnicola musiva
TCTAACTTCTAACTTCTAACTTCTAACTTCTAACTTCTAACTTCTAACTTCTAACTTCTAATTTCTAACTTCTAACTTCTAACTTCTAACTTCATTTAGTATTGTTCCTCGTCTGATGGGAAATCACGGTTTTTTACATCCCTGGTATAACTCTCAAAAGCATCCGTCATTTGTGAATGTAGATCTGCATACCTTCTTAAAAACCGCGGATTAAATTCGTGCGTCATTCCAAGCATATCATGTACTACAAGAACCTGTCCGTCCACTCCGTTTCCCGCACCAATCCCTATAACCGGAATGGTAAGGCTTTCTGCTACTTCTTTTGCCAGTTTAGCAGGAACTTTTTCCAAAACCACCGCAAAACACCCCATTTTTTCCAGGAGTAAAGCATCAGATTTTAACTTTTCGGCCTCCTGTTCTTCCTTTGCGCGAACGGTATAAGTTCCGAATTTATAAATAGATTGCGGGGTTAATCCCAGATGTCCCATAACGGGAATCCCGGCATGTAGAATCCTTTTAATGGAATCTTTAACTTCTTTTCCACCTTCCAGTTTAACGGCATGTGCGCCACTTTCTTTCATTATCCTAATTGCAGAACGCAAGGCTTCTTTCGGGTCGCTTTGGTAACTTCCAAATGGTAAATCCACTACTACGAGAGACCTGTTTATAGCGCGAATAACACTGGAAGCATGATAAATCATATGGTCCAGCGTAATAGGCAGGGTAGTTTCATGCCCGGCCATTACGTTACTGGCAGAATCGCCAACCAGGATGACATCTACCCCTGCACCATCCACAATTTTGGCCATGGTAAAATCGTAAGCGGTAAGCATGGCAATTTTTTCACCATGTTTCTTCATATCTACAAGAGATTTTACCGTAATTCTTTTATACTCTTTCTTAGCAACAGACATTAGATTCTTTTTTGTTGGAGTAAAAGTAGTAAATTAGTTAACCACGTTCAAAATGAAATCATGAAAGTACCTGATCATGATTTGAATCCGATTCTTTCAGTTTTTTCGACTGGAAATAACAAGAGTTTTACCGATTATGACAAAATTGTCATAGAAACGTCGTAAACTTGGCGTTATCACGAATAAAGAGACTCCGTATTTTTACTCAATAATTTATAGCTAAATAAAGTGGAAAGATCAAAATTACACAAAAGAGTAAAAGACTTAAAAGTAAGACAAAATTTGTCTCAAGAGGAGCTGGCTGTTAAAGCAGGATTAAGTTTGAGGACAATTCAACGGATTGAAAATGGAGAATCTGTTCCAAGAGGAGATAGTTTAAGGAAACTTTCTATAGCATTACAGGTAACTCCTGATGATTTAATCGACTGGCAGATTCAGGAAGATAAAAATGTAGTAAAGATGCTGAATTTATCTCAGTTAGGTTTTCTGGCTTTTCCAATTTTAGGTATAGTAATTCCGTTGGCAATATGGATTTTAAAAAAGGATAAAACCAAATATGTAGATTCCGTTGGTAAATCAATTCTTAATTTTCAAATAACATGGACAATTTCATTATTCAGCTTTTACCTTCTTTTTATGTTAAATGCAATTTTGCATATTGGGATCATTTCAATGTCAATGTTTTTCATAATTCTCGCTGGTTTATATTTGTACAACCTGTACCTGATCATTAGAAATACATTGTTCATAAATAGAATTGTAAGAATACAATATAAACCAGCTATTAAATTTTTAAATTAATCTAATATTTTCATACTATGAAACCTAATCTCACTATTCTCGCGTTGTTCTTCTTCGGAATTTGTCTTGCCCAGGAACCCGGGGATAAAAATACTTCTGCTGAATTTGAAATTGAAGAAAATGAAAAGGCAGCAGCCAGGGATGCCGCTGTTAAATTAGTTGAAGATTTCTTTGTGGCGTTTCACAAAAAAGACACTGCTGCAATGAGAGAATTTGCCCATCGCGATGTTGTGATGCGTTCTGTAGCTGTAGATACTGCAGGAAATAATACGGTAACCACAGCATCTTATTCCGAGTTTCTAAAATCAATGACCTCTATCCCTGAATCTGCAAAATTTGAAGAGCGTTTACATTCATTTGCTGTACATGCTTCAGGTGAACTGGCCAGTGTCCTTACTCCGTATTCAATGTATATAAATGAGGAATTAAAACATTGCGGGGTGAATTCTTTCCAGCTGGTGAAAGTGGGAGAGGAGTGGAAAATCCTTTATCTGATAGATACCCGCAGATCTGAAGGTTGTGAAGAATTTGAAGCCCGGGAACGATCTGGAGGAGAAACAAAACAAGTTCTGGATAAAGCTCCCGATTTCGATAATCAATAATAAAAAAAGGCCTGAAGTCATCTTTGCGAGGAGTTAATCGAAGCAAATTTAGACTTCGCCAACGCAACATCTTTTCAGGCCTTTTTCAAAAAAGTATTCAATATTTATGGCCTTAATACCACTCTGAACCTTGCTTTATTATTTATCATTTTGCCGTAAGCTTCATTTACTTTATCAAGCGGGAATTCTTCTATCATAGGAGTGGTTCCGCTCAAAGCACTAAAATTAAGCGTGTCTTCAGAATCCATTGCAGTACCGCTTGCCCAGCCGGCTGCGGTTTTTCTTCCCATAAGCAGTTGCATTGGAGAAACTTCAACAGGCTCTCCTGTTGCGGCCACCATAACAATTTTTCCATTTACCCCAATACCGTCTATAACAGAACTTATTGCCTTACTGCTAGGCGCGGTGGCCAGAATTAGATCGGCGCCACCCAGCTTCTGCAGTTCTTCTGCGGCATCTTTTTCTCCCGCATTTATAAAGTGATGCGCACCCAATTCTTTCGAAAGCTCTTTTTTATCATCGCTGGTAGAAATTGCTACCGTGCGCATGCCCATTTTTGCAGCATATTGAACGGCAAGGTGTCCTAATCCGCCAATTCCCTGAACAGCTACCGTATCTCCAGCGGTAACGCCGGCATTTCTTATAGCATTAAAAACGGTGATTCCCGCACAGAGTAACGGTGCGGCATCTGCTGAGGATAATTCATCAGGGACGCTTGCCACGGCTTCATGTGGGGCCGTCATATATTCGGCGTAACCTCCATCATAAGAAATACCGCTTATTTTAGCATTTTCACAATTTATGAAATCTCCTCGGCGGCAGGGTTTGCAGGTAAAGCAATGGCCGCCATGCCAGCCTACGCCCACACGCTGGCCTTTTTCCCATTTGGTTACCCGTTCTCCAACTTCCTCTACAATTCCTACAACTTCATGACCTGGTACCCGGGGATAATCAATGGGAAATACACCTTCTTTTACAATAGCATCGCTATGGCATATTCCGCAGGCTTCCACCTTTATTAAAATTTCATTTTCTTTTGGAGAAGGTTTTTCGACATCTACAACAACAAAATCGCCACCTTTTTCTTTTACTTGTACAGCTTTCATAACTTTTATTTTTTTGGTTTCTGAAGTTACAAAAAAGAGAGGTTTAGCTGCTTAATCCTTTGTTAAATCACTACTATACGAGCTGAAAGCGAAAATCTAAAATTATTTTCTAATTCATAATCTGGGACGTGACTAGCTTCCTGAATTTTACTGAAGTTTTGGAATAAGGAAAAATATAATAATACTGTTATTCATTGTATGCATCAAAATTGGCCAGATAAGGCCGTTGTTTTCGATCTTTATTTTTCCGAAGAAATATCCCGCGATTATCCTGGGGAAAATCAGTAGGAACAGGGCAATATTAATTTGAAAAACTTCCACGTAATTATAAATATGAACCAGGCCGAAGAGAAATGCGAAGAGCAGCCATAATGGTTTATAATATCGGGTAAGGATTTTCTGTAAACCTGAAATTAAATTTTGAGGAGTGAATTCCTTCAGAAATAAAAATATAAGTACTGCTGAAACCAGTAAAACTGCAAAGCTAACCATCCAGTGGACACCTTCGGGAATCAAGAAAGCTCCAAAGATGGTAAGCCAGGTACAAATAAAGAAAAAAATATCTGTGGCAGACGGTTTTATAAGGCTTCTGAAAATTCCTTCTTCCATTACCGGCGCAACAATTAATGCCATGATGGCGAACCTGAGCGGACTTTCCTCCAGCATCTGGAAAAGTTCTGTTTGCTGATATTCGTCTAAATCTATTCCCGGAAAAATACTGTCCAGGATTCCCATTATTGAGAAAAACCCGAAATAACAGGCCACCATGAAAACATAGTTGCGAATTAGGTTCTTTACTTTATTTGCTGAAGTTTCCAGGGCCGGTAATTTAATTTAACTTCAGGTTTAACAATCGCTTAGATTAACCTTGACTGCCAGGCCGCCTTCCGAAGTCTCCTTGTATTTGGAGTTCATATCTTTGGCGGTGTCCCACATGGTTTCAATCACTTTATCTAAGGAAACTTTTGCTTTAGTCGCATCACTTTCAAGGGCAATTTCGGCAGCGTTAATAGCCTTTATTGCTCCCATGGCATTTCGTTCTATACATGGCACCTGCACAAGTCCGGCAATTGGATCACAGGTTAATCCAAGGTGGTGCTCCATGGCAATTTCACTGGCCATTAGAACCTGTTCCGGCGTTCCGCCAAGAAGTTCGCAAAGTCCTCCCGCGGCCATGGCTGAAGAAACGCCAATTTCGGCCTGGCAACCACCCATAGCTGCAGAAATTGTTGCTCCTTTTTTAAACAGACTTCCAATTTCTCCCGCCACCAGCATAAAGCGCTTTAGATCTTCAAAAGTGGCATTATGATTTTCAATAACTATATAATACATCATCACGGCAGGTACGGTTCCTGCGCTGCCATTTGTTGGCGCAGTTACCACCCGGCCTAGGGAAGCATTAACTTCATTTACACTTAATGCAAAGCAGCTAACCCATTTCAGGATTTGGCGGAATTTCACTTCGGTGTTTCTAATGGCGGTAATCCAATCTTCCTGATTATTATATTTGCTGTCTCCCATAAGCCGCTGGTGCATCTCAAAGGCACGGCGTTTTACATTGAGGCCACCGGGGAGTGTACCTTCGGTGTGGCATCCAATATACATGGATTCTAGCATCACATCCCAAACCTGCCTTAAACCAGTATTTATTTCATCTTCACTGCGCATGGATTTTTCGTTCTCCAGTACGATTTCAGAAATGCTTTTATTTTCAGAATGGCAATAGGCCAGAAGTTCCTTTCCTTTTTCTATTGGGAAAGGAAATTCATCAAATTCAGCTTTCTTCTTTTTGGCATTTTTGCGCTCTTTTTTTACCACAAATCCGCCGCCTATGGAATAGAAGGAAGAGGAGATTTTTTTATCATTTTTAAGCGTGGCCCTGAAGGTCATGCCGTTAGGATGAAATTCCAGAAACTTTCGGTTGAATTGCACATCTTCCCGGATGTTGAAATCAATTTCTTTTTCACCGTTAAGCGGAAGGATATTCCTGTTCCTGATACTCTCAATTTCCTGTTCAATAATACCTATATCCATAGTTACGGGATCATGCCCGCACAGGCCCAGAATAGTGGCAATATCTGTAGCATGGCCTTTCCCTGTTAAAGAAAGTGAACCATACAGATCAATATGAATATGTTCCACTTCCCGAAATTGTTGTTTTTCTTTAAGCTCTTTAATCCAGCGCTGCGCAGCTCGCCAGGGACCCAGAGTATGGGAGCTGGAAGGCCCTACGCCAACTTTCAGCATATCAAATACGCTAATACATTCCATGTGTGTGGTTTTAACATGCAAAGGTAGAGATTAGGTTACAGACGGTGAAATAAAAAGCGATGGTCTAAATCTATATGTGTATTAAGATTTAAGTTTTGGACCTTGTATCAACTATTCGTTGTTCATGGTTTATAGTCTTTTGTAAAGGTTCAAAATTCATTCTGTTTTTGATGAATTTAACCCCCACCCTTAAAAAAGGCTGGGAGCTTTGGTTCTACTGGAAGTTAGGGAATATTGCTATGAACTCTTCAACTCTATACTCCAAACCTCAAAGAAACCTGCATTAGGATAGGAGCGGCATCCCGCGAAATTTTCTTCGCGGATACAGCAGATAGCCCGGCCCCTTAATGGAATGGAAAGGAATGCCATATTAAGAATGAATGTGACAACCTGTCATAACTTTTTCGCTGGCATAAAGATTGACTTTAACTGATCGAGAAATTGAAACAATAACATATAAAATCAACGTATAAAGTTATGAGTAAGATAATTGGAATTGACTTAGGTACTACCAACTCTTGCGTTGCCGTAATGGAAGGTAACGAACCTACGGTTATACCTAATGCCGAAGGAAAAAGAACTACGCCTTCTGTAATAGCATTTGTTGAAGGAGGCGAAATAAAAGTTGGAGACCCTGCAAAGCGTCAGGCGGTAACCAACCCCCAAAAAACTATATCGTCTATTAAACGTTTTATGGGGAACAAATATTCTGAATCTTCTAAAGAGGCAGATCGTGTTCCTTACAAAGTAGTAAAGGGAGATAATGATACTCCGCGTGTAGATGTAGACGGAAGAAAATATACTCCACAGGAGCTTTCTGCAATGGTGCTTCAAAAAATGAAGAAAACCGCAGAAGATTATCTGGGACAGGATGTAACCGAAGCGGTAATTACCGTGCCGGCATATTTTAATGATTCTCAGCGACAGGCTACAAAAGAAGCCGGTGAGATCGCAGGCCTTAAAGTAAGCCGAATTATTAACGAACCAACTGCGGCAGCATTGGCTTATGGGCTGGATAAAAAATCCCAGGACCAGAAAATTGCAGTTTATGACCTTGGTGGTGGTACATTTGATATCTCTATTCTTGAATTAGGAGATGGCGTTTTTGAAGTACTTTCTACAAATGGTGATACCCACCTTGGTGGTGATGATTTTGATGAGGTTCTAATAGATTATCTTGCCGATTCTTTTCAGAAAGCAGAAGATATAGATTTGAGAAAAGATCCAATGGCGCTACAGCGTTTAAAAGAAGCTGCTGAAAAGGCAAAAATTGAGTTGTCGTCTTCTTCTCAGACTGAAATTAATTTGCCTTACGTTACCGCAACTTCAAGTGGCCCAAAACACCTTGTGGAAACAATCAGCCGTTCTAAGTTCGAACAATTAGCTTCAGAATTGGTAACCCGTTCCATGGAGCCGGTGAAGAAAGCACTTAATGATGCAGGACTTTCCAAGAGCGATATTGATGAGGTGATTCTTGTTGGTGGTTCTACCCGTATTCCTAAAATTCAGGAAGAAGTAGAGGCATTCTTTGGTAAAAAGCCTTCTAAAGGAGTAAACCCAGATGAGGTTGTGGCGATTGGTGCTGCTATCCAGGGTGGTGTACTTACAGGAGATGTGAAAGATGTATTGCTTCTTGATGTTACTCCGCTTTCTTTAGGTATTGAAACCATGGGAGGAGTAAACACTAAATTAATTGAAGCGAATACTACTATCCCATCTAAAAAGTCACAAACATTCTCTACCGCGGCCGATAATCAGCCTTCTGTAGAAATTCATGTGTTGCAAGGGGAACGTCCAATGGCGGCAGACAATAAAACAATTGGCAGGTTCCACTTAGACGGAATCCCACCAGCGCCAAGGGGAACTCCTCAAATTGAAGTGACCTTTGATATTGATGCCAACGGAATCATTAAAGTAAGCGCAACAGATAAGGCTACTGGTAAATCTCAGGATATTCGTATCGAGGCTTCTTCAGGATTGACTGAAGAGGAAATCGAGAAAATGAAGAAAGAGGCCGAAGCTAATGCTGAAACCGATAAGAAAGCGAAAGAGAAAGTTGATAAGCTGAATGAAGCCGATGCTATGATCTTCCAGACTGAAAAGCAACTGAAAGAATTTGGTGATAAGATTTCTGAAGATAAGAAAAAGCCTGTTGAAGATGCACTTGCAGAGCTTAAGACAGCGTATGAAACTAAAGAGCTTGAACAAATCTCTCCTGCTTTGGATAAATTGAATGAAGCGTGGAAAACAGCTTCTGAAGAAATGTACAAAGCACAAGCCGAAGCTCAGGGCGGAGAAGCCGGAGGACCTCAACAAGGCGCAACCGGCGCCCAGGGTGGACAAGCCGGAGGCGGTGAGTCTAAAGGTAAAGGTGGAGACGACGTTGAAGACGTTGACTTCGAAGAAGTGAAATAAGATCCTTTCTAAATCCTCCCCTAAAAGGAGAGGAATTTAAAAAAGCAAAAAGCGCAATCATCCGATAATCATCGGGATTGATTGCGCTTTTTTGTTTTATCATGTATTGATTTTATGCATATCTTTAGTAGAAACATCATTATGAAAAAATTCCTGTTTGTTATTATTTCATCTTTGTTGTTTGCCGGATGTGAAGATGATGACGTAAATGCAGATGGTTCCTATGAACCAATTTCTACACAATATCCTTATGATGAATTGTCGCTTAAGGAGGAGATAGACTATTTTGAGCTGATGCAAGGTCCGGAAGAATATGAAGAAAAGGTTTTTTCTTATGGGGAATTATGTGCGGGCGCTGAAAATACTGAAGAATGTATTTCGTCTTTTTCAGATTTAACTTCAGAAAATGGATTTACCTACGGTTGCTTGCCAACGGAATGTAACTACTATATCCGCTATAATAAAGATGCAGAAAGTTTTGTGGTAGATAGCAAAGAAGAACTTTTAAATTTTCTGGGAGCTATTGATGCCAAATCTGATGCTATTCTTTGGGCATTTGCTCACGACTATTATTTTCCAATTAACAATATAGAAGACGGAGCCATAAAGAAGGTGACGGGGGGTTATGAACTGATTTTACTAAAAACTGTTTCTTACTGTTCACCTGTGCAAACAAATCGTTTTCATTTAAAAATTTCTACAGACGGGGAGATTACTGTTCTTGCAGAAGAAGTGCAGTCCAAAGACGAAAATTCCTGTATATAAAAAAGTGACTTTAATTCTTCAGGCGCAAACATTGAGGCCCTTTAAGATAAAAAAGGCTATCACATGAAGAAGTGTTTAATATTTAGATGGAGAAGTATGGGCGATGGATTTTATATAGATGTACAGAAACAGAATGGAGATAATTTTAAACCTTTTTTTCTAAAATCTATTTACCATACTATTAACTCCGGGGATATAAACAGACATCCGGAATAGTAAATTGAATCTAAACACTAACCTTAAGTTAACTTGAGTAACTTCAAATTGAAAATTAGTTAAACTAAGCACTAATTTTACTTAACAACATTAGACATTTTCGCAGGTAGATTTGTTGAAACTAAAAATCAATAAATTATATCAGATGAAAACCTTGCGAAATTTTACTTTAAGAATTTTTCTTATTTCAGTAGTATTAAACTTTTTTACTTCCTGTGAAGTGGAAGACGGAGTTGATGGCCGCGATGGCGTAGACGGAGTTGATGGTAATGACGGCGTGGCCGGGGAAGATGGAGAAGACGGGGAAGACTTTACTCCGGAACCAACCATGTTCGCAAACAAATCTGCCCTGGAACCGCTAGTGCTTATAAATCCTTCTTTTGGACAGGTTAAAGCTTACTCCCTTTTGAGCACTACAGATGATATTGACGGATATAATCTTGCAGGATCTGCTGATGGGGCTGGATTGCTAAAGGATCCGGATAGCGACGGATATATCTATGTAGTAAATAACGAAGATCATTATGCAGTATCCAGGGTTTATTTAGATAAAAACCTTATTCCTTATAAAGGGGACTATCTTTTAAATTCCGGGGTGGCAGATTATGCCAGGCAGTGTTCCGGTACAATGTGGGAAGCATCCATACATGGAGGCTCTAAAGACATGTTTCTTTCAGCTTCTGAAAGTATTAATTATGATGTTAAAGGTATAGATCCTTATGTAGCTACTCCAACTCCTACTGCAGATTTTGGTCTTGACGCCCTGGGGGAATTTTCATGGGAAAATGCGGTGCCGCTTCCGCAGGGAGCATTCAGTGGTAAAACAGTAATTATTGGCGGTGATGATGATTCCAGTGGATCTGAAGGCCAGGTAAGCATGTACCTTTCTGAAAATGGTGATGCAGATCTTGAAGGCGGTAAAATATTAGTGCTTCGTTTTAAAGAAATTGCTGATGGTGCCGGTGGAAAAATGGAGGTAGCTGATGATATGACTTATAATGAAGGTGATCTTGATTTCCAAACCGAATATGAAGTAGAATTTGTAGAAATTCCAAATGGTGCATCCCTCACTAACGCTGAAATGGAGAATGCATGTATCAATGTAAACGCTTCTCAATTTATGAGAGTGGAAGATGTTGACTACGGAAAAGGTTCTGATGCTGCTGCCAGAAATGTATATTTCAACGTGACAGGTCGTGGTCCCGGTGCCGGAACTTATAATGATTGGGGAACAGTTTACAAATTGGTTTTAAATGAAAATGATCCAACACAGGGAAAACTTACTCAAATTATTAGCGGTAATACAGATACCAATAATATGGATGGAAATCTTGCTGAACTTCAGAGCCCCGATAATATCTGTGTAACTGAAAACTTTGTTTACATTCAGGAAGATCCCAATTCCTTTAGTCGCGGGCATAATTCCTATATCTATCAGAGTGATTTAGAAGGTAATAATATTAGCGTTTTATTGCGAATCATTGTAGATCAGACTCTGGCCAAAAATCCGGGTACCCGTTTTTCAGGAGAATTTGGATCTTTAATCGATGTGTCTGATAAAGTTGGTGAACCCGGAACTTTCCTTCTGGCAGTGCAGCCTCATTACTGGGAGGATCCTTTTTTCCAGGGAATTGATGGACATTTCAATTCAGATTACGAAGATGACCAGGGATCTCAGATCGTTCTTTTACAGGGACTTCCAAGATAACCTCAGCATTATTAAACTCTATCTATCCAAGGCTTCCGTTTATGCGGAAGCCTCCCTATTTTTTGATTTTAATTCCTTTCTCTATGCGTTTACTAAAACTACTAGCAATAATTTCTGTATTAAATTTTTGTTCCTGCAACCAGTCGGCTACTGAAGAATACGTTATTAACTGGGATGAAACCAGGAGGTATTACCTGGAACATCTTAAAAGGTCAAAGGAAGGCCTTAGGCAATTACAATCCAAAGATCCGAAAGACAAAGGAAATAAAACCTTATTTGCTGAAGTAAGGAATAATTTTAAAGTTGCCGAGCCTTATGCTTCCTATTTAAATCCTGAAGTTGGTCATCGTGTAAATGGCCCAGCCTTACCGGTTTTTAGAGAAGATAATGGTAAAGTGCTTGCGCCAATCGGCCTTCAAAAAATAGAAGAGAGCATCTATGAAGGTGGAGTGGAAAAAGATGAATTTCAGAAGGAAATAGAATACACTATTGGTCTGCTCGATGTACTTCAGAATAATATTGAGAAAAGGGAATTAACATCGCAGCGTTTTTTTATCGCAGTTCAGCAACAGTTAATGCGGGTGATTAGTTTTTCCATGTCTAATTTTGATACTCCTGTTAGTGCGCAGGGAATCAACGATGCTGCACTTACGCTGAAAAGTCTAAAATCGGTATATGAAAAAACACTGCAATATGATATGCAGAAAGAAAAACCTAAGCTCGATGAGGAGTTTATAAAAAACCTGAATTCAGCCATACAGCTGGCTACTAATTATTCAGGTAAAAATGAAGATTTTGATCGCTATAATTATATTCGTAATTATCTGAACCATATATGTAGAAATTGGAAAGAAATAAGAGATGCAAGCGGATATTGGGAAGATTCAAAAGATTATCCTTTTAATTTTGAGGCACCTACTTTTTTTGAACCTGATTCTTTTAATTTAAGTTACTTCACACCATCTGTCAATAAAAATCCTACACGGGAGCAGGTTGAATTAGGTGAAAAATTATTCTTTGATCCTAATCTTTCCGAAGGGGGAAATGTATCTTGCGCTTCCTGCCATATACCTGCAAAAACCTATCAGGACGGGCTTAGCACCGCAATGGATAACAATCAGCAACCTCTGGAAAGAAATACCCCCACCCTTATAAATGTAGCCTATCAGCAAAACTTTTTCTGGGATGGGCGTTCTCAGGATTTACTAAGCCAGATAAACCAGGTTTTTACTAATGAGAGGGAGTTTAATAGTGAAGTTCATAACTTTTCTGATAGAATTCTCCAGGACAGCAGTTATAAAAAGATGTTCAAGCAGACATTTGGAAGGAAGCCTGGATCAAACAGGGAGCTGGTAAAGGCAATATCTTCTTATATCTCCACATTAAAAGGCTTTAACTCTAAATTTGACAAAAATATAAGAGGTGAAGAAAATACGCTTACTGCGGAAGAAAAACACGGTTTTAATCTTTTTATGGGGAAAGCATTATGTGCCACCTGTCATTTTATGCCGCTTACCAATGGTACCGTTCCGCCATTCTTTTCAGAAACAGAAAGAGAAGTGATTGGTGTTCCTGAAACTGCCGAAAATTTAAAATTGGATGATGATGCCGGATTTTACTGGATGTACGGGGCAGATATTCATAAAGGTATGTTCAAGACTCCCACGGTTAGGAATTCAGCATTAACCGCGCCTTACATGCATAACGGAGTTTATACCACTTTAGAGGAGGTTATAGATTTTTACAATTCCGGTGGGGGAGCAGGCCTGGGTTTTGATCTGCCGCACCAAACCCTGCCCTTCGATGAGCTAAGTCTTACGGAAGGGGAAGAAAAGGCTCTTGTAGCTTATTTAAAGACGCTAACAGATGCAGAGGTTTCCAATGTTAAAGAAGAAGAAGATATTTTGTAGTAAGAAATAAAATTCATGAGTTTTCATACGCAACCTTTTCGCTCTTTAGCCATCTAAGTAATAAACATACAAGATGAAAAAATTTTTCATTTCAATTATTCTGCTGCTGTTACTTATAGGATGTAGTAACGATGATTCAATCTCTGTTGATGATTCTTTCCACGCCATTCCCGAACAATATCCATACGATAATTTATCACCTGCATCTCAAGCGGATTATCTGGAACTTATACAAGGTTCCGGGGAATATGAGCATACTCTCTATCAATTTGGTGAATTATGTATCGGCGCAGGAAATGTAGAAGACTGTACCGAAATTTTACGGCGCTTAATACCGAAAATGGGTTTAAGTTTGGTTGTCTTCCTTCCTCCTGTAACTATTACATAAAATATCAAAAAGACTTAGAAAATACTATTATTGATACTAAAGAAAAACTTTTGGATTTTCTGGGCAAAATAGACTCAAAGTCTGATGCCATTTTGTGGGCCTATGGGCACGAATATTATTTCCAGTTGAACGAGATTTCTAACGGAGGTATAAAAAAAGTAGAAGATGGCTATGAATTAATTTTATTAAAAACGGTTATGTTCTGTACGCCTGTACAGACCAATCGTTTTCATTTAAGAATTTCTACAGATGGAAAAATTACTATTTTAGAGGAAGAAGTTTATGAAAAAGATGAAAATGCCTGTGTTTAATCAGTGGAAGTTTTATTTTCTATTTCTTTTTAAAGCTCCTCGCAGAGTAACGCCGCTTATTTTTTTCTGAAAAGACTGGTCGATAAGTTTTATAAGAATGCTACAGGCTTCTTCCACAGAAAGACCGTTTTCATGGATATTGGAAATACAGTTCCGGCGTTCGTCGGTTAGCCCGGTATGCGGATTATAGGTAGTGTAAATTCCCATGCTACTGGGCGAAGAAAGCCCCGGCCGTTCCCCAATAAGCACCGCAGTGAATTTTGCCTGAAGCAACTCCCCAATTTCATCACCTATGGCCACACGTGCATTTTTAACAAGGCAAAGGCTAATGCTGAATTTTCCGGTAAGTTCCGGCAGTAAATTTTTCAGCATAGGCAAGGCTTTCGAGTTCACGGCATTTGCCGAAAGCCCGTCGGCTATAATTATGGCAATATCTGTTTGGTAGGCATTTTTTTTCTCCGTTTTCTCCTGAAGCTGCCGCCCCAAATCGGGTCTTCTTAAATATTCGTCTCTGCTTTCCGCTCTACTGCTGAATTTATAAACCGGTAGCTTAAATTCTTCAAATTGTGCGGCTAATTCATCTGTTTTAAATTCAGAAAAAATAGTATCCTTGGCAAATGCATGATCTTCCTGAAAGCTTAGAACTTCTTTTAAGGGAAGACTACCACCAACATTGCCTAATGCAATTCTGGCTTTGGAAATTGATTTTAGTTCCTGCCAGTTATCTTTTTGAAGATAATCTTTATTAGAAGGTTTCTCCGCCATTATTTTAAGCTTAAAATTTTATGATCTAGTTTTTTCCGTTGTCCTTTTTCATCCATAATTCCCATTTTCTGCAACCATTCTTCAAATTCCGGTGCAGGTTTTTTCTTTAACACATTTCGCAGGTACATGGCGTCATGAAAGGAGGTTGATTGGTAATTCAGCATAATATCATCGGCACCCGGAATACCCATAATATAATTACATCCGGCAACACCCAATAAGGTTAATAAATTATCCATATCCTCCTGGTCTGCTTCGGCATGATTGGTATAGCAAACGTCACAGCCCATTGGAAGCCCCATCAACTTTCCACAAAAATGATCTTCTAAAGCTGCACGAATAATCTGCTTTCCGTCATATAAATATTCCGGGCCAATAAAACCTACCACAGTGTTTACCAGGAAAGGGTTAAATTTCCTGGCTACGGCATAACTTCTAACCTCACAGGTTTGCTGGTCTACCCCATGATGTGCATTGGCCGAAAGCGAAGAGCCCTGGCCGGTTTCAAAATACATCATTTGCGTGCCTATGGTTCCGCGGTCCAGTTCTTTTCCAGCCTCATAAGCTTCCTCCAAAAGTTTTAGATCAATTCCAAAAGAAGAATTTGTTTTTTCGGTACCTCCTATGGATTGGAAGATAAGGTCTACCGGCGCCTTATCTATAATTTCCATGGTAGTGGAAAGGTGGCTTAAAATACAATTTTGAGTAGGGATTTCATATTGTTGCCTGAAATCGTCCAGCTGTTTTAAAAGCTTATGAACCGTTTCGGGATTATCTGTTGCCGGGTTTATGCCAATTACTGCGTCCCCGCAGCCGTACATGAGTCCGTCAATAATACTTGCGGCAATGCCTTTGGGATTGTCTGATGGATTATTAGGTTGAAGCCTGACTGAAAACCTGTCTTTAAGCCCCACAGTATTCCTGAATTTTGTAACGATTTCAATTTTTGAAGCCACCGCAATCAGATCCTGGTTTCTCATTAATTTGGAAACTGCAGCCACCATTTCTGGGGTCAGACCTGGAGCTAAATGCCGGAGAGCTTGGCAATCAGCCTGGTAGGATAGCAGCCAATCCCTGAATTCCCCAACCGTAAATTTAGAAACAGGGGCAAAGGCTTCAGCATTATGATTATCAATAATAAGGCGTGTTACTTCATCTTTATCGTAGGGGATTATATGATCTTGCAGGAATACCTTGAGCGGAAGTTCGCTCAGGCAATACTGTGCGGCAATCCGTTCTTTATGATCTTCTGCGGCAAGGCCTGCCAGAGCATCACCAGAGCGTTGTGGTGTAGCTTTGGCGAGAACTGTTTTTAGATCATTAAAATGATAAGTGAAACCGCGAAGTGAAAATTTATATTTCATACTGTCTGAATGCTGAAATCGTAAAGTAGTAAAACTTTAGTTCAGATGACAGTTATACCTGAGCTTTTAAATTTTTTTAAGATAATGGAAGCAATTGTTGTAAAGTATCAGAAATGGATATCAACCTGCAGCCTGTACATTAGGCCATCTTCAGCATCATGTTGAAAATCATTAAAACTGAGATCTGTTTGTACTTTCAGCTTATGACCAACAATATACTTGGAAAGTCCTAAGGTGTATTGTTTTTCAACTCCCTGGTTAAAATACCGGTTTTCCAAGTTGATGCCCGTATAGCGCCCCACAAGTTCATAGTTATTCTTAAAAACATAGCCAGCCTGAACATTAAAGCCATCTCCTACCTGCACAATTTCTCCGGTTGGCGTGCCATCAGAATTTACGGCTATAGGATCATCGGCTGTTCGCCTGGCCGCTTCCGCAAGAATATTTAGGCCGCGGTACTTAAACATCAAATCCAGAAAATAAGTATTGATATCGGTATTATAAAATCCTTCATCATTAAGGATATAGGAACCTGCTACCGATCTTGTCTTTACTGCATCATCATTATAGCTAAAGCTGGCTCCAAAGGCCAATTTTGGAAAAGGCTCGCGCACAAGATCGGCACCGGAATAATCTTTAAAATCCCCAAAGGGAAGAATTTCGGCACGTGCCACAAAATGATATCCTCCAAAATTGCCTGTAGTAGTATTTCTCCCTTCTCCCTGGGAAACAGAAACGGCCTCTCGAAAAAGAACATTTTCACCAGCGTAAAAATAATGATGTAACTGTACTCCGGTTTCCCGGTCTATATTAAACCGACTGTTAACGAGCGAACGATCTACGGTTTGCATATTGGCAGAAGAAATAATCCTTTCCCTGTTGCCCGGCAATTTGGTCTGGCCCACCCATAATTCAAAATTTCGGTAAAAATTCCAGAAGAGTACTGCGTCCAGAATATATCTGGGGGCATCGCCGGTATATTCTGAAGCTCCGGAAATATCATTGTTAGAAAGCCCAAGTTCAATTTTATATCTGAGTTTAGGAGAATAGGCAAATCCTGAAAATTTGAGGCGTGCTCTCCTGATGAGCATATTTGAATTTCCATTTTTAAGGCTGTAATCCTCAGGAAAATCCCATTCTGATGTATAGAGGGATTGAAAACGTGCGGCAAACTTAAGGCTGTATGAACTGTCTCGTGCCGCTATATTTATAAGTCCGTTACCAAATTGGTTTTTAGTAATTTCCTGAGCATAAAAGCATGTGGACGCCACCAGCCAAAAGGCCGGTAACAGCTTCCATTTTAATTTCATTACCTGTTAGTTTTTGTCGCTGCAAATAACCAATGGCAATGTTAAGTTAATGTTAATCAGATATTATGCTTAGGTGAATTTGATAAAAAGCCGCCCCTTAGGACGGCCCATCCATAAATAAAGTCGACAAAAACTAATGTTTATGAAATTGCTCTTAAAGAGCATGACAAAAATGATGTTTTCCCGTGATAGCTGTATGAAATAAAAATTAAGGAATGGTTACATTTAGGTTGCTTTAGTAATATAAACCCCGTTTTAACTGAATTTGATGCTAATTTATAAACGTAAAATATAAATAGATAATATTGAAGATTACCAGGCAAGCAAAGCATACCAAACTAAAGTTTCTGTAGTTTTTCCCCGGCCTGTGTTTTAGAGGCATTTGTTTTCCTGTTACAAGTTTATAGTTGAACCAGGCGAGGAAAGGAGCAGAGAGAAATGAAAGCCCTGCCGCAAAGTCCACAAGAATAGTAAAAGAACCGGAAAGAAAATAAAGAATGGCTAAGGAGAGCACCGGAATAGTGAAAATACAATATTTATAAATTTTCCATTTATCTTTGATTTCTTCAGCTTTATCTTTTTCGGGATGTTTTAATTCTGAAATTACCCGGGGATAAGCATCGGTAACAGTAAGTACTGTACTTAACATAGTTATAAAGGCGGCGATAGAAATTAAAGGTTTACTCCAGTCGCCAAGTGTTTTTCCGTAAAGATCTACGAGTTGAGAGGAAAATTCCACACTATTACTAGAGAAAGAAGAGCCATTTCCAAACATTACAAGAGCACCGAGTAGGAAAAATAATAAGCCGATAAAGGATGCAGATAAATAACCGATATTAAAATCAGCAAAAGCACCTTTTACGGAAAGCTTCTGCCTGGTTTGCAGCGACTTTTCTTTCGTCCAGATGCTGTGCCAAACAGAAGCATCTAGAGGAATTGGCATCCAGCCCATAAATGCAATCATAAAACCAATGCTGGACACTGTCCACAGGGATGGAGCCGGGGTTTGAAGAGAGTTCTCTAAAGTCCCGGCTCCAAAAGCCATAATCACCGCAGCAAGGGTGGCAACAGTTAAAAATGATACGATTATCTTCATGCTCCTGTCCAGCCCCGGATATTTGCCAATAAGGAGCAGTGCAATACAGGCGCCGAGAATAATGAAACTCCATAAAAAAGGGGACCATCCAAAATTAAAAAGTCGTTCTGCAAGGCCTGCTGTTACTATTGTAACGGCTGCCTGTATTATAAACATACTTCCTATAGTAATAAAGATATAGGTCCAGTAAGGAAATTTCCCCATTCTTTTATAGCCGGTAATAACATGCTTTCCTGTTCCTGCTGCAAATCGCGGCCCGAATTCCAAAAAGGGATATTTAGAGATACAGGCCAGCAACAAAACCCAGATCAGGATAAATCCATAATCTGCACCGGCACGGGTGGCCTGTACAAGATGAGAAACCCCAATCGCAGCTCCGGCCAGGAGAAAGCCCGGGCCAATAGATTTAAGAATGGAAGATTTGGAAGAAGGTTTATGTTTCATTAATAAAAATTCTGTCGCCAGGCCAAATTTTTTCAGCTTCTGATCTGGAAGATCCTGAAACAAGTTCAGAATGACTAGTTGTAACTCAATTTAAGCAAATTTTGAAATCAATTCGGGATTTACTTCATGTTTGCCATCAAAGCTTAAAATCTTCAAATCCTGCGGAAAAAGTTCGTGAAGCCGTTTTTCTTCAACTTCAATAATCCTACTTTTAAGGTATTCATCATTTTTTCCATAGATAAAGGAAAATTGCGTGTCTTTAAGAAAAGAAAAATCTTCAGTTTTTAATTCCTGCGGCAACTTCCCGGAATGCATAATTAATGTATCGCACTTGATTTTCCTTTTTGCTACCCAGCGGGTTGCAACAGAAACTCCCTGGGAATATCCTAAAATAATCAGATTTGGAGCATCAGCTAATTTTTCAACTTTATAAACTTCATCTAAATAGTTTAGAACGTTTTCAACTTCAAGCTGGGTGTTTTCTTTTGTGAGCCATGAGGCGCCAACATGCTTATATTGGTTGTTGAGGTAGTACTTAGAATGTGCCTGTGGAGCAATAATGTAATTTTCTTCAGCATTTAAATGCTGAAAATGTCTTAGGAAATATCGGCTTAGATATCCAATGCCGTGGCACACCACCCATACGTTTTTAGTGCGGGGGGTGAATTCATTCAACACGCTGTATGTATTGGTGATCTGGTAAGAAAGCTGCTTTTCGGTACTCATATTTCTGGCTTGGTTTCGTATTTTTACAAAGAAACCAATTGTATTGCTATGACCAAAGAAGAAATTCTGGAGCTTTCCAAAAATGCATGTAAAAATACGCTGATGGAAACCCTTGATATTGAATTTACTGAAGTTGGGGAAGATTATCTTATCGCTAAAATGCCTGTTACGGCAAAGGTGCATCAGCCGGATGGGGTTTTACATGGAGGGGCCAGTGTTGCACTTGCAGAAAGTGTGGGTAGCCTGGCAAGTTATGTATTTTTAAATACTGAAGATTTTTTTATTCGCGGGATTGAGATTTCTGCCAATCATTTAAAGAGCATTTCTGAAGGATACGTTTTTGCAAAGGCAGAATTTATTCATAAAGGACGTACCACTCAGCTTTGGAATATAAGGATAACCGATGAGGAAGATCAGCTTATTTCTTTGGTAAAACTTACTACCATAGCACTACCCAAAAAGAAGCAGCATGAATAAGGATAATTTCTTTACTGTCCTGGAAGAGCAGCTGGATAAAGGTTTTCCTTTTGCAGCTTACCGCAAGCCGATGCACGGGGAAAAAATGGAGAAAACCAAAGCTTTGCTGCAGCAGGATAATGTTACACATTATGTAGAAGATTATAAAGAAAGTGGGTTTGTTTTTGCACCTTTTGATAATGAGAACAGAGGTTTAATAATCCCTTCAGAAGCTGCGGAAGAACTTTTTACGGAATATACTTTTGAAGAAGACCATAAAAATGTAAAAAAAGAAGGGCCGAATTTTCCGCCTAATCAATTAAGAAAACTGGCCCGGGTGGAGCATGAAAACCTGGTGCAGAAAGCGGTTGATAAAATTAAAGAGGGAAAATTGCTGAAAGTAGTGATTTCACGTTCAGAGAATGTGCAGACACAGCTGAAGGTGATTGAAATTTTTAAAAATATCCTCAAAAAATACAATTCGGCTTTTGTTTATCTCTGGTTTCATCCTGAAACCGGAATCTGGATGGGTGCAACTCCCGAAACTTTGGTTTCCGTAGAAAGGAACAGGTTTGAAACTATGGCCCTGGCGGGAACACAAGCTTTTCATGATACTCTGGATGTGCAATGGGGAGATAAAGAAAAAGAAGAACAGCAAATTGTGACCAATTCTATCGTGGATGGGTTGCAGAAATCTGAAATTATTGTACCAGACAAGCTTCAGGTTTCTGAAGCTTACACGGCAAAAGCCGGAAACCTGCTGCACCTTAGGACAGATATTAATGGGAATTTAAAGGCAGGCACTTCAGCTTTAAAACAATTGATAAAGTCTTTACATCCTACCCCTGCTGTTTGCGGGCTTCCAAAAGATGCGGCTAAAAGATTTATTTTAGAAAATGAAGGATACCACCGGCATTTTTATTCCGGTTTCCTTGGAGAGTTGAATTTGAAGAGAGAAATTAAACGCAACAGCAACCGCAGAAATCAGGAAAATCAGGCATACGCCAGCATTTCCAGAAGTACTTCTCTTTTTGTTAATTTGCGCTGCATGAAAATTAGAGAAGGTACAGCTGAGCTTTTTACTGGAGGCGGGATTACCAAAGATTCCAATCCTTCCCTGGAATGGGAGGAAACTGTAAATAAAGCGCATACTATGAAATCTGTTTTGGTAAAATAAAAAAATCGCAAAGACCTCCCGGATTTTTAAAACCAGTGAGGTCTGAAAAAGAAAATAGAAAAAAATCTGTGAAATATTCTAAAATTCCTGTAGCACGATCCATAGTAAGTCTTTGTGTTTCTAAAAATATAAATCATGTAGTTATTTCTCCCGGTTCAAGAAATGCGCCGCTCACTATAGGTTTTACGCATCATCCGGAAATTAATGCTTACAGTATTGTAGATGAACGGTGCGCGGCTTTCTATGCCTTAGGAATGGCACAGCAACTGCAAAAACCGGTTGCTTTGGTTTGTACTTCCGGATCGGCGTTGTTAAATTATTATCCTGCGAT
This sequence comes from Autumnicola musiva, assembly GCF_031846585.1. Lineage (NCBI taxonomy): Bacteria > Pseudomonadati > Bacteroidota > Flavobacteriia > Flavobacteriales > Flavobacteriaceae > Autumnicola > Autumnicola musiva. The sequence continues at coordinate 21,077 of NZ_JAVRHK010000009.1, forward strand.
TGCCGAAGCTTTTTACAGCGATATCCCTTTGGTGGTGATTTCTGCAGATCGCCCGGTAGAGCGTATAGATATTGGAGATGGGCAAACCATCAGGCAGAAAAATGTTTTTGAGAACCATATTCTTTATTCAGCAAATCTTTATTCTGAAATTGTTCTTGAAACTGAAGCCACCGATAAAAAACTTCAGCAAAAACAGTTTGAATCCCAAAAACATAATGAGCGTGAGATTAACCTTGCGTTAAACCGCGCGATAGAGGAGAAGGGGCCGGTGCATATAAATGTGCCTTTTTATGAGCCGCTTTATGACGCGGTGGAAAATGTAGAGGTGAATCCGCTGCAGATTTTGCCGGAAATTAAAGAGCGGACTTATTCTGAAAATCAGTTAAAAGCTTATGCAGATTTATGGAATAAGGCGAAGCGAAAAATGATTATTGTTGGGGTGGCGCAGCCTAATGTTGTAGAACAGCAGTTTTTGGAAAAACTGGCAAAGGATCCATCGGTTATTGTTTTTACTGAAACGACTTCTAACCTTAATCACCCGGAATTTTTTACACGGATAGACACCATTATTGGCCCTATTGAAAAGGATGAAAACCGGGAAGCTCTTTTCAGGGAACTTCAGCCTGATATTCTGCTCACTTTCGGTGGGATGATTGTTTCCAAGAAGATAAAGGCTTTTCTGCGAAATTATAATCCGCAGCAGCACTGGCATGTAGATCCTAAAAAAGCATATAATACCTTCTTTTGTCTTAATAAACATTTTGAGGTTTCGGTAAATTCATTTTTTGATAATTTCTTTCCGCTAACACAAAAAGTGGAAAGCAATTATGCCACGTTCTGGAAAGATATTAAGCAGAAGCGGCAGGCACGACATGAGGAGTATATGGATGAAATTCCTTATTCAGATCTAAAAGCCATGCAATATATTGTTCCGCAAATGCCGGAAAATTACATTCTGCATCTTGGGAACAGTTCCACCATCAGGTATGCACAATTGTTTAAGTGGAAGGAGAGCCTGCGTATTTTTTGTAATCGTGGTACCAGCGGTATTGACGGCAGTATTTCCACCGCTGTGGGTGCTGCAAGTGTAAATGGAGAGCCAACTTTGATTATATCCGGGGACCTGAGTTTTTTCTATGATAGTAATGCGTTGTGGAATAATTATATTCCTTCAAATTTCAGGATTATTGTCCTGAATAACGGTGGCGGCGGAATCTTCAGAATATTGCCCGGCAATAAGAATTCTGAAAATTTTGATACCTATTTTGAAACCACCCATGACCTGAAAGCAAAATCTTTATGTGAAATGTACAGTTTTGAATATGAGTCCGCATCTTCTTCCGAAGAAACCGAAACTGCGATGAAGCACTTTTTTGAAACTTCGGAACGGCCAAAATTGCTGGAAATTTTTACTCCGCGTAAAGTGAATGACGAGGTATTGCTGGAATATTTCAGTTTTATGCGATAAGAAGCAGCTGAATTTTCTTTTTACTTCAGCTCTAAAATATAAAGTATCTTTGCATTTTAAATTGAAGTTATGCTTAGAATTGGCGAATACCATATTTTAACGATAGACAGGGACACAGAACCGGGATTATTTCTGCGGGGTGATGACGGGAACGAGGTTTTGCTTCCCAATAAATATATTCCGGAACAATATGAGCTGGAGGATGAAATTGAGGTATTTGTTTATCTTGATCATGAAGAGCGGCCGGTGGCAACAACTCTGAAACCGCTTATAAAACTTGATGAATTTGAAATGCTGAAGTGCGTTGAGGTAACAGATTTTGGCGCATTTTTGGATTGGGGATTGGAAAAGCATCTTTTTGTTCCTTTTAAAGAGCAGGTTTATTCTATGACCATAGGGAGCCGATATTTAGTGTTTTGTTACCTCGATCTTGAAACTGATCGGCTGGTGGCTTCCAGTAAGGTGCATGCTTTTCTGGACAATTCGGAATTAACGGTGGAGCCTTTTGAAGAAGTAGACCTTATTATCAGCAATAAAACTGACCTTGGCTATAATGTAATTGTGAATGAAATCCATCTCGGTCTTATTTATAATGATGATATTTTCCAAAAGCTGAATGTTGGCGACCGGATGAAGGGTTTTATCAAAAAGACCAGGCCTGATGGAAAGATTGATGTTACGCTGCAACGCCCTGGTTATAGAAGTATAGAGCCAAATGCCCAAACCATTCTGGAAGAACTGGAGCGTAATAATGGATATTTGAGACTTACCGACAAATCGAGCCCTGTTGAAATTCAGCGGATACTCGAAATGAGCAAAAAAAGCTTTAAAAGGGCTGTCGGGAATTTATATAAGCAGCGGGTGATAGATATTAAAGATGACGGAATTTATCTTCAGGAGAAGTCTTAAAAGTAGATCCTGCGGTAATTGGAATAATGGCTGTTATTTGGATTGCCATAATTTAAATAATTCCGGTTTCCAAATCCGCGGGAATATGGATAATTAAAATCCCGGGAAAAACTATCCCTGGTATAATCGGTATCCCCGCTTACTTCAATAGTTTTTTTCTTTTTTTCCGGAAATCTGAAATCGATCTCCACCGTTGGTTCCCTTTCATTTTTCTTACGCGCTAAAACAGCTTTCAAATCCACGGTCCTTCTTTCGTAGGGATCTTTGTCAATAAAGTTTCCATCAGGTAGAATAAACTGTTTTTCTTCAACCCAGCTAAACCCAACTTCCATAAGCGCTGAAGAGATATTCCTGTTGGAAATTTCAAAATCTTCCCTGTCCCAGTATTCCTGAGCTTTTACATTAAAAATACCTGTAAGTAAAAAGAAAAATAATACAAAGCGCAACTTCATAATTCAATTTTTGAATACTAATCAAAAAGGATGCTAGAATTCTGTAAATATAAAATATTGTTGTATAAAATTTGGATCTTCAACAGATAATCCCCTTAAAAGATTATTTTCGCTTTTGATATTCAACCTTAATTTTAAAATATGAAAAAAACTTTTCTTATCGCCCTGATGCTGATGTTGGGCCTGTACGGTTTCTCACAGGAAAAAAATATGCAGGAAAAAACCATCGATTTAATTAAAATGACCTCCGGGCAACAATTCGAGGTTATGACTGAACCGGTGGTAAAAATGATTCCGGAAGCCAATCAGGAAGCTTTTAAAAAAGAGCTTTTGACCAGTATGGATGAGCTTTATGCACAAATTGCCGAAGTGTATATTGAAAATTTTACTGAAGAAGAGATTGATAAAATCCTGGCATTTTACAATACTCCTGTAGGGGAGAAAATGGTAGGAATCACCCCTGAACTTACTAAAAAAGGGATGGAAATAGGGCAGCAATGGGGAATGAAGTTGCAGCCGATGATTGCCAAATATTCTAAATAGAACAAGAAAATAATTTTTTGAGCCTGCATATATTCTGCAGGCTTTTTTATTTGTTCTTTCTGAAATGGGCAGAAAACTTTATTTTTACTTCAAAACTACAAGAATGGCCAAAATTGAATGGAAGACAACTAAGGAATATGAAGATATAACCTACAAAAAATCCAATGGAGTTGCCCGAATAGCCTTTAACAGGCCGGATGTTAGAAATGCATTTAGACCAAAGACCACCAGCGAACTTTATGATGCGTTTTACGACGCACAGGAAGATACTTCAATAGGAGTGGTTTTACTATCGGCGGAAGGACCTTCCGGTAAAGACGGGGTTTATTCTTTTTGCAGTGGAGGTGATCAAAAAGCACGTGGACACCAGGGATATGTTGGTGAAGATGGCATGCACCGTTTGAATATTCTTGAAGTTCAACGTCTTATAAGATTTATGCCCAAGGCTGTAATTGCGGTTGTTCCGGGATGGGCAGTAGGTGGAGGGCACAGCCTGCACGTGGTTTGTGATTTAACCCTTGCGAGTAAGGAGCATGCTATTTTTAAGCAGACCGATGCCGATGTAACAAGTTTCGATGGCGGGTACGGTTCGGCATATCTGGCAAAAATGGTAGGGCAGAAGAAGGCGCGTGAGATATTTTTCCTCGGAAGGAATTATTCTGCGCAGGAAGCTTATGATATGGGAATGGTAAATGCCGTTATTCCACATGAAGAATTAGAAGATACAGCCTATGAATGGGCACAGGAAATACTGGCAAAATCACCTACTTCAATAAAAATGCTGAAATTTGCCATGAACCTTACCGATGACGGAATGGTTGGCCAGCAGGTTTTCGCCGGAGAGGCTACCCGTTTGGCCTATATGACCGATGAAGCGAAAGAAGGGCGGAATGCTTTTCTGGAGAAAAGAAAGCCAAATTTTGAGAAAAAATGGATTCCCTAAGCCAGAAAAGATCTTTTCAGAATAAAATTGTTGCACCGGAATCTTTACCAGGATTTCAGGATGTTCCTTATAATCCTCTTTCCAGGAAGCTTCTCAGCAAGCATTTTGTTCAAATTAGCGTTTGGATGTTGGCGGTGTTTTCTTTTTGTGGTTATATGTTTTTTAATCAGCAGAGAGATGAATTAATTGCCGGTATTGCTATTGGAGCAATATTGATATTCTGCTTCCTTTATATTAACGCATGGAAAATGCAAAAGGTTTATGGCTATTGCCTGAGGGAAAGGGATATAATTTACAGGCGGGGCTATATTACAACCAGTACAACGGTAATTTCCTTTAATCGTATTCAGCATGTTTCCATATCGCGGGGAATACTGGATAAATTTCTTAATATTTCTACTCTTAAAATTTTTACGGCAGGAGGAAGTGGAAGTGATATTAGCATTCCCGGACTCGCACCGGAAATTGCGCAGAATCTGAAAGAAGCATTAATACAGAAGATTTCGGAAGATGACGGAGGAAAAGTTTAGTATTCCGCAACGCCAGTCTGCTGCAGGAATACTGCTGATTTTTTCGGGTGTTCTGTACAAGCTTTTCCGCATGTTCTGGGCCTTGCTCTTTTACTTCTTACTGAAGCAACCTGCTGCAGTTCCTCAGTTGTATATTTTTTCAGGTTTCGCAGTTGTCTTATTGGGCGTGGTGCTTTACAGCTATTTCAGCTACAGAAACTTTCAGTTTCATATTGATTATAATAAGGAGGAGTTTATACTTCGCAAAGGGGTATTTTCTTCAGATTTTCTTGCCGTTCCTTTTGATAAAATTCAGCAGGTGAATTCAGAGCGGGGCGTCCTGCAAAGAATCGTTGGAGTTTACACGCTGGTGATAGATACAGCAGGGAGCGCAGCTAAGGAAGTTAAGATAAGCGCGATAAATAGGGAAGATGCTGATGCACTTTCTGAAATTCTTATCAGCAGAAAAAAAGAAAAGGTAAAGCATGATGTGGAAGTTCAAGAAGATGAGGAGGAACCCACCGGATGGGAATATCGCCTGAGTTTAAGCACGCTGCTGAAGGTAGGTTTGAGTTCTAATTTTTTCAGGGGTTTTGGACTTATATTGGCATTTTTTGCAACTATATTTAATGAGCTGAACAATATGTTCGGTGAGGAAAAAGAATTGCTTATGGAGGAAGCCGGGAAATTAGCTGTTCCAACAGGATCTGCAATTCTTTACGCAGGGCTTTTCCTGGTTCTTCTTTTAGTGAGTATATTAATTACCGTAGCCGAAGTTTTTATCAAATATTATAACCTTAACCTGAAGCAAACAAAAGATCGTTTGTTTGTTGAAATGGGGCTGCGTACAAATACAAAAGTTGGATTGCAGCCACGAAGAGTACAGATATTAAGTATTATCACTAATCCCGTACAACAAAAACTCGACTTATATGAAGCAAAAATCACCCTTGCCAGCAGCCGGAATAAGAAAAGAAAGAATAAGGTAAGTATTCCCGGTTTAACGGGAGAAGCGGCTTCCACTGTTAAGAATTTTCTTTACAACAACATGAAAGAGAAAACTATGACCTCTTACCGGCCAAATATAATAGATTTGTACCGCAGAATTAACTTCAGCTTAATTCCCGTAATTTTAGGCCTTGCTTTTCCAGTACTTATGGCAGAAGTGACATATGTAGAATGGGGGATTTTATCAGCTTTCTATATTGCCTTGATAACAAGCTATAACTATTTTAAGTATAAATCGCTAAAACTTGAATTTACTGAAGATTTTCTTGTAAAATCTTATGGGGTATGGGATAAAACCACCCAGGTAACCGAACTTTACAAGTTACAGGCTATAAGCGTAAAAAGGCCATTTTGGTACAAAAGAAGAGGACTTGTAAACCTGATTTTTCATACTGCGGGAGGAGATATTTCTTTTCGCGCGGTGAATGAAGATGTCCTGAAATTCATGAATTACAGTATATATAGGATGGTAACATCCACCCTCGCCTGGATGTAGATTAATAGGCAGTTTTCGCTAACTTATCAATTTTATCTGTAATTTCTTCCCAAACTTCTTCCTGCAAAAAATGGCGGGATGGTAGGAGTGTCATCTCCTGCAAATCTGCTTCTTTCTCTATTTCTTTGCCGTACCTGTTATAAGTTAGGCCGGGGTCATCTTCTCCCCAAATTGCCTGCACAGGATAAGGGACATCTCTCACTGCCTGTAGGCATAAATCCCTGTATTTAGGAGAATCTGCAAAATTTCGCATTATTTTTAAAAAAGCCTTTCCGTCATCTTCCCTTTTCAGGAGGTCCACGTAAGCTTTTATTTCTTCACTTGGAATTGAGGAAGCATCAGAAACACCAAGAGTGGAGAACATTACCGGCCAGGTGCTGCGGGTAAGCATTTTTAATTCAGCTTCACCTAAAACTTTCTTTTCAAATGGACGCATTGGCAGGGGTTTTTTGAAATTTACAACATCTACCCAAGTGTTAAGAATTGTAAGCGAAAGCACTTTTTCAAGGTTTTTAGCGGCAAGTGCAAAGCCAATGGGACCGCCAATATCGTGTACCACAAGATGAAATTTTTCTACCTTCAGCATTTTAATTGCCTTAGCAAGAAAATCTGCAAAGCTCTGGAAATTGTACTCAAAATCTTCAGGTCGAGCAGAAAGGCCGAGGCCGGGTAGATCAATAGAAATTGCCCTGTAATTTTTTTCAGCAAGGGATTGGAGCACTTTTCGATATAAAAAAGAAGAAGTAGGAACGCCATGAATGCAAATTACAGCTTCACCTTCTCCATATTCAAGAGCAAAAGTTTTTATCCCATCAACTTCAAAATATTTCCCCGATCTTTCATGTTCTTCAACTACACCAGTTATTTTATCATCCTGCGCCATAACTTGTTTGGTTTTAAATTTTAATATACAAATCCCACTGAACAAATAGTAGCAGAAGTTAATAATTTAAGCTTAAAAGAAATCCTCAAATAAATTCAGAAGGTATATTGTATAGGTACATTTATATTAGTTGGGAAAATCAATCTAAATTAAAAAAGCCCGAACCTATAGGAGGATCGGGACTTTTCAATTTTCTGAGAACTAAAATATTATCTTAGTTTAGGGTATTTTGCAGGATTTGATTCATGCATAATAGCATAAACTTTTTCAAAAATATCTTCGGCAGAAGGTTTAGAGAAATAATCCCCGTCAGATCCATATGGAGGACGATGCTCCTTTGCTGTTAACGTTTGCGGTTTACTATCCAGGAAGCGGTAAGCGTTTTGATCTTCCAGAATTTTCTGAAGGATATATGCTGAAGCTCCGCCGGGAACATCTTCGTCTATAACAAGCAACCTGTTAGTCTTTTCCACGCTTTTCACAATATCATGATTTAGGTCAAACGGCAGTAAAGACTGAACATCGATGACTTCGGCATTGATTCCAAATTCCTGTAACTCATGAGCAGTTTGCTCAACAATACGTAATGTGGAGCCATAGGAGACAAGGGTAATATCTTCTCCTTCTTTTATAGTTTCAATTACGCCTACAGGCATTTTAAGTTTCCCAAGGTTATTTGGCCGCTTTTCCTTCAGGCGATATCCGTTAAGGCATTCAATAACCAGTGCCGGTGTATCTATGTCTAGAAGCGTATTATAGAATCCTGCGGCTTTGGTCATGTTTCTTGGCACCAGGATATACATTCCCCGTAGAAGGTTTAATAAGCCTCCAAGTTGCGAGCCACTATGCCAGATGCCTTCCAAGCGATGGCCCCTTGTTCTTACAATTAATGGTGCCTTCTGCTTTCCTTTTGTGCGGTAGTGCAATGTAGCAAGGTCATCACTCATAGTTTGAAGTGCATACATTACATAATCCAGATATTGAATTTCTGCAATAGGACGAAGACCGCGCATCGCCATCCCTATTCCCTGTCCAAGTATGGTAGATTCTCTTATTCCCGTATCGGCGACTCGCAGCTTCCCATGTTTTGCCTGAAGGCCTTCCAATCCCTGATTAACATCACCAATTTCTCCGGTATCTTCTCCAAAAATCAGAGTTTCGGGACGGCTGGAGAAAATGGCATCAAAGTTATCCCGCAGGATTATACGGGCGTCTACTTCTGAAGCATTTGCATCATACTCCGGAGCTATATGCTGTGTGTCTGCATCATCTTTTTGGTATAGGTGACTGCTGTACTCTTCCTGATTCTCTTCGGAATATTTTTCCAGCCAATCAAGAAGTTCCTGTTTTTCATCAGAATCTTCACCAATGAGATATCTTAGAGCTTTTCTGGCGGCAGAAACTACATCTTTTTTAAGTGCTTCCCTTGAAGATGAAAGTTCATTTTTCAGTTTAATAATAAAATTTTTATTAGAACTGTTTCCGGCCACTTTGGTAAGAAGTTTTACCAGTTCTTTCTGCTTCCGGCGAGTAGGAAGAAGGTAGTTGTTCCAGGCTTCCTTTTTGCCTTCCCGAACTTCCTTCTTTATGTTTTTTTCCAGTTGATCCAGCTCTTCTGCGGTAGCGAAATTATTTTCTAAAATCCAGTCCCTGAACTTTACATTACAATCATATTCTCTCTCCCAGCCCAGCCGTTCTTCATTTTTGTAACGTTCATGAGATCCAGATGTGGAATGGCCCTGCGGCTGGGTAAGTTCCACAACGTGAATCAATACGGGGCAGTGTTGATTACGGGCAATTCTTGCTGCTCTTTCATAAGCTTCTACAAGGGCTACATAATCCCAGCCATTCACCACAATTATTTCTATACCTTTCAATTCTTCATTGCGCTGAAAACCTTTGAGAGCTTCAGAAATACTTTCCTTGGTAGTTTGATGCCGGGCATGTACAGATATTCCATATTCATCATCCCACACACTCATAACTAAAGGAACCTGTAAAACCCCGGCTGCATTCATGGTTTCCCAAAAATGTCCTTCACTTGTACTGGCGTTGCCAATGGTACCCCAGGCGATTTCATTTCCATTATCTGAAAATTTATCAGCATCAATCCCATCGACGTTTCTGTAAATTTTTGATGCCTGAGCAAGGCCCAGTAACCTTGGCATTTGTCCTGCAGTGGGAGAAATATCAGAACTGGAATTTTTTTGTTCCATCAGGTTTTTCCATGTTCCGTCATCATTAAGACTATGGGTGGAAAAATGACCGCCCATTTGACGGCCACCGGACATGGGCTCATTTTTAATATCTGAATCTGCGTAAAGTCCGGCAAAAAACTGTTGAATATTAAGTTCATTAATAGCCATCATAAAGGTTTGATCGCGGTAATAACCCGAACGAAAATCACCATTTTTAAAGGCTTTAGCCATAGCTAATTGCGGTATCTCCTTTCCATCGCCAAAAATCCCAAATTTGGCTTTACCGGTAAGAACTTCCCGTCTTCCAAGGATACTGCATTCCCGACTGATAACTGCTGTTGTGAAATCTTTCAGGACCTGCGCCTTAAAATCATCAAACGATATAGAATCTTTTGTTTGTGTTTCGCTATGCATGAACTTGTTTTTGAATAAATACAAATGTAGCAAAAACAATAATTATATACAATTCATAAATTTCGCCTAATATTAAGTTTTCTTCATTATAAATGTATCTTTTTTAATTATTAAAAAATTAACATCTACATAATTTAATTAATATTGAGAATTATGTAATTTAATCTTTTAAGGTGTTAAGCAGGAATGCGGATTAGCTTTTGCCTAATACCACCTTCTGGTAAAAAGTTTTATGAGCGTATTAAGATCTAAGGAAACGATAAACCGGATTTTCTGGTTATAGTCAGGCTGTGCAATTTCCCAACCTAAGTTGGAATAAACCGGAAAGAAAAGTTCAAAATAATCGGCTACAAGGCTAACCCTTATTCCGGAGTCGTATAAAAATTTAGGTTTTACAAGTTCGTTCTTTACCAACCCCAAATCTCCATACGCATAAATCCATTTCCAGATATTTGTACTTGCATTCACAGTGGTAATCCATTGATCAGCAAATTCCGGCTGAAGCTGGGACTTAAATCCTCCTTCGGCTAAAATAATCTGCTGGCTTAATATCCCGCTGCTTTGGCTCCTTCCGTAGTAATTATAATCAAAAAGATAATCTGTGGGGCGATCCAGTGCAAAGCTAAAATAGTCGGTATCCTGGGCATCGTTATAAAGAAAAGTTCCGGCATAAAAACGAAGGTTTATCTGACGGTTGTTCTTAAAAAGTTTCCGGTATTCCAAGCTTAAAGAAATTTTGCTGAATTTTTCAGCCAACTGGTAATCCACTGTTCCGGCATAGTAGTTCACCACATTAGGATTCCTGTAGCTGTACTTTACATTAAACACATTATAATCTGGTTCTTCTACAGGGTCTAAGGGATCAAAATCCCGCTGAACATTTATATTTCTAATGTTGAGGTACTGCCTTTCATTACTCCTTAAGTATTCGTTTCTGAAGGCGAAGGTCATAAAAGGGGTAAGCTTTGTATAAAAAAGATCATAGCCGTAGGAAAACCTGGTACCACTTATTCCATAACTAATTCCGTACAGCCTTTTATTCCTGTATTGGTGCGTGTTAGATATATATGCCGATCCCACCAGGGTTTGACTTTCAGAGGCATACTGAGGAGAAAATTTATAATTCAGGTTCTTGTTTAGGAAGGTTTTGTTATATATAGTAGGGCCAATCGTAATACCGTCATAAAGGTTATAATCAAATTCGGGCATAAAAAACAACTGGTTATACCTGGGATCTTCCACGTCCTGTAGGAGCCGGAATTGCAATGGTTTGTTAAGCAGTTTTGTTACCGCAGCATAATTATTCCGCTGGTTTATTTCAGGAATTTTCTGCTCATAATTCAGGGCTATGCGTTCTATGTCTTTTCGCGGAATTTTTACATCTTTCAGTTTGTCGAAACCGTCTACCCAGGTTTTATATACTATTTTACCATCATTAAGCCCGTAAACAGAAACAGGCATTTGGTTGTTGCGCCTGTCCCGTAGGGTTACCACAAGGGAATCGTCTTCCTTTTTTACATTTTTAATGGAGAAATCTATCTTTTTGTTGGTATTTACATAATCTTCAAAAAACCAGGTTAGGTCCCTGGAAGAATTTTTTTGAAGAAGTTGTTTAAAATTTTCCTGGGTAGTGGGCTTCAGCTTATAATTTTGATAAAATTCCCGTATAGATTTTTTTACGGCATCGGTGCCAAGATAATCCTCCAGATATTCCATTCCTATTCCTGCTTTGTATGAATTGGCGATATTCTTGTTAAATTTAATAAGTGAATCCTGCCGTATATTTAAAGCCTGGTCTGTATTGGATCTGGCCATATTCATGTAAAGCAGCTGGTATTGATCGTTAAATTCAAGATCGGCAGCATGAAACCACCTGATTCCAATGATATCACTTAAACTTCCCATAAGTTTCATTTTGGGGTAGTGGATATCTACGTAGTCAATCATTAGGGATACCAGGATAGCATCTAGCACCCATTGATCCCTACGCGGATCCAGAAGCAGAGTGTTTTGCAAATAATTATAAGAAATGGTTTTGAACTGTTTAAGGTCATATTGAAAACCGTCAGGAAAAGGCCGGATAAATCCTGGTAATTGATTCAAGCCGTAGATGGGGCTGTTTTGATAATCCTCTTTTGTGATGAATATATTATTGTGAGGATATTCACCTAAACGTGAATTGAGATATTCCAAAATACGTTTTAAAAGAACACCTTTTACATTGGGCTCAAGGTCATCATCTTCTAAATCTGTAATAATTTCATGAGAATAGGCGTATAAATCTTCAAATACGTATGTTTTGGTAAGGTAGAGCTTAGATTCTATGCGGTTTTGCCCTACCATCCGTACAATTTTCCTGTCCTCTTCTGAAGAAACATTTAATGTATTTAAAGCTGAAGCAGCATAATATTCCGAAGGGATATTCAGGCTTAATTCAACATCTGCCGGAGGAGTATAATCTAGTCCCAGGTTTTGGTGGCTGTAAAGCTTCCATCCACCTTCTTTATAAATAGCCGGGGTAATGTACCAGTTGCGCATCTTGTAATTTCCCTGGGAATCCCTGCCGTACCTGGTAAATCTGTCCGAAGGGACTTTAATGGCATAGTCTAAATGGAGTGTCCGCTTTTCTCCCGGGGCAAGGGGCTCTTTAAAATCTACTTTTACAATATCAATTCTTTCTGGGACCCTGCTCCATGAAAGGGAGTCACCGCTAGCATCTGCAACGTGGTTAATAACCGTACCTCCGCGTTCTTCGGCACTGGCAAAATGAAATCTTCTTATAAACTCTTCAGAAAAACGTTTTCCCAGGGGACTGCTTTTACTGCTGAAGGCATTTATCCAGTCATTCAGGTAAATACCCTTTAAGCTGTCCTTACTCTGATTTTCGTAAACAATCTCCTGTTGTATATAAAGGCTGTCGGTCTTTGCATCAAGACGGGCATTAACAGAAATACTGTTCTGCCCGAAGCTAAGAGCGCTAAATGTAAAAAAAAGGCAGGAAAAGAGTAAATATTTCAAGATATTGCTGCAGGGTTTAGATAAAACAGAATTGTGGCGAATATAACCAAAGTTTAAAAAGAGCTGTTGTTAATAATAACTAGAAATTAGGACTTAGATTGTACTCATCATAAAATTTATCAAGCACCTCAATAACTTCATCTTCAGTATCTACAACCTGTACTAGATCCATATCTGCAACGCTAATATTTTTAAAACTATCACAAAGGGTGGTTTTAATCCATTCTACCAGGCCGTTCCAAAAATCTGAACCAACAAGAATGATGGGAAATTTATCAATTTTATGAGTTTGGATTAGAGTAATGGCTTCAAAAAGTTCATCCAGGGTACCAAAGCCTCCCGGCATAACCACAAAGCCCTGGGAATATTTCACGAACATTACTTTTCTAACAAAGAAGTAATCAAAATCAAGGCTTTTATCACTATCGATATAAGGATTGTCATGCTGCTCAAAAGGAAGGTCAATATTTAATCCTACAGAGGTTCCTCCGGCAAGATGAGCTCCTTTATTTCCAGCTTCCATTATACCCGGGCCACCGCCGGTTATAACCCCGTACCCGTGATCTACGATTTTAGCAGCAATTTTTTCGGTAAGTTTATAATATTTCTGGTCAGGCTTTGTTCTGGCCGAACCAAAAATAGAAACGCAGGGGCCAATCTGGCTTAGCTTTTCATAGCCATTCACAAATTCACCCATTATTTTAAATATCGCCCAGGAATCATTGGTTTTTATCTCATTCCAGGCTTTGTTTCCTTGCTTAGGTCTCATTTAAATTCAATCTTTTAGTGCAATTCTTTTTTAAGGAATTTAGCTGTATAACTCTTTTTATGCTTTGCGACTTCTTCAGGAGTTCCTGTAACAATCACTTTGCCACCATTCTTTCCGCCTTCATAGCCTATGTCAATTATATGATCTGCCATTTTAACCACGTCCATATTATGTTCAATAATTAAAACAGTATTGCCTTTGTTGGTAAGCCTGTTGAGTACCTCCATTAGTACCCTTATATCTTCAAAATGTAGCCCTGTAGTAGGTTCATCAAGTATATAGAATGTATTTCCGGTATCACGTTTGGAAAGTTCTGTGGCCAGTTTTATCCTTTGTGCTTCTCCTCCTGATAGGGTTGTACTTTGCTGCCCCAGGGTAATATAGCCAAGCCCCACGTCCTGAATAGTCTTTAACTTACGATAAATCTTTGGAATTGGCTCAAAAAACTGAGTGGCTTCATTAATGGTCATTTCCAGGACATCGGCAATTGATTTGCCTTTATACCGAATTTCCAGAGTTTCCCTGTTAAAACGCTTGCCCTGGCAGGTTTCACATTCCACGTAAACGTCTGGCAGGAAGTTCATCTCAATTACCCTTAAACCTCCGCCCTTACAGGTTTCACACCTTCCACCTTTAACATTAAAGCTGAAACGGCCGGGCTTATAACCCCTTATTTGAGCTTCAGGTGTTTTTGTAAATAAACTTCTTATTTCTGAAAATACTCCGGTATAAGTTGCGGGATTAGAACGTGGTGTCCGCCCTATAGGTGACTGGTTTATATCTATCACCTTATCTATATGATCCAGCCCTTTAATGCTTTTGTAGGGCTTTGGTTCCTTTACTCCATTAAAGTAATGTGCATTCATAATAGGATAAAGCGTTTCATTAATAAGAGTGGATTTTCCACTTCCTGAAACACCTGTAACCGCTATCATTTTACCCAAAGGTATTTTTACAGAAACATTTTTAAGATTGTTTCCTGTGGCACCTTTTAATTCTATAGTCTTTCCGTTTCCTTCCCTTCGTTTCTCAGGAACGGCTATTTCTTTTTTTCCATTAAGATAAAGGGCAGTAAGGGTATCGTGCTTTTTTAATTCTGAAGGTGTGCCTTCGCTTATAATTTCCCCGCCATGTTTGCCGGCTCTTGGTCCAATGTCTATAACATGATCTGCGCGTTCAATCATGTCTTTATCATGCTCTACAACTATTACCGTGTTTCCTATGTCCCGGAGAGAAAGCAAGGAATTAATGAGTTTTTCATTATCACGCTGATGAAGGCCAATACTGGGTTCATCTAAAATGTAAAGCACCCCAACAAGTTGCGAACCTATTTGAGTGGCAAGCCTTATTCGTTGCGCCTCTCCTCCTGAAAGGGATTTTGAACCTCGGTTGAGCGACAAATAAGTAAGCCCCACATCTGTTAAAAATTGTAATCTGGTTCTAATTTCTTTAATAACTTCTGTAGCTATCCGTTTCTGTTTTTCAGAAAGTTGACTTTCAATTCCGCTGAACCATTCTGCCAGGTCTGCAATATCCTTTTGAGCAAGTTCAGCAATATTTTGATCATTTATTTTAAAGTACAGCGATTCTTTTCTAAGCCTTCCGCCTTCGCAGGTAGGACATAATATTTTATCCATATATTCTTTTGCCCAGCGGCGCAGAGAAGTGGAATCATTATTATTATAAGTGCTTTCAATAAAAGTTGCTACTCCTTCAAAATCAATTTTAAACTCCCGGTTTATTCCTAAAGATTTTGATTCTTTGGAAAATTTTTCTTTTCCGCCGTACAGAATCATTTGCATAGCCTTCTCCGGGACTTTAGAGATAGGATCGGTTAGCTTAAAATCAAACCGCTCCGCTATTAATTCCAGTTGAGAAAACACCCAGTTCTTCTTCTGAGGTCCATGGGGGGCAAGGCCACCTTTTTTAATGGATTTGCTTTCATCGGGAATAATTTTACCGGTATTTACCTTATGTAAGGTGCCAATTCCATTACAGCTGGGACAGGCTCCTTTGGGAGAATTGAAGCTGAAGGTGTTAGGCTCGGGGGTAGGGTAGGAAATTCCGGTGGTGGGACACATTAAATTTCTGCTGAAATATCTTACCTCTTCTGTTTCATGTTCCAGGATCATCAGCGTATCATCACCATGGTACATTGCTGTTTTTATACTTTCGTTTAACCGCTTTTGCCCATCGGTTTTATCATCAATCTGAAGGCGGTCCACAATAATCTCAATATCATGAGTTTTATAGCGGTCCAGCTTCATTCCTTTTACAATATCCCTTACTTCGCCATCTACTCTCACTTTTACAAAACCCTGTTTCGAGATTTGTTCAAAAAGTTCACGATAATGGCCTTTCCTGGAACGGATTACAGGTGCAAGTATATTCACCCGTTTTCCATTAAACTTCTCTATTATAAGATCTTTTATCTGTGAATCTGTATAACTCACCATTTTTTCCCCGGTATTATAGCTGTAAGCATCTGCTGCTCTTGCATAGAGCAACCTGAGGAAATCATAAATTTCGGTAATGGTACCTACCGTACTTCGGGGATTTTTGCTGGTGGTTTTCTGTTCAATAGCAATAACCGGAGAAAGACCCTCTATTTTATCCACATCTGGTCTTTCCAGACCTCCTAAAAACTGCCTTGCATATGCAGAAAAGGTTTCAATATATCTCCTTTGTCCTTCGGCATAAATGGTATCGAAGGCCAGGGAAGATTTTCCTGAACCCGAGAGACCTGTAATTACTACTAGTTTTTCCCGGGGGATGGTAACATCTATATTTTTTAAATTATGGACTCTCGCCCCTAACACTTCTATTTTTTCTTCGCTTTCCGCCATAAATTTTCTAAAGGGGGGCAAAGGTACTTAAAGTGTTGCTAATTAAAAAGGAAGCTGCATTCGCTGAACGTTAATTTAGAACTAAATAAAAATTATATTAGCAGTGGTAAGAAGAGTTTTAGCAGAAATTATTTATAAAGCTTCCTGGCATATTATACAGGATTTCCCCTATAAATTAGATACAGAAGAAATATTAATTTTATCAACATTAGCTGAAGAGACTTTATCTTCATGCTTTCAGTATTTTTTTACCAAAATCTACCCCGAAAATACCTTATAGAGGATACCTACCTTGGTTAAAAACTCAGCCGAATAATCGGCGAGGGTATAATATTTAATATTACTTATCATTATGAAAAATATAAGCTACTCTGCAGTTTCCCTAATTATCATACTTGCTTCAGCCTTGATTTCCTGTAGCAGTGAGGAAAAAATAGAAGACAGTTCCAACAAAGTAGCTATATCTTTTAAAACCATATTACAGAATGTTACCAACAACAGGGCAGCAGTAAAACAATTGGTTTCAGATGTTCCGGAATGTTCAGCAGAAGAACCAGCAACAGCTGTTGTGGTACTGGCTCTTAATGGCCAAAATCTTGATCCTGTTACGATAAATATCCTGTCTGATGATCCTGATGGAGATGGAAACTTCGAATATTATTCTGACTATTCAAGTGATCTGGAACTGGAGCCGGGGGAATATACGCTGGAAGAATTTGTTGTTTATGATGCACAGGGGGAAATTGTTTGGGTGGCACCAAGGCAGGAAAATGGAACAGGAATTTTTGATGATTATATTGATAATGCTTTACCGGTAAGCATTGATCTTTCCGCCGGAACAAAAAAGTATATAGATGTAGAAGTCCTTTGTTATGATGACCGTTTGGCGAATCAATATGGATATACCTTTTTTGTACTGACGCCGGACAGGGTTTATGATCTTTGCTTTTTTGCTAATTTTTGTCTAAACAATGAGGTTTATATGGCAGATTACAGCCTGGAATTATATTATGTACGGGAAGGACAGGAAGATATTCAGCTTTATCCCAAAAATGATGGTCCTGTTACTCCGGTGACGGGTCAGAATGATGAGGGTGAATACTATACTGAACCTTTATGTGTAAAAATACCGGCACCACAGTTTGGGGAAGCAGATGATGAGGATTATCTATACTTTAAAATAACAATTCTGGACTGGCCTGATAATTATGGGGACATTGAAGATGGAGAAATTATTCAGGAAGGTTATATTAACTGGGATTTAATCGAGATATTAAGAGATACCGATGAAAATCCGGACACAGAGGATACAGATATGAGGTTTTTGCAGTTTTATATCAATTGTGGAAATCCCGGAGGTGAAGATTGCCCTTCAACTCCAGAAGATACCAACGGTGACTGTATTCCCGATAATCTAAACCAATATGGTTACATGTTCTTTGATCTCGAACCAAAACAACTGATAGATTTTTGCCTCTTTGGAAATTATTGCACACCTAATGGACGGCATTATTCGGCTTCTTATTCTATTGATGTTTGGAAACATGAAAATGGAGAAAACGTTGCTCAGCTTTATGATAATCTTTTATCTGAGGTAAGCATAACAGAAGATGGAGAGTACTCGGCAGAGCCTTTATGTATCGTCCTCCCGGACGGACAGGATGATGACGAATATTATTTCGA
Source organism: Autumnicola musiva (assembly GCF_031846585.1). Taxonomy (NCBI): domain Bacteria; kingdom Pseudomonadati; phylum Bacteroidota; class Flavobacteriia; order Flavobacteriales; family Flavobacteriaceae; genus Autumnicola; species Autumnicola musiva. The sequence continues at coordinate 39,216 of NZ_JAVRHK010000009.1, forward strand.
AATTACCATACAGGATACAGGTGAATATGATGTGGAAGAGGAAGTAATACGCAGGGGTGTAATTTCTGACTCTGAGGTAAAGGCACTTTTCTCGGGAGAGGACAATGTTGAATATTTTCATTTCTTTTACGGATGTGGCCAGGAAGACGATCCTAACCTACTGGACATGGATATTTAATTTTGAGTATTCCCCATTCCATTATTCCCTTTCTGGACCTTATAAATGGTTGGACCTTATAAATGGTTGGAGCTTATGGCAGCCCTTAAAATTTCTTTTACTACTACTAATACCTAATACATACTCTGGACTACCTCTTATACTCATATTGGGGTAGTTCATTATGTAAATCTTCGACTTAACTTTATAAATATGGTTTATTTAATTCCTACTTATCTAACCTAAAAAGCATTTTTCTGCTGTTCCTTTCAATTTAATAAAAGTTACAGATCTGTTAACAAAAAATCAAAATATCTAAAAACAGGTTTAAGGGCTGTTAAAAAATAACTCTTAACCGTAAAATGAAAACTAAAATGTAAGTATAATATTACTATTATTTTTTACGTAATACATTGATTATCATCTATATTTGATCTTATAAATATTAAATATTTATTTTTTCTCCCCATTTGTTGAGATAGTATTAATTAATCTCATTTTGCCCCCTTTCTGAAAAAGGTCTAATTACTTACCATTTGGTAATCAAATTGTTATAAAAAAGATGAATGAAAAAAAACAACTACTACTAATTTCTACAAATAACAGGTTGATTGGGGAAATAAAGGAAGCTCTAAGTCTTCAGTTTGAAATAAGTGAAGCGACTTCTGTGCATACGGGTTATAGTATGGCTACAAATTTATTGCCGGATATAATATTTATTGACAAAACTTCCTTTAATGCTCCTGATGATTTAAAGAATCTTGCAAATTTTAAATCTACACATTTTCTTATCAGGAGTTGGCTCTTAATTTATACAGGGGAGCAGGAAAAACAAGATGTGGAAAGCCAATTTGGACATATAGTGGATGATGTTCTAACTGATAATGTTTCTACGAATGTTATTTGCGAAAGGATTATTAACAGAATATACATAAACTCATCTTTATCTAATTATTGGAAAGATTGTTTTATGGGGATGTTTAACCTCGTGGCAAAACCAGTCGTTCTGCTGGAGAGGAACAGCATTCTTGCCATGAATGATGCTTTTAAAAAAACTTTCAAGGTTGAAGCATCAAAAGATATGAAGTTGACAGATTTTGTTAATGTTGAAAACAAAGCTAAAGTTCAGGCGGGACTTAGAAATTTCTCCAGAGGAAAACATCTAAAAGCCTTTACCAGAACCTCTTTAATTTTAAAGAATGATAAAGTAAGGGAGGCGAAGGTAAACTTCTCAAAACTTAATAAAGGATTTGGAGATCAGTTTATCATGATAATAGATTTTTCAGGGGAAGAAGTTTTTTTTAATGAAGAAATAGGTACAGCTTCTCCCGGAGTTCAGGAAAGCTTTAATGATAACAGTGCAGGGTGTGATTTTAGCTTTACAAAAAGAGAAAAAGAAATTATAGAGCTTCTATGTAAAGGATATAAAACCAAGGAGATTTCATCAGCATTATTTATATCTCCAAAAACTATAGAAAAGCATCGATCCAATATTATCAAAAGAACAAAATCAGAGACTATCCTGGAAAGCATAATTTATGCAATTAATCATAACCTTGTGGAAATAGGTGCTTCATGATAAGGTATAATAGAGGTGCTGACTCAAATTAAGGGTTTTCCCCCATACTGCAGATCTACATTAAAAGGTACTTTTACCAATGAAATAAATAAGAAAAAAGTCACCCCACTTCCAAGTCTTATTTTAACCACCAAAGAGAAAACCCAACCTCTATAATAGGAGAAAAATAGTTCTCCGAATAGGAAAAGCGATCAGGATGAATAATCACTCTGTAACTAATACTATATGAATACTAAGAATATGGAACAACTATGATGTTATTAAACGCTGTTAGCCTCTGTGAAACGAATTAAATGTCCCACCTCACAGAAAAGGGACGAGAAGAAATGAATACAAAATCTTTATTAACCATTTTATTAATCTATTAACCTAAATTTTTTTAATTATGAAACACTTTAGAATTACGTTAATGTCAATTGCCATGATGGCACTTCTTTTCAGCTCTTGTAGCAAAGAGGAAAACGAAGGAATGGAAGAGAATTCTTCCGAAAAAGCAACATTATCGTTTGGGGCGAGCCTGAATGATATGCTGAACAAAAGAGCTCAGACAAAACAACATTTTTCAGATGTTCCTGAATGTTCAGATGCTGACCCTGCAAGTGTAATGGTTGTTATATCATCTAATGGTGTAGACATGGATGAGATAACGTTGGATGTATTATCTGACGATCTTGACGGTGACGGAACTATGGAATATTTTACTGACTATTCTGAAGATCTGGAATTAACACCAGGTACTTATGAACTGGAAGAATTTGTTGTTTATGATGCAGCCGGAAATATGATCTGGATTGCTCCTATAGATGATGATGACAGTGGTGAATTTGACGGTTATGTAAATGATGCATTGCCTATAACCATTAATTTGGGATCTGGAGTTAAAAAGTATGTAGATGTGGAAGTATTGTGTTATGATGAGCGTAATGTTAATCAATACGGGTACCTATTCTTTGACTTTGAAGGAAAAGAATTAATCGACTTCTGTATCTTTGGAAACTTTTGTCCTCCTAATGGTAGGCACTACGTAGCATCTTACAGTATAGATGTTTGGAACTATGTAGATGGTGAAAGTACAGAACAACTTTATGATGATCTTACTGCAGAAGTTGAAATGGATGAGAATGGAGATTATGCAGCTAGTCCTTTATGTATAGTATTGCCTGATGGAGAAGGTGATGATGAATATTACATCGAAATTTCTATTAACGAATCTGATGAGTATTCAACTGAAGAAAGAATCATCCGTGCAGGAACAATTACTGATACTGAGGTAAGAGCATTCTTTGATGGGGAAGATAATCTTGATTACTATCACTTCTTCTATGGAGATTGTAACCAAACTGATAATCCTCCAGTTTTACCAGACCCTAATGATGAGGCTATGAATTACAAAGCTTGCCTTAAGAGTCTAAACGATTCAGGAGCAGTTGCTTTTTCATATGCTCGTCTTGAAGGAAATACACTTTATACTTCTGTATTAGCATATAACATGGAGCCTGGAGAGGTTCATCCACAGCACATTCATGGATTTACTGATGGATCAGATGCGGCTGAAATGAATGCTACTTGTCCTGATATGAGTGACGATGCTAATGGAAATGGTTTTATCGAAATTTCAGAAGGAGCAAGCGATTATGGTCCCGTACAACTTCCACTTGTATATGAAGATGGAGAATTTCCAATGGCTTCTGGTAGTGGAATGTATTTTTACGACTACACTTTTGAGTTAAGCGATGCAGAACGCGAAGCAGTAACTCCTCTTGAAAAGAAAGTAGTTGTATTACATGGGCTTGATGCAGACCTTGGTGATGATGATGATGATGACTATGAGCCTACACTTCCTGTAGCTTGTGGTGAGTACATCATGCAATAATCCGGGAATATTTAAACCTGAGAACTATGGGCGCTCTGATAAGGGTGCCCATAATCTCGGTTTAACTTTGTAATCTTTTATACCATTTGAAAATTATTATTAAACTAAAAATTTTGAATTATGAAAATTTTTAAAATGATGGTTGCCTATGTAGCGGCAATTACTATACTGTTCACTTCCTGTAGTAAGGAAGAAACAGGTACCTCGATGAATGATGGCGAAACAGCTACTTTATCTTTTGAGGCAACTTTAAACAATCTATTGAAGAATAGTTCCAGTTCCAAACAACATTTTTCAGATATTCCAGAATGTTCTGATGCTGCTCCTGCTACGGTAAGAGTTGTACTTTCAGAAGATGGTGCTGAAATGGAACCTATAATTATTGATGTACTTTCTGATGATCTTGATGATGACGGAACAACAGATTATTATACAGATTATTCTGAAGACCTGGAGTTAACTCCTGGTTCTTATGAATTAGAAGAGTTTATCGTTTATGATACTTCCGGAAATATTATCTGGTTGGCTCCTATTGATGAGGATGACAGTGGTGAATTCAACGGCTATGTGATGAATCCTTTACCATTATCTATTGAATTAGGTGCCGGGGTGAAAAAATATGTAGATGTAGAAGTACTTTGTTATGATAATCGTCTTGTAAATGAATATGGATACCTGTTTTTTGATATAATAGGTAAAGAAGTTTATGACCTTTGCTTCTTCGTTAATTACTGTACAGAAAACGGCAGACATTACACTGGTAACTATAGCCTTGATTTATGGTATGTTGGAGCTGATAATGAAATCTCTCTTTATGATGATTCTATGCTTAATGAAGATATGATGGGAGTCAATGAATATGGAGATTATTATGCTGATCCTATGTGCCTGCAAATACCAGGGCCTAATTATGGTGAGGAAAGTGATGAGGACTACCTCTATTACGAAATCACTCTTATGGACTGGGAAGGAAACTATGGTAATGTGGAAGATGGAACAATTACTAAATCTGGATACCTTTCCTGGGATGATGTAGAAGGCCTGTTTGATGCTGATAATGATGATTATACAGATTACTGGCATGTATTCCTTGGATGTGGAGAAGATGATGGCAATGGAAATGGTGGAACCGATTGTGATACCACTAATCCTAATGCAGATTGTGATGATGACGGTGTATGGAATGAATGTGATAGTGATGCCACTAATTGGGCGCAATGGGATTGTGACAATGATGGGGTTCCTAATGGAGAAGATGATTGTGAGGGTACTGAAGAAGGTGCTCCCGTTGATGAAAATGGATGTCCAATAGACGTGGAAGAGCCATTATGTGTAGATGCTTTTTTAGGTGGGATTGATGGCTTTGCAGCTATTCTAATTGGTGATGGAGCTCCTTTGTTCTATCAGCTTGAAGTAGAATCAGGTGAAGTTCCTTCTGGAGAAGAAGATGCTCTGGTTGGTACTGTAGAGTTTGCAGATTTAGGATCAGGTCAAATTGAAGTCTTCATTTCTGTTGAAGAAAATTCTTCCTTCAACATTGAGAGCTGGGAAATCCAGATTCGTCAGGATGGCTCCGGTTCAGTTTTTACTGAAACAGGAACTTCTTCCAGTGATGGAACAACTACTATAGTTATAGAAGTAGATGGAGCTTTCGATATATCTTCTTTTATGGCTAACATAGAAGTTAATCTTTGCAGATCTTCAGATATTTAGAATATTTGGATTTAATATAAAGTCCATTCCTATTATTTGACCGGGGGGTGACTAATAGAATGGATTTTCTTTACCATCTTAATTTTAATTGATTAGATGGTATAGAAGAGGCCGTCTGGGATTTTTTCCAGGCGGCTTTTTTATGTTAAAATTAACAATAAACTTTATTCATAAATGTTTAATGGGTACTTTGTAGGTGATATTAGTTTCATGAATCCATATAAAAATCTAAGATGGTGCAAATTGCTATTGTCGGGTTTTAATTTGAAGAAAAGAATTGAAAATAGAGAGATTAAAGTTAGGTTGATTATCATTTTTATAGGAGTTTGAATGGTATGTAGGAAAATGATTGTTAATTGGATACCCGCTTATTATGTGAGTTTTCATGGTATGAACTTTGTAAATTTTGAAGCAGCAATTTATTAATCCGGGACTAGGTGTTCCCCTAAAACAAAAACCCTTTTTATGAGAAAATTAAAGTTTCTTTATTTGCTACCGGTGTTGGGTATTATAGCCTGTAGTAAAGATTCAATTTCTGAAAATACTGAAATTGAAAACTTACCTCAAGAAAATGTAGTTAACCAAAATTTAACAGAAGTTGCATATCCAAAATCTAAGGGTATTGTATCCGATATTTACTATGCCGGACAGAAGTTGCCTGTTGCTGAGATTGAAGGTAATTATGTTTACCAGGGAGATATTATATTACCCAAGAGTAAAGCAGCTTCTCAATTTCAGGAGCTTGTATATGAACAGGGGAAGGCTCCAACCAACAAGAGTACAGGTAGAACTTCTGGTATGTGGCCGGACAATACAGTTTATTATGCTATAGATTCCGATCTTCCTGACAAAGAGAGGGTGTACGATGCCATCAAACATTGGGAAACCAATACCCCCATTACTTTTATTGAAAGATCCGGAGAAGCAGATTATGTTTATTTTACTCCTGGTTCAGGCTGTTCTTCATACCTTGGGCAGGTAGGGGGAAGGCAGGATATTACCCTTGCTTCTGGATGCAGTACAGGAAATACCATTCATGAAATAGGACATGCTGTAGGACTCTGGCACGAGCAAAACCGTGTAGATAGAGAGAACCATATAAGAATCTATTATAAAAATGTTCGAAATGGTATGGAGTATAATTTTGAAACCTATGCCGAAGGTGGCTATGATGGAAAAGAGTTTACTTCTAACCTGGATTTTGGTTCCATTATGATGTATAGCTCCTATTCCTTTTCAAAAAACGGGAAGCCTACCATAGTTAAAAAAGATGGAAGCACCTTTTCTGTGCAGAGAAATGCCCTTTCTGCCGGAGATATACAGGGTATTGAGAGTATGTATCCATCCACAGATTCAACTCCTGAACCTGATGAAGAGGAGGAAGAAGATAGAGAACCAGGTTATATTAACGGAGAATACTATACAATGTTTGGTGTAACAGTACTTAGGTATTATGATTTATGGTACTACGAAACTCGTCATCATGGTTACAGGCAGGTAAAATTAATTGATGATTTCTGGTATTACTCGTAAAATGAATATTCCCCATAATTAAACCGGCCAATGTGCCGGTTTTTTTAATTTTGGATGTTACTGGTATATTTAATTGAGTAAATATTATTAAATATAAGGGGCTCAACCTAAAAATTCAGCAAACAACTATTATTAGCTGTGAAGAATTCTACAGCCTGTGTGTAGATATTCTACATTTTAGAGCCATATCGGGTTTAACCTTTTATCGTGAGAAAACTTTAACATATTAATTTTAATAAGCTCTTTTAAGAAACTACTTCTTCAATTCCAGCAGTTTTTGATTACTGTATTTTTTAAGGTCACCAAAAAAATAGTAAAACTCTTCTCCAAATTCTGAATAATACGTTTTAAGTTCATCAACTGCAAGATGCATTTTTGATTTTCCTTTTGTGCGACTGTCCATTTGATATAGTATTTTGCCTATTCCCTCAATGCTGGAATAATTCAGGAGCCAGTTATCCCTTATCATATAAGGCAGGAAATTCTGTACCCGTTCCGGTAGCAGTTCAAAGTTCTTCTGAAGAAGTTTGTAAAATTCCCCTATGTAAATTTCTAATTCCACACTAGAATAAGAATTCCAGTTGGCAGCTAAAAAATGATCATATAGGATGTCTACGATCACACTGTTATAATGACCGTATTTTTTGAATAGTCTGTGAGTACTTTTTTTTACCACAGGATGAGTATCAGTATAAAAATCTATCGCTCTGTGTAAAATTATTCCTTTTTGAACAGCAACAGGAAACTGAAGATAGCGTTTTCCTTTAACCGAATCTGCTATGAAATTACCAATCTTCAACTGTTCATCATTACCCGATAAGTAAACATGTGCTAAAAAATTCATTTTTGAAGATACCAATTTAAAGAAACATCCTGTTTAAATTGTGTTAAGATTTGGGAGTACGCAATTGTACCTTCTATATTTGTTGTATATAATTTTTATACAAGCTACAATTAAATCGTATGAGTTTAATAAAATCTATTTCGGGAATACGTGGAACAATAGGAGGAAAAACTTTAGAAAATTTAACTCCTATTGATACTGTTAAATTTGCTGCAGCTTACGGAACATGGCTAAAAGAATCGGTAAATAAATCAAACCTTAAAGTAGTTGTAGGCAGGGATGCTCGTATTTCAGGACGAATGATCCAGGAACTAACCATGAATACACTTACAGGCCTGGGCATTGATGTAATAGATTTAGGCCTATCCACAACTCCTACGGTAGAAGTCGCGGTTCCTTTAGAGGAAGCTGATGGAGGCATCATTTTAACCGCAAGTCATAATCCTAAAGAATGGAATGCTCTGAAGCTTTTAAACAACAATGGAGAATTTCTTAATGGGGAGGAAGGAGCTAAAATTTTGGATATAGCTGAAAAAGCTTCCTTTAATTTTGCAGGCGTAGATGATTTAGGTACTATAGTTAAGAAAGATAATTATATAGATGTACACATAAAAGAAGTCATGAAACTATCTCTGGTGGATGTTGAAAAAATTCAACAAGCCGGTTTTAAAGTGGTAGTAGATGGAGTTAATTCCACCGGGGGTATAGCTATTCCTAAACTTTTAAAAGGATTGGGAGTGGAAGTAGTAGAACTTTATTGTGAACCCAATGGACAATTCCCTCATAATCCGGAACCATTAAAAGAGCACCTGCAGGATATTTGTCATCTGGTACAACAGGAGAATGCAGATTTAGGAATAGTGGTAGACCCGGATGTTGACCGCCTGGCATTTATTGATGAAAAAGGGGAGATGTTTGGTGAAGAATATACACTTGTAGCTTGTGCCGATTATGTCTTGAGCAAAACAACGGGAAATACGGTTAGCAATCTTTCTTCTTCCCGTGCCCTCCGTGATATAAGTATTAAAAACGGGGGAAGTTATAAAGCAAGTGCTGTGGGAGAAGTGAATGTTGTGCAATTGATGAAAGATACTAATGCAATTATTGGTGGTGAAGGAAATGGTGGTATTATTTATCCTGAAGCTCATTACGGCAGAGACAGCCTGGTGGGGGTAGGCCTCTTTCTTACTCATCTTGCAGAAAAGAAATGTAAAGTTTCAGAACTTAGGGAGGAGTATCCTGCCTATTATATGAGCAAGAATAAAATTCAGCTTACTCCTGAGCTTGATGTGGATGGCATACTTAGATCGGTTCAAAAGCGGCACGAAGATGAAGAGATTTCTACCGTTGATGGAGTTAAAATAGATTTCCGGGAATACTGGGTTCATCTTAGAAAATCTAATACTGAACCCATTATCAGAATCTATACAGAAGCTAAAAGTCAGCAGGAGGCCGATGACCTTGCTCAAAAAATGATAAAGGAGATTAAAGACATTATTGCTTAATTTATAATTCTAGATAGCATGGCGTCCGAGTTTCCACTTCAATTCTCTCTGGGAGGGGTCGGAACTGCTTTTTCGCCATTCTGAAGTAGGGAAGATACTGCTATTTTGGTTTGGTCTGGAGACCAATTTTACACCGGTGAACTACTTTAAGGTTTGGTTTTATTTTCGGAATCTTTAGACTAATTTTTTGAACCTGTATTCATGTTGGGAATAACTGGCAGAAAATCCTGTATGTTTTAAATAATTTTAGATCCTTTGGGAATAGGAGTATTTCGGTGTTTCCATCTTTTGTGGGTCCATAGATAAAATTCAGGTCTTCTCTTTATTTGTTTTTCCAAAAGGTCCAGATAAGTTCTTGTAATTTTGTGTGGCGGTTCTTTTTTTGCAGCATCTGTAATATTTATTAGTGTTGCTACATAATGACCACGTGCGGCTTTTTCAACATTTAAGTAAATAACAGCCATATTAAACTCTCTGGCCAGTTTTTCTGAACCGGTAAAGACAGGAGCTTTAATATCCATAAAGTCTGCCCAGTATTTTGATCTTGCCAGTTTTGGGGATTGATCTGCAATCATGGCATATATACCTCGCCGGTTTTCCTTCTCATGCTTGGTAATGGTCATGGTTGCTTTGGAAGTAGGAATAAGCTCCCCGTTAAATTTCCCGCGGATATCCTTTACCAGTTTATTAAAATATGGGTTTTTTATCTTTTTGTAGATGCCGTATGCTTTTATTTTGATCCCGTATAATTGGAGGGCGATCATCCATTCATAACTTGCATAGTGACCGCACATTAGTACAATACTTTTATTTTTTTCCTGAAGCCGGAGGATCTCTTCAGGATTAGTAAAAACAAAACGCTTTTTTAGTTCTTTATTAGATATGGAAAGGCTTTTTATCATCTCCAGGAACATATCACACATATGTGCATAGAACTTTTTTCTTATCAGGAAAAGTTCCTTATCTGTCTTCTCGGGAAAAACCAGTTTTAGATTCTCTGTTACTACCTTTTTCCTGTATCCTGTAATATAATACACCAAAAAATATACAAAATCTGAAACGGCATAGAAAATCCTGAAAGGAAGAATGGATATTATCCATAATACCGGATAAACCAACCAGAAAACAAGCGCCTGCATAAAAAAACTTTCAGCAAATATATGGTATATTTGGCACTAAACTTTAACAGGTATGGGAGAATTAAGTCTGGTTACTATAATAGTTATTGCGGCCAATGTCATCATTTCGTTCAAAGGTTTTAATGACGATGCATTTTTTGAAAAATATAAATTTAATGTAGGGGACATTAACAGGGGGGCAAAATATCAGATTCTTACTTCAGGTTTTCTTCATGTTAATACTACTCACCTGTTCGTAAACATGCTCACCCTTTATTTTTTTGCCAATGTGGTTATCTATGAGCTGGGCAGTACCGGATTTCTTATAGTGTATCTGGCAAGCCTGATTATAGGTAATTTACTCTCCTACTTTTTCCATAAAGACGAATCCCATTACAGGGCTGTTGGCGCCAGTGGTGCAGTAATGGGGATATTATATTCTGCTATTTTATTATATCCCGATATGACTCTGGGCTTGTTTTTTATAATTCCTGTGCCTGCGTATATCTTCGGAATAGGGTATTTGCTTTACACAATTTATGGCATGCAAAGGCAAATTGGGAACATTGGCCATGATGCTCACTTTGGAGGTGCCATTGGAGGATATCTGCTTACGCTAATCTTGGCGCCATGGGTTTTTCAGAGTCATTTGCTGATGGTAGTCTTACTCGCAATTCCCATTGTAGTATTATTCGTATTACAAAAAATGGGGAAAATATAATCTGGTATTCTTCTTGATTATCAAATTTTAAACATGAAAAGTTATGATAAAGAAAATTATGCTTCTGTTGGTAGTATTAGTTGCCACAGGAGTTACCGCGCAAACGCCCCGGCAAAACTCTGTTAATGTTACAGGAAAAGGGACAGTAAATGTTGTTCCTGATAAGGTAATTATTAAATCACGTATTGAACATGAGGGGCAGAGTGCTGTCCTTATAAAGAAACAGAATGACGAGGCGGTGAATTCAGTAATAAAATTTCTGAAAAACAGCGGAATTCCTGAAGAAAATATACAGACCGATTATATCAATCTGAATAAGAATTATAATTATAATGATAAAACGTATTCTTATGTTGCCAATCAGGCAATTTCCATAACACTGGAAGATATTAATGCCTATGAAAGTATTATGTCCGGCCTGCTTGAAAACGGATTAAACCGAATTGATGGTGTGGAATTTAAATCTTCAGAATACAAAAAATACGAAACAGAGGCCAGAAAAAAGGCAGTTTTAGATGCAAAGGAAAAAGCAGAGGAACTGGTGGAGCCACTGGGGCAGGAAATTGGGAAGGCCGTTTATATTAGTGAAGGCACAACAAATAACGTTCAGCCACTTTATAAAATGGCCGCTATGGATGAAGCTTCTCAAAATCGTGAAACCATTGCACCCGGAGAGATGGAAATTACGGTCAAGGTAGATGTTGGATTCAAACTGGAATAACACCTGTTTATTGCTTATAAAAAAAGCGCCTTGATGGCGCTTTTTTTATTTTTGAAGAGAAGGAACATTAATTCAAAAGTTCCTTTACCTTGGCTTCAAGTTCATCACCGCGTAAATCCCTTGCAACAATTTCCCCACTTTCATCCAGAATAAAAGTAGCTGGAATAGAACGAATATTGTAAAGCTGTGCCACGGGATCCTGCCAGAATTTCAAATTTGAAACATGGTGCCATTCAAGACCGTCTTCCTCAATAGCTCCCAGCCATTTGTCTTTTTGACCCGGTCGGTCCAGGGAAACACCTATAATGTTTAAACCTTCATCATGATATTTATTATAAATTTTAACTACGTTAGGATTTTCTACACGGCAGGGTTTGCACCATGCAGCCCAAAAATCTATTATAGTAACTTCACCCATAGCATCCTTAAGAGCAAGTGAGCTGCCCTCTGGAGTGGGAGCACTAAAATTGGGCGCTTTACTGCCAATTGCCACAGCGTTCTGTTTCTCCAGGGTTTCTTTTAGTTCTTTACCAAGCGAAGAATTTTTTAACTCTTCGGAAACGTTGCTGTACATCTCCTTTATTTCCTTTATTGGGTAAGCTTTCATCCTAAGCATATCCATAAGAATCATTAAGGAAACATAGGAATCCTTATTTTCCTGCAGGATCTTCTTTTTAGCAACATTATCATTATCCCTTATTTCTTCTTCTGCAGCCTGAAGGCTTTCCAGTCTGGCAGTATCCTGAGAGGAATAAGCCTCGCGCATTTCGGTACGGCCTGCCATTACCTTCCTGTTGACTTCCTTCAGGTGGTCCATGTATTTGTTTAGTGCACGATTCTCTTTTCCACCAGAAATCTTGGAACTTCTCAGGCTGTCTTTATAAGCTTCTATTTTTATTTCTTCATTTTCAGAAATAAAAATTACATTTCCGTTTACTCCTTCAAAAGAAAGAAAACCGAGCTTTGGCTCTTCGTTTTCCTCAAGATCAATCTGAAATTTACCATTCTGAATCTTAGCCGTATCTATTACCTCCGGCTTTCTGGTTTCATCGCTTAATTCAGAAATATAGACACTGGTTCCATCTTCCACGCCATCAATAGATCCGTTTAAAAAATATCCTTTGTCTTGTTCACAGGCAGTAGCGATAAAAGCTAACACTACCATGACGATTAATTTTCGCATAATTCAAATTTATTTTTTGCAAAAATAAAGAACAGTTTTCGTACTGTTTGGCATTTTAGGCAAAATCTTATTAATAATTATTAATTTTGAGGGCCTGGAATTAGAGAAAATTACAGAACAGGTAATTTTTGATTATATTTTAAAATATGGAAGAACAGTTGAAGGATTTCCCCCTGCATATTAAAGTAAGTTTTCATAAGGTAATCGAGCAGTATAAAAGTGAACTCGACCACCAGCATAGTGATATCGCAAAAAAATATCTTGAAAACGTATTGGAGTATGTTTCTACTTTTCCCGAACTTACTGAAGGTATTGAGAATATTGAGGATATTGAAAAATTCCGGGAGCCAATAGAAGTTCTTTTGCACGATTTATTTCCCAGCGTACTTACAAATAACGAAATTAAGGCTGTATCCATACCATATCATAATATCCTGTTTAACTCATCGGCGAGACTTCAAAAAATCCTTAATCTTGCTGGAAAAGATTTTGTCCCAAAAACCCGTAATCTTGATGAAGATTCGTACTACATTAATGCCTGTATTAACATATTAAGAACCTGTTACGGTTATGATATTGATGTTTCACGACCATTATACTATGATATTCCTGATGAAAATGGAGTGCTAAGGCATTATCGTATAGCTCTTAACGGTGATTTTGTTGAAATTGCGCCAAAGGAAAATGCTCCTGAAATTACTCAGGAAGATGTAGATTTGTTAATTCAGAATATAGGAGATGTTGAATTATGGAAGAAAAAATTCCCTCCTCAAAGTTATGTTTTCAAAGGTTTTACTATTGTAAATCTTACAGATGTGACTGTAGATGATGCCATTTCAAAACTAAAAGCAACCCTTCTTTATAACGAAAATTCCCAAAAGGAGGAACTAATTAATCTTCAGCAAATCTTCAGGTCAATTTATCAAATTTCAGATTTACGTGTAGGATTCACGGTTTATCACGCTTCAGAAAAGAAATTTGAATATATGGAAACTGAAGAAGCCAGGAGCTTTATGCTCCATAAAAAAGAAGCTATGTCTCCTGAAGATCTGGGTGGGGAAGCTTATGAAAAACTTATAGAAGAGAACAGCTACTTTACTGTGGCAAATATTGACTCCTACTTAAAACTGGCTGAGAAAAAGGCACTTGGTGAAAATCTAAAAGCCGGAGGCGTGAAAAGTTGTATTCTGGCTCCTGTGGCAAAGAATCAGAGATTATTGGGAGTGCTGGAGCTTGTTTCTGAAAGAAAAAACGAGTTGCATAGTATAAATGCTATCAAACTGGATGATATTCTGCCTTACCTGGTAACCGCCACCGAAAGGAACCGCAGTGATTTTGAGAACAGGGTAAAAGCAATTATCCAAAGTGAATGTACTTCTATCCACCCAAGTGTGCTGTGGATTTTCGAACGGGAAGCGAAAAAATTCATAAAAGACCTGGATCATGATGGTCTGGCTTCTTTTAAAGATATTTCATTCCGGGATATCTATCCTTTATATGGCCAAATTGATATTGTTGCCTCTTCGGAAGCAAGAAACCAGGCTATTCAAAAAGATTTGTTACATCAGCTGGACCTTATTTTAGTTATTATGGATAATGCCTTGCAGGTGGAAGAACTTTCGATTTATGAGCAGGTAAAATTCAGAATATCAGATTTTAAAGAAAAACTTGAAAATAACCTTAATGCCTCAAGTGAACAGAAGGTGTTTAATTTACTTCAGAAAGAAGTGAACCCTATAATGTCGCACTTAAGGGATCAATCTCATGAATTGAAGGAGAAGGTAGAAGAGTACCAGGCAAAGTTGAATCCTGAGACAGGTATTGTTTATCATGAAAGAAAAAAATATGACGATACCGTCCAGCGAATCAATAGAACTATGTCCCGCTATATTGACAGGAAACAGGTACAGGCACAAAAAATTTATCCGCATTATTTTGAACGTTATAAAACCGATGGGGTAGACCATAATATTTATATTGGTGCATCTATGGCCAATAATAAACCTTTTAACAAAGTGTACCTGTATAATCTCAGGTTATGGCAGTTAAGCACAATGTGTGAAATGGAAAACCGGTTTTACCAGTTACAGGATTCTACTCCAATAAAGCTGGATGCCGCCTCCCTTATTCTTGTGTACAGCAGTACCATGTCTATTCGCTACCGCATGGATGAAAAGAAATTTGATGTTGATGGCACCTACAATGCTCGTTATGAAATTATTAAAAAACGAATTGACAAGGCTTTTATAAAAAACACTGAAGAGCGAATTACGCAAAAAGGAAAAATAGCCATAGTATATTCGCAAAGAAGTGATGAGCGGGAATACCTGAGATATATAAAATATTTACAGGCTAAAAATTATCTGGGAAATAATGTAGAGCTCCTGGAATTACAGGATGTACAGGGGGTAATTGGATTAAGAGCCATAAGAGTAAATATACTTTATTCTCCCAATGGCAAAGACCATGAGGAAGAGAATATCACTTATGAAGAAATGGTAGAACTACATTAGGTAAAACCCAACAACAAAACTAATTACCGAGATAATGATCCCAACCATAAAGACTGTATAGGTTAACCTAAGGAGAAGGTATTTTCTATGTAAAACCTTTCCAAGAAGGTGTAAATCGAGCATTAAAGATTCATATACATAATCTTTGTCCTTCATCATTTCCTGCATACCCCATTTAAATTGTTCAAAAGGCATTTTATGAAAATTTCCGAAGAATAAAAGGTTGACCTTTCTGGATTCTACCTGCTCTTTAGTAAACTCACCACTGGTAACATTTGGTCGTGTAGACATAATAGATAAAATAATAGAGGCTACGCTAAAAAGTATCAATATCATGCTGGGAATAAGGAGGTGCTTATTGGAAGCCGCGTCCAGTTTGGGAATAAGATTTGCCAGTGCCAGGGAAATGATAATCGCATTAACCGAAAGAAGAATGTTAGCTTTGGTATCGGCAATGTCACTTAGTTTTATGTGGTTTCTAAGAGTAACCCTGAACATTGACTGGATACTTCTTTCAGGATTGTCATTTTTAAACTGTGCCTTAAGCCTGGCTTTATTCTCTTCTTTTTTGAGTTTTTGCTGCGCCTTGTTTTGTGATTCTATAAGCTCGAGCAGATTTTCTTCCTTTTTTGGTTTCCAGTTTTCAAGTGCATAGTTGGTATAGTAGGAATGTTTTTCTGTGAAGAACTTTATATTCTCCTGAAGCCACTCCAGGTGTGAAAATTTCTTAATATTATGTAATTCCAGTTCCTGTCTTAGAAACTCACTTGCTTCTTCAAAATAATCTTTGGCAAAATGAGAAGAATCGGCATCTCTAATGATTTTTTCAGCCTGGCTGTCGGGTTCTTTATTAAACCTGGTGGCTGCAATAAGTTTGGTTACTTTTTCAATTAGTTCCGGCGTGGCGTTATTCTCTTTCAGGAACGCTGTGGCAATATTTGCACTTTCCTCTTCATGCCCTTTGTACGTTCTGGTGTAGCCGGTATCATGCAGCCATGCAGCAAGTATTAATGCTTCTTCTTC
Organism: Autumnicola musiva; assembly: GCF_031846585.1. Taxonomy (NCBI): domain Bacteria; kingdom Pseudomonadati; phylum Bacteroidota; class Flavobacteriia; order Flavobacteriales; family Flavobacteriaceae; genus Autumnicola; species Autumnicola musiva. Next base: position 55,699 of record NZ_JAVRHK010000009.1, read on the forward strand.
TTTAACATTAATTTCAGAACAATCAATAATTTCTTTAGTACTTTTAACAACACGCTCTGTATGCTTGTAATCGTGGTATATGTAGGTGTTGGGAAGTTCTTCTCTAAATAGGTTTTGAACAAATTTATCTGCTTTCTCAATGAGGTTATTCATATACCGCTTCTTAATTTTTCCTGCCAAATTACAAAAAAAATTGACTTAATCATTTATGATGAAAAATAACGTACTCCCTGGGTTATTAATTCTCTTTTTACTATGTGCATGTTCTTCAGTCGGTCCCAAATACAGGGAAGGGGAGCCTCAATCGGGCTTTAGTTATCCAAATGAAAAGGAGATTGAAAAATCCTTCTATCTGTTGGGAGATGGTGGTTATTCTCCAAAAGGGGGGAGTTCAGAAGGTTTAATTGCTTTTAAACATTTTCTGGATTCAGTAAAAAGAACACAGAACTATTCCATTTTTTTAGGTGATAACATTTATCCTGTTGGCATGCCGGCTAAAGATGATCCCGACAGGGAAGATGCCGAATTTCAATTGGAAGCCCAATTAGATGCCATTGAAAATTATAATGGGAATGTACTGTTTGTTCCCGGAAACCATGATTGGTACAGCCAGGGACTGGAAGGGCTGGAGAGAGAAGCAGATTATTTAAAAGAAAATTTTGATGACCGGCTTATCTGGGCGCCTGAAATTGGCTGTGGTCTGGAAATTATTGAGGTAAGTGAAAATATTGAAATGATTGTGATCGATTCCCAATGGTACCTTGAAGACTGGGATGATAATCCAAAAATTAATGATGATTGTAATATTAAAACCCGGGAGGCTCTCCTTCTTGAGGTAGAATCGGAAATCAGTAAAAATAAAGATAAAACAATAATTGTCACCTTGCATCACCCTCTTCGGACTAACGGGGTGCATGGAGGACAGTATAATTTGACGAGCCATATTTACCCTTCACAGAAGAAAATACCTGTTCCGGTACTGGGATCTCTTGCTTCATTAATTCGTACCACAGGCGGAGTTTCTATACAGGATGCTCAGAATGAGCGTTATAAAGCTATGGTGCAACGGCTAACCACTATTGCGCAGCAGGCAGAAAGGATTATTTTTGTATCAGGCCATGAGCATTCCCTTCAATATATAGAAGATGAAAATGTGAAACAAATTGTTTCCGGTTCGGGCTCTAAAGCCACATATGTAACGCTTAGTAATGACGGGCTTTTTGCTTATGAAGGGCAGGGTTTTGCCGTACTTGATGTTTTTAAGGATGGTTCTTCCTGGGCCAGCTTTTATGGAAATGTAGATAATAAACCAAAGCTGTTTTATCAAAAGGAAATATTTTCTGTTCCTGAATATTATGATGCTGCAGTTTTGCCTGATAATTTTCCTGAAAGTATTACTACTTCAATATATCCCCTGGAAGAGACCGATAAAGGAGCTACTTTCAAAACATTTTGGGGCGAACGTTATCGGGAATTATATGGAAGGGATATAGAATTCAGGGTTGCCGATCTGGATACCCTATATGGCGGACTTGAACCCATACGTGCCGGTGGAGGTCATCAAACAGTCTCATTACGGGTTAAAGATTCTTTGGGAAGAGAATATAATTTTAGGAGGATAAGGAAAGAAGCCATACAATTTTTACAAACCGTGGCTTATAAAGACCGGCCTATAGAAACGGAACTGGAAAATACAGTAGCTGAAGATTTTATCAAAGATTTTTATACAGCAGCCCATCCTTATGCTTTCTTAGCTATACCAGGCCTTTCAGAAGCTGCCGGGATAGCACATACCACTCCTGAACTCTTCTATTTGCCGAAGCAAAAAAAGCTTGGAAAATATAATGCACAACATGGAGATGAAGTATATATGTTGGTAGAGCGGCCGGAGGAAAACTGGCTTGATTATGAAAACTTCTGGAGCCCCAACCATGATATTGTAAGTACAGCCGATATGTTTGAAAGATTGAGGAGAGATGAGAAATATTCTCTTGATGAACAGGCATACGTACGGGCAAGAATTTTTGATATGCTTATTGGCGATTGGGATCGCCATCAGGACCAGTGGAGGTGGGCAGAGATAGAACAGGAAGATGGAAGTCGTATTTTTAAGCCCATTCCCAGGGACAGGGATCAGGTATTTTCAAATTTTGACGGTGCTTTTTTTGGAACATTAAGAGCCTTGTCAGGATTTGCCAATCAGTTTGCAGTATATGGTGCAGATATTAATAATGTGCAATGGTTTAATATTGCTGCTACAGGTCTGGACAGGTCTCTTCTTCAAAATACCGGAAAGACGGCATGGATGGAACAGGCAAGTTATATTCAGGAACATGTAACTGATGCGGTAATTGAAGAAGCTTTTGCAAATTTGCCTCCTGAATCACATGGGGAAGCCACAGATGATCTGGTCGAAAAACTGAAGGGGAGAAGGGATAATATTGTAGATATTGCTGAACGTTATTATAATCAATTTGCCAGGCTGGCAATTGTTACCGGTACAGATAAAGATGATTTTGTAGATGTATTACGAATGCCTGAAGGTAAAACAAGGGTGACCGTTTTTAGAAATAAAGACGGAGAAAGAGCTGAAATTTTAAGTGATAAAATTTATAATAAAATGGAAACCAAAGATATATGGATATATGCTTTGGATGATGATGACGAGATTACTGTAAAAGGAGAGGGCGAAAATTACATTTTTGTGCGTATTATCGGAGGACAGAATAATGATATTTATACCATTAAAAATAGTAAAAAACTGAAGATCTATGATTTCAAATCACAGCCGAGTACAATAAATGAAGGAGCCGATTCAAAATTTCGCTTTACAGATGTATATAATATTAATACGTATGATAAGAATAAGAAAAACTATAAATCAACCAGTTTAATTCCTGCTTTGGGCTATAATCCTGATCAGGGTTTTAAGATAGGAGTGGAAACAGTATATTCTTTATATGGTTTCAAAAGAAACCCATTTACCTCCAGGCATACATTGGGTGGGGGGGTATATTTTGCCACCGGTGGATTTGATCTTTATTATGAAGGAGAATTTGCTAATATTATAGGGAACTATAACTTTCAGGTAGGTGCACATTTTACCAGCCCCAATTATTCCACTAACTTCTTTGGCTTCGGAAATGAAACCATTAATTATGAAGATGAACGTGGGATGGATTATAACAGGGTGAGGATAAGCAGGATCGGTACAGATTTTGGTTTCGTAAACCGCACGCCGTTTGGAAGCTACTTCGCATGGATGGCAAATTTTGAAGCAATTGAAGTTGATGACACCCAAAACCGGTTCTTATCTGAAAATTTTCCTGAAAATACCGATTTTTTCGATTGGAAATATTTTGCAGGTTTGGATGCCACCTACAAATATGAGAGTTATGATAACCGGTTAAACCCTTCCAGGGGAATGCGGTTTGTATTGAATCTTGGAGGTAAGATAAATACCGCCGATACCGATCAATATTTTGGATATTTTAAGCCTTACCTGGGTTTCTATAATTCACTTACCACAAATAGAAAAGTAGTGCTTAAAACTCATGTACAGGCGCACTTGAATATGAGGGATGATTATGAATTTTACCAGGCGGCAAAGTTGGGGGGCAATAGCGGATTAAGGGGATATCGCCAGGAAAGATTTACAGGAGAAAAAGCCTTTGCCACAGGAGCCGATTTAAGATATAGCTTTAACCAGTTTAAAACAGGATTTTTGCCTTTTCAAATTGGTGTTTTTGGAGGTTATGATCTTGGTAGGGTGTGGAACGATTTCGAAGAGAGCTCGGTGTGGCACGATAGCTACGGCGGCGGTTTCTGGATAAATAGTGCTGATGCAATAAACGGTACCTTCAGCTTATTTTCAGGTTCTGAAGGAGCACGTTTCTCCTTCGGAGTAGATTTCAGATTCTAAGCAACATATTTCAAAAGAAATGTATTATTGATGTAGTACGGGTGCCATCATGTGACCATTTGATAACTCCTTCAACTTTTATCCTTTCTAATATTCTATTGATACGAACAGGAAAAAGGTTTCAATATGATTTCTAAACGATATATTTAGCAGTCTACCAGATATAAACTTAATAAATCAATATTTATATTAGTAAGAATTTTGATGACATCATGCTGAAGAATTTCAGCATTTGATGGATCTCAAGTAATCATTTTGAACATCCCCTACAGTTTGCCCGGGATATAATCGATTTCAGGAATTATTTTATTCTTCTTTCTTCTGAACAGACAGGTTATTGGAGAAATCAATTGTTCTAATAGGGAACGGGATGTTAATATCATGGGCATCAAAAGCTTTTTTGATTGCGATAACCGCTTTGTTCCTGGCAACTAAAATATCCTTGTTTTTAGAGACATCATGCCAGAAGCGTACTACAAAATTTATAGAACTGTCCCCAAATTCTTCATACATAAATTCAACTTCTTCATTTCCCTGCTGGGAGAAGGTATTGGCTATGGTTTTTATGGTAAGATCCTGAACAAATTCCAGATCGGAGTTATAAGCAACCCCACAATTCAGCATAATCCTGGAACGTACAGTTCGGCTGTAATTTTTGAATGGCTCTTCCACAATTTTACCATTGGGAATTACTACATAATTATTATCTGATTGTTTTATTACAATATTCCGAAGGTTTATTTCTTTTACCTCCCCGGCAAATCCGTTTGTTTCCACCCAGTCGCCAATCTGCAACTGCGGCAGAAAACTTAATATTACCCCGGAAAAGGTATTATTTAAGGTGCCCTGTAATGCAAGGCCAATAGCCAAACCAACTACCCCGGCACCTGCCAGAACAGAGGTGAGTAATTTATCCAGGTTTAGCAGTCCCAGTGCAATAAAAAAACCTACAAGAATAATGATGGCTTTGAGCACCTTTACAGACATTTGGCGTATAGAAGACTGCTTCACTTTTCTTCTTAACAGCCGGTCTATTAACTTGCCAACGTATTTGGCAACAAAAATGAACAGGACAAAAACCAGAATGGCTAAAATAAAATTGGGCAAATTCAGGATAATACTATCCAGCCATTCGCCCAATTTTGTTCCGATTTTATTTACGGATTCGTTAATATTAAAATTTTCGAACATTTATAGGGGGAGTTAGCTCCTTATATTTCTTTATGGTTATCACTGGTTTTCATTTTCCAGGCATCAAGCATCCAGCTTGTCTTTTCCAGCTCTCTGATATAACCTCCAATAAGGTCTATAGTACCTTCGTCTCCACCTTCATCTGCAATTTTCGCAACTTTTCTCATCTGATTAAGAAGTGCGCCATGATCTTCTAGTAATGCTTCGATCATTTCTGAATCTGATAACTGGCTACCGGATTCCTTTAGATTAGACAATTTAAGATAGTCGCTTAAGTTGCTGGTTGGTTGATGGCGAAGCGTTAGAATACGCTCTGCGATTTCATCAACTTTAAGTTTGGCATCATCATAAAGTTCTTCAAACTTTTCATGAAGATCAAAGAAATTTTTTCCTATGATGTTCCAGTGAAAGTTTCTTAGTTTTTGATAATACAGATGGTAATCGGCGAGGAGAATGTTTAATTCTTCAACAGTTTTTTCTGTTTTCTTGTTATCTAAACCTAAATAGCTCATAGTTTATATTATTGATTTAAAATTTTCATCCAAAATTATAATCGATTCTTTATTTAAAGGTGAAAAAATTATAAATTTAATCTATTGGACGATTTTTCTTAAGGTCGAGTTTTTTTAGAAGTTCTTCTGAAACCTGTCCTGCAGAATAATCATATCCATCTACGAGAACCCCTTTACGCCCCGAAGAAGTACTAATTGCATAAAGTACGGCTTCATCGCCGGGATTGGAAGGACCTTCAAACCTATAAACTTCATCTACCACAAATTCTTCTGAAAGGAATTTTTCTCTTTCAGCTTCAGATTTCAGATGCTCATCTAATAAATTAAAATCTTCTTCATATCCTTCTTCCAGTCTTAACATATTGATGGTCTGGGATAATGTACCTTTTTGTTTCATAGTTGGTTTTGTTTGAACGTTCATGTCAAAATACGCTTGTGGCGCTTGTTCTGCAAATGATGAAGATGATTTAGTATAATTTTAACTAGAGTTAATCTTCATCCTCTTTTTTGCCTGATCTGAATAATCCGAATGGAATTACAAAGAGAATAAAGAAATACCATCCGGTGACAATACCAACAATAGTGACAAGAGCTGCAAGTATATAAAACCAGTAGGATTTTAGAAATTTCATAAACGGAAAATTTTCTGTGAAAATAAAAAATAAAGTAGAGTTCTGTAAACTGTAGATTTCAATTTTTCTGAAGGTTTTATAATTTTTCCTAAAGTTCTGATATTGCATTTATGTTGTCAATCTTGAATTAAGCCTGTAGAATTCTAAAAAATTTGATGAATTAACCTAAATTTGTTGAATTATTCCTTTCATTCTACCACCATGAAGAACAAAATAACCTTAAAGGAACTGGCGAAACTATTAAATGTTTCAGTTTCAACCGTTTCCAAAGCCTTAAATGACAGTTCGGAAATTAGTCCCAAAACTATCGAGAGAGTCAAGGAATTAGCAGCATTGCATAATTACAGGCCCAACCCGGTAGCGGTAAATCTAAAAAGCAGCAAGAGTGGCACTATTGGAGTTGTTATACCAAACATTTCAAATAATTTTTTTGCAAAGGTGCTTTCCGGTATCGAGGCACAGGCACAGAAAGAAGGACTGCAGGTAATTACTTATATTTCTAATGAATCCCTGGAACGGGAAAAACAAATTGCCGACAGGCTGACCTCCGGATTTGTAGACGGGGTGTTAATAGCAATTTCCGAAGCTACTCATCGTGCAAGAAATTATGACCATATTTTTGGAATACTGGAGTATGAAATTCCGGTGGTTCTTTATGATCGTATTAATATTGATGTGCCCGTGGATAAAGTTGGTATTGATGATGAAAAAAGTTTTGCTGAAGCCACCAAATTACTTATTTCTAAGGGGGTTAAAAAAATTGGTCTTGCCTCGGGAATTCATCATCTTGGAGTAGGAAAGCTCAGGATTAAAGGGTACGAAGGTGCTCTTACGGAAGGGATGGAAAGTATGATTGCTGCTTCCTCAAGAAAACAGGTACTTATTGACGGTATTTATGATATCCTGGTCAATAAAAAAGTAGAGGCGGTGCTGTGTACCGATTTTGAAAGTGCTATGAGGGTTTACCGAATGGCTTACGAAAATGAAATCCGTATTCCAGAAGATCTTAAAATTATTGGTTTTCTGCCAGAAAATGTGGCACGTTTTCTAACTCCTTCTATAAGTTATATTGAACAATTTCCTGAAGAAGTAGGAAAAAATGCCATGCAAATGCTTATCAACAGGCTAAACAAAAAACTCCTTTCAGATAAGAATACAGAAAAAATTATCAACACTGAACTTGTGCACCTGGAATCAACAGTCTTTTAGAAATCGGCTATGAAAAAAATACTTATTACAGGAGGAGCAGGTTTTATAGGTTCCCACGTGGTAAGGCTATTTGTGAAGAGCTATCCTGAATATGAAATTTACAATCTGGATGCCCTTACATATGCCGGTAATTTGGAGAATCTAAAAGATGTGGAAGAGTATCCAAATTATACATTTTTAAAAGAAGACATTACAAATGCTGAGGCAGTATTTCTCCTGTTTAGAAAATATAAATTTGAGAGTGTTATTCATCTGGCTGCGGAATCTCATGTAGATCGTTCCATAAATGACCCCGGTTCTTTTGTAAAAACCAATATTCTGGGAACAGTAAATCTTCTGAATGCTGCCCTCCAATCCTGGAATTCCAATCCTGATAATAAACTTTTTTATCATATTAGCACAGATGAAGTTTATGGTTCCTTAGGGGAAACTGGATTTTTTACAGAAAAAACCAGGTATGACCCCAATTCTCCATACTCAGCTTCCAAAGCAGGGGCTGATCATTTTGTAAGAGCATATGGCGAGACCTATGGCTTGCCTTATGTAATTAGTAATTGCTCCAATAATTACGGCCCTAATCAGTTTCCCGAAAAATTAATTCCCCTCTTTATTAATAACATTATCAATAAAAAGGATCTGCCCGTGTATGGTGATGGGAAATATATCCGGGACTGGTTATATGTTAAAGATCATGCCAGAGCAATAGACCTTGTTTTTCATAAAGGAAAGAAAAAGAATACCTATAATATAGGTGGATTTAACGAATGGCAAAATATAGACCTGGTTAAACTCCTTTGCAGCCTGATGGATGATAAATTAGGGCGGGTAAAAGACAGTTCTGCCAAATTGATTTCCTATGTTAAAGACCGGCCGGGACATGACAAAAGGTATGCTATTGATGCCGGAAAAATAAATAAAGACCTGCATTGGGAGCCATCCGTAACTTTTGAAGAAGGAATTGCATTAACTATCGACTGGTATCTGGAGAACAAACTTTGGTTAGAACATGTAACTTCCGGCGAATATTTAAATTATTATAAGAAGCAGTATAAATAATAAATCAACAGTGTTGACATGAAAGGAATTGTATTGGCAGGAGGGACAGGTTCAAGATTGTATCCAATAACTAAAGGGGTTTCCAAACAATTATTGGCGGTTTATGATAAGCCGATGATCTATTATCCAATATCGGTGCTTATGCTGGCTGGAATAAGAGAGATATTAATTATTTCGACCCCTGAAGATCTGCCTTTTTTCGAAAAGTTGTTAGGAAACGGAGAGCATCTTGGAGTGGAATTTAATTATAAGGAACAGGTGCAGCCGAATGGATTGGCAGAGGCTTTTATTATAGGCGAAGAATTTATTGGGCAGGATGATGTATGTCTTGTTTTAGGAGATAATATATTTTACGGTCAGGGATTTACCACCCTTCTTTCCAATGCTGAACAAAATTGCCGGGAAAACAGGTTAGCTACCGTTTTTGGATATTATGTAAATGATCCAGGGCGTTACGGGGTAGTGGAATTTGATGAAAATGGAAAAGCTTTAAGTATTGAAGAAAAGCCCGTAAAGCCAAAAAGTAATTTTGCGGTTACAGGATTATATTTTTATCCTAATTCTGTTATTGAAGTTGCCAGGAAATGTAAGCCAAGTGCAAGAGGAGAACTTGAAATAACCTCTGTTAATCAATATTATCTTCATGAGAATAAATTAAAAGTAGAAATGATGGGTCGTGGTTTTGCATGGCTGGATACAGGTACCCATGATTCGCTGTTAGAAGCATCTAATTTTATACAAACAATAGAAAAAAGACAGGGACTTAAAATAGCCTGTCTGGAGGAAATAGCTTTCAGAAAAAGCTATATTGATAAAAGAAGATTATTACACCTGGCTAAAGAACTTGAGAAAAGTGATTACGGAAGTTATTTAAATGGCTTGATTTCAGGTATATAAATAAGTGAAAAAATAAACATAGTCACCATTTTACATTACTTTAAGATTTTAAGAACTTAGCTTCTTATAAGAATTCCTATATTTGAGCCTTCAAAAATAAATAACCTACATTATTCATGGATAAAAGCCAATTCTTAGTATTAGATTCTGCAGAAATATTAGTAACTGGTGGAGCCGGTTTTATTGGCTCAAATTTATGTGAGCAATTACTTGAATTGAAAGCAAAAGTAACCTGTCTTGATAATTTTTCGACTGGCCACAGGCATAATCTGGAAAATTTCAAAGATAATCCTGATTTCACCCTTATAGAAGGGGATATTCGTGATGCTGAAACCTGTAAGAAGGCGTGTGAAGGGAAGGATTATATATTGCATGAAGCAGCTTTGGGTTCCGTTCCCCGTTCTTTAAAAGACCCGATTACCAGTAACGAAGTTAATGTGTCGGGATTTTTAAATATGCTTGTGGCAGCAAAGGATGCCGGGGTGAAAAGGTTTATATATGCAGCGAGTTCTTCTACTTACGGGGATTCAGAAAGTCTTCCTAAGGTGGAAGATAAAATCGGTAAGCCATTATCACCTTATGCAATAACTAAATACGTGAATGAATTATACGCAGATATTTTTCATGATGCTTATAATCTTGATACTATAGGTTTAAGGTATTTTAATGTTTTTGGGAGAAAACAGGATCCTAACGGAGCTTATGCTGCCGTTATTCCGAAATTTGTAATACAGTTTATGAATCACGAAAATCCGGTGATAAACGGAGACGGAACATACTCCAGGGATTTTACCTATATTGATAATGTTGTTCAGATGAATTTACGTGCTTTAACAGTGGAAAAACCTGAAGCAGTGAATCAAATTTACAATACGGCTGTAGGGGATAGGACAAATTTGGTGGAGCTTACCCAGTATTTGAAGAAATTTCTTTCTGAATACGACCCTAAAATCAGTAATATTGAAGTTAAGCATGGACCTAATCGCCCTGGTGATATCCCTCATTCGCTGGCTTCTGTAGATAAAGCTAAAAAACTTCTTGGTTATGATCCGGAATATCCTATTGAGGCTGGTCTCAAAGAAGCTGTAGATTGGTATTGGAAGAATTTATCCTGATCTTATTGTAAAAAAATACTTTGAAAACCAGTAGATAATAATGGTGCATAAAATTAATGAAAGAATATTTTGAGATATTAGACTGGGATTCAGATTTCTTTGGTTTTAAAGTAGCTAAAATAAATAAGGGCTTACTTTTGGAAGAAGCGTCCGAAAACTGCTTTAAAAGCCTTTATAAAAATGAAATTAACTTAGGTTATTTTTTTTCGAATTCTCCTATAGATCAGTCCATTCTAAATAATGATTTTTACAACATCATTCTTGTTCATAAAAGAATTCCTCTGGTAAAGACAATAATCAAAGACTGTGGTTTTGATCCTAATATAAGTATTTATAAAGATAAATACCCTAGTGAAGATATGATACACCTGGCTCAGTTAGCAGGTTCATATAGCAGGTTTGGTGTAGATCCCAACATTTCTCATGATAAATTTAATGATCTTTTTAAAACCTGGATTATAAATTCAGTGAATAAAAAAATAGCCTCAGATGTCCTGGTTTTCAAAAAGGACGATAAGATAATAGGTTTGGCTACTATAAAGATTGAAAAAGGTGTGATGTATACTCCACTATTTGCGGTAAAACGGAAATATGAAGGAATAGGGGTTTCTTTTAGTTTAATGAGGGCAATAGAGACTATAGCCTTTCGTAACGATTGCTCAACAATAATCGGCGGAACACAGGAAGTAAACATTAAAGCTCTTAAGGTATATGAACGTTTTGGCTTAGTGCCTCAGGAGCCGGAATATATTTATCATCTTTGGAAAAACAAATAAGAAACAATTATACTCTTTTTTAATAATGAATAATAATACTCAAATTGCTGTAATAGGTCTTGGATATGTAGGCCTTCCATTGGCCCGACTTTTTGCTGAAAAATATCCCGTAGTTGGCTTTGATATTAATCAAAAAAGGGTAAAAGAATTAATGGCAGGAGTAGATGCTACCCTCGAAGTGGAAAATCACGTGCTTCAGTCGGTTCTGAAGCAGGAATCATCTGCAAAAAATGGCCTGTATTGTTCGCCAGATCTCGATCAAATTAAAGATTGCAACTACTATATCATTACTGTTCCTACTCCTGTAGACAAAAATAATCGGCCGGATTTAACCCCGCTTTATAAAAGTAGTGAAACTGTAGGAAAAGTCCTTAAAAAAGGTGATGTGGTGGTTTACGAATCTACCGTTTATCCGGGGGTGACAGAGGAAGAGTGTGTTCCTGTTCTTGAGAAGCACAGTGGATTAAAATTTAATGAAGATTTCTTTGTTGGTTATTCTCCGGAAAGGATTAATCCGGGTGATAAAGAGCATACGGTAGATAAAATACTTAAAGTAACAGCCGGCTCTACGCCGGAAATTGGGAAAAAGATCAATGAGTTGTATGCTTCTGTCATTACGGCCGGAACTCATCTGGCACCAACTATTAAGGTTGCTGAAGCTGCTAAAGTTATAGAAAACTCTCAAAGGGATATTAATATTGCTTTTGTGAATGAACTTGCCAAGATCTTTAATATGATGGGTATTAATACTCAGGACGTATTGGAGGCAGCAGGTACCAAATGGAACTTTTTGCCTTTTAAACCTGGCTTGGTTGGGGGACATTGTATAGGAGTAGATCCATATTATTTGGCGCAAAAGGCACAGGAAATTGGATATCATCCTGAAATAATTCTTGCCGGAAGAAGAATGAATGACTCCATGGGACAGTATGTTGCAGGGGAAGTTGTAAAGCTGATGCTGCAAAATGATCAGAAAGTAAAAGCTTCCAATGTTTTGGTTTTAGGAGTAACTTTTAAAGAAAATTGCCCTGATGTCAGAAATACAAAAGTGGTGGATGTAATAAAGAATCTGAAGGAATACGGAATTAATATCACGGTGTTTGATCCGTTGGCTGATCCTGAAGAAGTAATGCATGAGTATGGGCTGCAAACAGTTAAAACATTACCTAAAGAAAAATTTGGTGCCATTGTTCTTACTGTGGCTCATAAAGAATTCCTATCCTTAGATTTAGATTCTCTTAAAGAGAAAAATGCTGTTGTTTATGACGTAAAAGGGGTATTGGGTGATAAATGCGACAAGAAGCTATAATATCTTAAAATTCATAATAAGTTAATAAATGAAGATCAAAAATATTTGTTGTATAGGAGCAGGGTACGTAGGCGGTCCTACTATGGCGGTGATTGCTCAGAAATGTCCGGAAATAAATGTTACTGTTGTTGACATAAATGAGAAAAGAATAGCTGCATGGAACGATGAAGATGTTGAAAATATTCCGGTATATGAGCCAGGTTTGTCCGCAATAGTTAAAGAAGCGCGAAGTAGGAACTTGTTCTTTTCTACAGATGTAGATGCTGCGATAGATAAAGCAGATATGATTTTTATCTCTGTAAATACTCCTACAAAAACCTATGGTATTGGAAAGGGAATGGCTGCAGATCTTAAATGGATTGAAATATGTGCCAGGCAAATAGCAAGAGTTGCCAAAAATGATAAAATAGTTGTGGAAAAGTCTACTCTCCCAGTACGAACAGCCGCTGCACTTAGGGATATTTTAGACAATACAGGAAACGGAGTAAAATATCAAATTCTTTCTAATCCTGAATTTCTTGCAGAAGGGACTGCAATACAGGATTTGCAGAATCCGGATAGGGTATTAATTGGAGGGGATGTGGAAACACCTGAAGGTAAGGAGGCTATGGAAGCGTTGGTGGATATTTATGCCTCATGGGTTTCTAAAACAAATATTCTTACTACAAATGTCTGGTCTTCAGAACTTTCAAAGTTGACTGCGAATGCCTTCCTGGCACAGCGTGTTTCCAGCATAAATGCTATGTCTGAATTGTGTGAGAAAACCGGTGCAGATGTAAATGAAGTAGCGAAAGCAGTGGGTATGGATTCCAGGGTAGGTCCTAAATTTTTACAATCATCAGTAGGCTTTGGAGGCTCTTGTTTTCAAAAGGATATCCTGAATCTGGTTTATATTGCCAAATCTTTTGGACTTAATGAGGTAGCCGATTATTGGGAGCAGGTGATTAAAATGAACGACCATCAAAAGCGACGATTTGCAGCTAATATTGTAAAGACATTATTTAATACGGTTTCAGGTAAGAAAATAGCTGTTTTAGGTTGGGCTTTTAAGAAAGATACTAATGATACGAGAGAATCTGCCGCAATTTACATAACCGATTATCTTTTAAACGAACAGGCCGAAATAGTAGTTTATGACCCTAAGGTAAAAGAAGAGCAGGTTTACGCTGATCTTGATTATCTTAACACCAGGTCATCTAAAGAAAATCGTTCCAGAGTAACGGTTGTTAATGATGCATATAAATCTTGTGAAGATTCTCATGCTATCGCTGTTTTAACTGAATGGGATGAATTTAAACAATTAGATTGGAGGAAAATCTATAATAATATGCTTAAGCCGGCATTTCTTTTTGACGGAAGAAGATTGTTGGAAAGAAAAACTAAAGAAGAAATTGGCTTTGAATTTTATGCTATAGGCAATTAGAAAATTAAGTGCATTTCTAAATAGAATTTGGCGTATTAGAAGGGGTTTTAATATTCTGTTCATTTTTATAGAATATTTTTTTGATAGAGATGTACCGGATTAAAGCATAATGTGAAATGGAGCAACAACGAGTAGGTGTCGTTATTCTTACCTGTAATAGATTAAATCTTTTAAAAATCAGCTTATGTAAAGTTCTTGCACAATCGCATAAACCTTATGAAATTTTGATTGTAGATAATTTTTCTACAGATGGTACTAAAGAGTATTTAGATTCTTTAGAGGATCAAAATATTTCAAAGATGTATTTGGATGAGAATACGGGTCCTGCGGGTGGTTTCTATGAAGGGGTTAAGTATTTTGCTGAAAAGACTTCCGTAGACTACCTTTGGCTGATGGATGATGATTTCTTTCCTTTTGATTCCTGTCTTGAAATTCTTGTAAGTGCTGTTGACCAGGAGACTATGGTTTTTCCATTTATACGTGAAAAAGATTTTGCTTCCAGAAGAGAACCTGGATGGTGGGGTGTTCTTATTCCAATGAATATAGTAAATAAAGTAGGATATCCGAGAAAGGAGCTTTTTTTCTGGTCTGAAGATACAGAATATCTTTTATTTAGAATCCGGAGGAAATATAAGTATAAGGCTAAATGGATTTCATCGGCCAAGGGTGTTCATTTTACTAAAAGAGAGACAAATTATCGAAAGCCCTGGCGATATTATTATGAAGTACGGAATATGTTATACATGCGCTTATATGTGAGAGAAAGATCAATTAGGCGTTACTTTAAGATGGTTAAAAGTTGGGTTAAATTATTTGGCGCTATTGTAATTAAAGAAAATGACAAAGGAAAAAAGATAAGATTTTTTCTACGTGGGACTATTGATGGTATTTCAAAAAAGCTGGGTAAAACAGTAGATCCTTATCAGGATTTTTCCTCTTCTGTCAATTCTAAATTGCAGAGATAAAAAAATTAAAGCAAATCTTCAAATAGATTTTGTTGTGGAGTAAGTTTAGGTCATGTTAAACATGTTTTTAATATCACACTATCAACTAAAATCTGGATCTAATGTATCAGATAGTTTTAATTTGCTCTTTAGCTATAGCATATTTCCTTTTTGGCGAATATAATTAGGGCAGGTTCAGTAGTATGTTAATTATTAATTATCAGGTGTAGGCCCATGCGGGAGTAGGTGGTTCTTTCTTTTCTTCAATTATTAAGTCCTGGATATTCCAATAAAATCATTTAATAATAAATAATATGAAGGTGATATATTAGATTCTAATTCAGGATTTCCTGCTTTTTCACTACCAACTGAAAGAAGCTTTTAAAAGATCCAATATTTAACTGCCAGCTCATATCTTCGTTCATCTCATTTCCAAAGAAAGAATAATAATTATGATTACATGCTTTACTTAATAGGCAATAATGGGATGGGGTATAGTCTTCAGGATGTAATTCAACAATAGTGGCATTTGATGCATATAGTATATTTGTTAATCCAGCACCATGAGGAGAGATAATTATATCACATTCAGAAAATAATTTTACTTGTTCTCTATAGTTTAAATTTTCTGCATGAATTATATCAAAACCATTTCCGGATAAAAAGCTTTCAATTTCTTCCTCGTTTATAAGTTTTCTTCGTTTTGATAAACTCCTGCTTATATATACCTTACGATCATTTTCTGTGGAAGTGATGTTATATCCGTCAAAAACTACTTTTTTTATATAATTAATATATTCTGCAGGCATATATCCTGAAGTATTTGAACTAACGAAACTTGGTAGCCAATAGTTTTGGATTTTCCATTTCTCTGTTTTTTTTATATAAACCAGTTTTAATCTTTGATCTGCATTTACAAAAAAATGAAGTATTTCTCGTTGATAATCTGGAATATCATCATTTATAATAAGGTATATTGTTTCATCTGATGGAATTTTACTTATACTATAAAGTCGTGGTAAACAATCTACTATCCAGTGATATATATTTTTATTGGCAAAGCTGGGATGCATTATAGAAGTGTACACTCCCGTTTTTTTCTTTCTTGTTTTAAGTCGATGTAGGTTTTTAAAGGATTTTGAATTATTTAAACGGCCAAGGTCAAACATAGACTCACCTATTATCCTGAGGTCTTTAACAACTGCCCCCGTATTTCCTAAAAGATTTACATCACTTAAAGGAACTATAAAGGTATCTCTTTGTTTATACCCATTTGTAAAATCTAAAGAAGAACCAAATATCTCTTTCGCCTTATGTAATAGAAATAGTTCATTTTCATTAAAGGTGATAAATGCTCCCTTACTAATTCTTATTTTATTTTTTAAGTAATAATTTGAAATATAAGAGCTGTAATAATTATAATATGATTTGAAAAAATGTTTCAAATTGAGGGGCATAAAATGTTAATTTAAGGAACATACGTAATTGGTAAACTACTGATTAAAAGATGTATAATTATACATGCCAAAGTCTACAGAGAAAGTAGGATGTAATTTAAGTTCCAGATTAATGTCATCCAAAAAATGTGAGGAAATAATTCCATCTCCATACGTGTTTTACATTTTCTTTAAGATAAATGTGAGTATTCACCGGCAAGAAAATACTATATTTGCGGTTGCAAATAATTAATTATTCCTCATTAATAAACTATGCTATGCACAAAGTTAAGTAAGTTTACAATGTGCATAGCATAAAATTTGAAATCTTTGGTTAAAAAATTTATTAAGAAATATTTCGAGAGTTTTGCATATTTCTACTCTTATTTAAGGTACAGAATTCTTATCTTATTTATAATAAGCTTATTAATTGGTGTACTGGATGGATTTGGCTTAACTATGTTTTTGCCATTGTTACAAATGGTAAATAAATCCTCAGAAGTAGACCCCGCGTCTTTAGGGAATCTACGTTTTGTGGTTGATTTTTTTAATAACATGGGGATTTCAATGACGTTACTTTCTGTCTTGCTGATCATGGCTATTTTCTTTTTTGTGAAAGGAATAATCACTTATGTAGGGTCCATCTATAATGTAAATGTAAGAGAAGATTTTATAAGTAGATTACGGGTTAGGAATATAAAAGGTTTAAATAACCTTGCATATAAGTATTTTGTAATGTCCGATATCGGTAGGATTCAAAATACATTATCTGGGGAAGTAGATAGGGTTGCGGCGGCTTACTCCAATTATTTTAAAGCTTTTCAGGACGGCGTTTTGGTAATAGTTTATATGGGTTTTGCTTTTACTATGGATGCTCAATTTGCCCTATTGGTTACTGTTGGAGGAGTATTAACTAATTTTCTATATAAATCTTTGTATAAAAATACTAAAGGTGTATCGCGTACTCTTACCGGCCATAATAATATATTTCAAAGTTTAATTATTCAAAATGTTGGAAATTATAAATATTTAAAGGCTACAGGATCTTTGCATAGATATGGCGCCAAGCTGGAAGAATCAGTTCTGAAAATAAAAGAAAGTAATACCAAAATCGGGAAATTGGATTCATTACTAATAGCAGGAAGGGAGCCAATATTGATTTTTGTAGTAGTTGCCGTAATATTCATTCAAACGTCTATTCTTGGATCAGAGCTGGGTCCAATATTAATAAGTTTGCTATTTTTTTATAGGGCCTTAAACTATTTAATGCAAATGCAGGTTAAATGGAATAAGTTCCTGGCAGTATCAGGTTCATTGGAAAATATGACTTCTTTCCAAAAAGAACTTAGAAAAAATAAAGAAAAGAAGGGTTCCAATATTTTGGACAGTAGAATTGAGGAAATAAAGTTGTCTAACGTTTCCTTCTACTATAATCAAACAAAAATTCTCAAGGATATTTCTCTAAACATAAAACAGAATGAAACCGTAGCTTTTGTTGGAGAAAGTGGAAGTGGGAAAACAACTCTTGTTAATGTTATTGCCGGACTCCTGCCTCCGGAGTCAGGTAAACTTTTAGCAAACGGAAAAAATTATGATGATTTAAACATGGGAGGTCTTCAGAAAAAAATTGGTTATATTACTCAAGACCCTGTGATTTTTAATGATACCATATTCAACAATATAAGTTTCTGGAGTGAAAAAAATCCAGACAATACAGAAAAGTTCTGGAAAGCAGTGAATCAAGCTGCAATACTGGATTTTGTAAATGAGCTTCCTGAAAAGGAAAATACTATTTTAGGGAACAACGGGGTAAACCTTAGTGGTGGACAAAGACAACGTATTTCTATTGCCCGTGAGTTATTTAAGGAAATAGAAATTTTGATACTGGATGAGGCGACATCAGCTTTAGATTCGGAAACAGAAAAAGCAATACAGGGAAATATTGAGTTGCTAAAAGGAGAATATACTATTCTAATTGTTGCTCATAGAATTTCAACAATTAAAAATGCAGATCGGATTGTTGTTATGAAAAATGGAGAAGTTTCCAATGTTGCTAATTTCTCCAGTCTAATGATAGAGTCTAAGTATTTTAAGAAACTTGTTGAACTTCAGGAGATATAATTCTTGAGAAAAAATTCTTTAATGGAACCTAAAATTTCCATAGTTATTCCAACTTTTAATCGTGCTCATATAATCAAGGACACCCTTGATTCTGTATTACGTCAGACTTTTAAAAATTGGGAGTGCCTTGTTGTTGATGATGGTTCTAATGATGATACTGGAAAATTATTGAAAAACTATGAACAAATTGATAGAAGGATAAAGTATATAATAAGACCCGAGAATAGAAAAAAAGGAGCTAATACATGTAGAAACATTGGGATAGAAAAATCCAAAGGGCAATATGTGCAGTTTTTAGATTCTGATGATTTGCTAGCCAGTGATAAATTGGAAATTCAGTTAAAAATGCTGGAAACATCCGGTTCTAATGCTATAGCTACCTGCAGGTGGGGAGGCATTGGTGCCAATCAGGAAAAGGCAAAATTATATAACGGATTACCAACTTATTTTAGTACCCGAAGTCCTGTCGAGCTTATAGAGGTTTATGGTAAAGCACTCACTTTTTTTCCCCCTCATGTTTTTCTTGTTCCAAAATCTGTAGTTTTAAAAGCCGGAAATTGGAATGAGGATTTAATAATAAATCAGGATGGAGAGTTTTTCTCAAGAATAATTTTAACCAGCTCCGAAATTCAATTCTGCAAAAATACTTATGCCTTATATAGATCTGGAGCCGGTGACAGAACTACTGGCTCACAGAGATCTGAAAAACGACGAAGAGGTTATATGAAGAGTCTGGAATTAATTGATGAAAATATTTGGAGCTATATTAATATTAAAAATCACGTTTATGTTAAACAGAGGAAAACAGAACTTTACTATAAACTTCAAAAGGAAAATCAACGATTAATCGATGAAAATTTAACTTTTTTCAAAGAGAGAACATCAAACTTAATGTATTATTACTATCGTTTATACTGGGGTATTAGACGTCGGCTTTTTCGTAAGGTTGAGCTAATTAGATATCCTTAAAATAAAGGGAATTATAATCTTTGTAATATAGTTTTTCATAGATAAATAACCTGGTGTAAGAATTCTCATTATTTTTCATGTTATAATAGTTTAAAAAAATTCTTATGTCTAAAGTGTCCTCTCTTAAACTTTTTATTTATAAAATCTCAAATTTTTAATCTTCATATGTTAGACTTAGCTGGCAAATCTATCTTAATTACAGGTGGAACAGGATCCTTAGGAAAAGCGTTAACCGCTCATATTTTAAAATATCATCCAAAAATCAAGCGTCTTGTTATTTTCTCAAGGGATGAGCAGAAACAATTTGAAATGGCTCAGGAGTATCCTCCTTCTCAACATCCGCAACTCCGGTTTTTTATTGGTGATGTAAGGGATTATGAGCGTGTAAGGAGAGCCTTAAGAGGAGTGGATTATGTTATTCATGCAGCTGCCATGAAGCATGTTCCAATTGCCGAATACAATCCAATGGAGTGTGTTAAGACTAATATTTTAGGTGCTGAAAACATTATTAATGCCTGTTTAGAGACGGAGGTGAAAAGTGTAGTGGCATTATCTACCGATAAAGCTGCGGCACCCGTTAATTTATATGGTGCAACCAAACTGGCTTCAGATAAACTTTTTGTTGCTGCTAATAATATTGTTGGTTTTAATCCCATTCGGTTTTCAGTGGTAAGGTACGGCAATGTGATGGGCTCAAACGGATCTGTTATTCCATTCTTTCTAAAGAAAAGAGCAGAGGGTATTTTGCCAATAACCGATCCTACTATGACTCGATTCAATATTAGTCTCCAGGGAGGAGTTGATATGGTTATGCATGCTCTAGAAAAGGCGTGGGGTGGTGAAATATTTGTTCCTAAAATACCATCATATAAAATTACAGATGTAGCCGAAGCCATAGGTCCTGAATGTGAAAAACCTGTAGTAGGGATTCGGCCGGGTGAAAAAATACATGAAGAAATGATAACTTCTTCCGATTCATTTTATACTTACGATCTTGGGAAATATTATGTTATAGTTCCTACTACCCATCGCTGGAAACTGGAAGATTTTGTAAAAGAATTTGACGCTAAAAGTGTCCCTCAGGGATTTAAATATAATTCAGGAGAGAACGAAGATTGGGAAACAGTAGAAAAACTTCGTACTCTTATAAAAGAGAATGTAGATCCAAATTTTGAAGTCTAATTTTTAGTATATGCAAAAAATTATACCATACGGAAAACAGTCTATTACTGAAGATGATATTAATGATGTTATAGAGACATTAAAATCTGATTATCTTACCCAGGGACCTCGAATTGCTGAATTTGAAGAACGTTTTGCTGATTATGTTCAGAGTGATTATGCGGTAGCAGTTTCAAATGGAACTGCTGCACTTCATCTTTGTGCTCTTGCATTAGGTGTTAAGGAAGGGGATAAGGTGATTACAACTCCTATTACTTTTGCTGCCTCTGCGAACTGTGTTAGGTATTGTGGCGGGGAAGTAGTTTTTGCCGATATAGATCCTGATACTTACCTATTAGATATTAAGGCGGTTCGCAAACTTTTAGAATCGGCTCCCAAGGGAACTTATAAAGGTGTTATTCCCGTAGATTTTGCAGGAAGAGCTGTAGATATGGAAGCTTTTAGGGAACTTGCAAATGAATATGATCTTTGGATAATTGAAGATTCCTGTCATGCACCGGGTGGATTTTTTAATGACTCTAAAGGAGAAAAACAATATTGTGGTAATGGCAATTTTGCTGATTTGTCTATTTTTTCTTTCCATCCCGTAAAACATATTGCTAGTGGCGAAGGCGGTATGATTACTACTAATAATAAGGTTCTGTATGAAAAACTTATGCAGTTAAGAACCCATGGTATTATTAAAGATAATGATTTATATGTGAATTCTATTGAACTGGCGGGCGGAGAAAATGATTATCCCGGCTGGTATATGGAAATGCAGGATCTTGGTTTTAATTATAGAATTACCGATTTTCAGGCGGCATTGGGAGCAAGCCAGTTAAAACGTGCAGATGAGGGGCTGAAAAAGAGAAAAGAAATTGCGCGGGTTTATACGGAAGCATTGAAAGACAAGGATTATATAAAATCTTGCAGCGGAAACATTAACGGGCATGCATATCATTTATTTATACTGGAAGTAGAAAACAGGCTCGGGCTATATAATTTCCTAGGAAAAAATAACATTTTTGCACAGATACATTATATTCCATGTCATCTTATGCCTTATTACCAAAACCTTGGTTGGAAAGAGGGTGATATGCCTAATGCTGAAAATTATTATAAACATTGTATAAGTTTACCAGTATTTCCTGTTCTTACTGAAGAAGAGCAGCTTTATGTAATTCAAAAGATTAATTCTTTTTATGGTGAATAGCTCAAAATTGGGTTTGGGAACTGTTCAGTTTGGATTACCATACGGTATATCCAATACAGAAGGAAAAACCTCTTCTGAAGAAGTAAAAAAAATTTTAGATTTAGCATCTTCAAATAAAATAGGTATTCTCGATACTGCTTCGGCTTATGGTAATGCAGAAGAAGTTATTGGTAGAGAGTTGATTAAAGACTTTAAAATAGTTTCTAAATTTATGCCGCCTTCAGCAGGTGAGAGAATTTTAGAGCAACTTGAGCAAAGTCTTAAAAGGCTTCACCTTTCTTCTTTATACGCTTATTTAGCTCATAGGCCTTTAGAATTACTGGAATATCCTGAACAATGGGATGAATTAAGAAGCTTTAAAAGTACTGGTAAAGTAGAAAAAATTGGTTTTTCGTTAAATGAACCTGAAGAGTTAGAGCTATTATTAAATGCCAATTTTATACCAGACTTGGTTCAGGTGCCTTATAATTATTTCGATAGAAGATTTGAAGCGTTTTTTAAGGACTTGAAAAATAATGATTGCGAAATTCATAGCAGGTCCACTTTTCTACAGGGTCTGTTTTTTACAAAGCTTAATGAACTTGATAATTTTTTTGAAGAGGTTAAACCTTTGCTTTATCAGCTGCAAAAACAGAAAGACTCACTTCCAGGAATGTTATTAAAATTTGTTCTGGAAAACCCTTTCATTGATAAAGTAATCTTAGGTGTAGAAAGTGAACAGCAATTAGCACAAAATCTGGAAAGTATAAAGGGAAGTTTCAAGATGATTGAATTAAAACAGGATATCTCTGATAAAATTCTTATACCTTCCAGGTGGCCCAAAAAATAATAAATTATGATCTATAATTTTAATTTAAAATCTAAAACTGTCTTAATCACCGGAGGCTACGGATATCTTGGAAAGGCTGTAACCGAAAGTTTGTTATACCATGAAGCAACCGTTTTTGTATTGGGAAGGAGTAACAAAAAATTTGAAGAAACCTTTAACGAAAGTCCGTATATAAATAAAACCCTTTTTTTTGAAAATTGCGATGTATCCGATTCAAAGAGCATTCGAACAGCATTTAACAACATAAACGACAAAAGTAGCATAGATATATTAATCAATAATGCATTTTACAGTAAAGGTCAGTCTCCGGAAGAAATGTCTGACGAAGATTGGAACACTGGTATAGATGGAACCTTAAATTCTGTCTTTAGATGTATACGGGAAGTTATTCCCTACTTAAAAGGAAAGTCCTCCGGAAAAATCATTAATGTTTCTTCTATGTACGGAATGGTGGCACCGGAGTTTAATGTTTATAAAGACTTCCCTCAATTCTTAAATCCACCTCATTATGGAGCTGCCAAGGCAGGAGTTATTCAATTAACAAGGTATTACGCCAGCCATTTAGGAAGCGCTAATATCACTGTTAATGCCGTTACACCTGGTCCTTTTCCTTCCGGTCCCGTTCAGGAGGAAAAGGGATTTGTAGAAGAATTAGAAAAGAAAACATGTCTAAACCGTATAGGAAAACCTGAAGATCTTGGCGGTGCATTTGTTTTTTTAGCTTCAGATACTTCCAACTTTATGACAGGGCAGAATTTAGTGATTGACGGAGGTTGGACAATTAAATAATACAAGCCAAAATATAATATTATGCATAGTACATATCATATCATTGAAGTAGCAAATACCCATGGAGGCAATTTTGATTACCTTTTAGAACTTATAGATTCTTTTGCTGACCTGGAAAAAAATGTCGGTATGAAGTTCCAGGCATTACATCCAGATAAAGTTGCTACCTCTGATTTTCCTTCATATAATACTTATAAGGAACTTTATTTTGAAAAAGACCAATGGAAAAAAGCTATAGAAAAAGCAGGAGCTACAAAAGATGTCTGGCTTGATATTTTTGATGCATATGGAGTAGAAATTTTAGGTGAAAATATTGAGCTTGTACATGGAATAAAATTTCAGAGTTCAGTATTATACAATTATGAAGTGTTTCAGGCTCTTGAAAAATGTGATCTGACGGGAAAAAAGGTTATTCTTAATGTAGCTGCACAATCGGTTGAGGATATTCAAAAGATAATGGCAAATGTGGAAAATAAGCTTTCTCCACAAGAAATTTTACTCGAATTTGGATATCAGGCGTATCCCACCTCATTAGAGGATTCCGGATTCAGTAAAATACCTATTATAAAAGAGAAATTTGCTAACAAGCTGGTTTTCGCTGACCATGTTGATGGCGAATCAGACAATGCCATTTGGCTTCCTGTTTTGGCTGCTATGAGTGGTATTGACTATATAGAAAAGCATGTAATGCTGGAATCCCGCGAAACAAAATATGACCATTTTTCAAGTTTAACACCAGAACGGTATAAATTGATGAGGGGTACAGTACAAAGATATACATCAATTAAAGAAATGCCTTTTATTAATATTAAGGAACAACAGTATCTTGATAAGACAATTATGATTCCTTTGTTAAAAAAATCCAAACCGGGTGGCAGCGGCGTTTGTTTACAAGAAGATTTTATTTATAGAAGATCGGGACAAGCCGGATTAAATGTTAAACAAATAGAGCAGCTACAGGAAAACTGGAACATCTTGGCGGTAGAAAAAAGGGAAGGGGATGTTGTTAAACGTTCTGATTTTAAGAAAGCAACTATAGGTAACGTTATTGCCTGCCGATTAAAATCTTCCCGTCTTAAAAAGAAAGCGCTATTAAAAATTGGAAATTTGCCTTCAGTTGAATACTGTATTTCGAATGTACTGAAATTTGATAACGTAAACCATACTGTTTTGGCAACTTCCACTATAGAACAAGATGAAGAACTTGAAAACTATACCTATAATGATTCTGTAGTTTTTTTTAAAGGTGATCCGGAAGATGTAATACAGAGATATCTTGATGTTGCTTCACACCTGAAGTTGGATGTTATTGTTCGAATTACTGCAGATAATCCATTTATGGATAATGAAATATGCCAGATATTGCTTAAAGAACACTTCAAATTCGGTGCAGATTATACCACGGCAAGAAATGCAGCGGTGGGAACAAATCTTGAAATAATTAATGTTCGGGCCCTCAGGACCATCAAAGAACATTTCCCAAATGCAGAGTATTCTGAATACATGACATGGTATTTTCAAAACAATCCTGAACATTTCAGGCTACATATGGTAGACTTGCCTAAAGACATGGTGAGGGACTATCGGCTGACTCTAGATCATCAGGAAGATTTAGATGTATACAGAAAAATTCATAATAATCTTGAGGAAGCAGGTTATTCAAATTTCTCTGTGAGAGATATTTTTAAATATCTGGACGAACATCCCGAAGTTGTATCAATAAATAATGACATACCCATAAAATACAGAACTGATAATAATCTAATCGAAACTTTAAACCGTCAAACAAAAATAAAATGAAAGTTTCTACCGACTTAAAAGTTATACTTCCGAAACATGGAGATATAGAGACCATAAATGCTATTCAGGATTACATCAGGAATAAGAAATACTTAGAAATTGAAGCCGGCCATAAAGCGATAATTTCCAATGGGATTTCAGTTATTAAATTACATAAAGATAGTGGAGCACAGAATAAAGAAATCTTGGAAGCTCATAAAAAATTTTATGATATCCATTATACCATAGAGGGCGAAGATACTATTGCCTATAAGGATGTTAAAGACTGTAATAGTGTTGTAGAGAATTATAATGAAGAAGGAGATTATATCTTGTACAGCGAAAAATCAGAAAATCTTCTGGAAGTAAACTCCGGGCAATTCTGTATTATACCCAATTCGTATGCACATGCTGCCTTATATGAGGATAGGGGGTACGTAAGGAAATTAGTTTTCAAAGTACCTGTTTCGTGAAAGAATCAAAAATTTACATACGAGTTGATGGAGGTCCAGAAATTGGTTTAGGACATTTAGTTAGGTGTATGGCTTTGGCTCATATGCTAAAGGACGATTTTGAAATTAATTTTGTATCCAAAGAAATCCCGGATAATATTTCAGAAGATATTCTCAATCAGGGATTTTTAGTCAAGAGAATAGATTCTGAACAAGATATTTTTTCCTATCTATCAGGAAAAGAGATTGTAGTAGTGGACCATTATGGACTTGATTCAGCTTATCAGGAAAATATAAAAAGACGAGGCAGTAAACTGATCTGTATTGATGATTTACATAACAAATTATTTTATGCAGATTTAATCATCAACCATGCACCTGGTATTACTCCTGAAGACTATAAGGCACAAACATATACTCAATTTGCTTTAGGACTGGATTATGCTTTACTACGTCCTGAATTTTTAAAAGCGGCAAAACAAAAAAAGATAAATAAAGAAGTTAATACAGTTTTTGTTTGTTTTGGAGGTAGCGATTTGAAAAATATCACAGAAAGATGTTTAAATGTTTTGTTGGGAATGGATAAATTTGAACGGATCATTGTCGTTGTAGGAAGCTCCCATCAAAAGGTTAGGCAAATCAAAGAGATAGCGGCCGGTAATAAAGAAGTCGATTTTTATCATTCCATTGATGCAAAAAAAATGCTGGAATTAATGAAAATTTCAGATTTGGCCATAGTTCCTTCAAGCGGCATCTTATTAGAGGCTTTATCTTTAGGTTTAAAAATAATTTCAGGAATGTATGTTGAAAATCAAAGATATGTCTTTGAAAATTATAACAAGGAAGGAGTTTTTGTAAGTGCAGGAAATTTTTCTAAAGAAGATATTTTACTTGCTGTCAATAAGTTGATATCCCAATCTTCTGCACCATTAGTTGATATTGATGGTCATTCTGCATTAAGAATTAACAAATATTTTCAACGTATAATGATTGAAGATGATGTTGTTCTGCGGACAGCTGGTAAGGAAGATTTAGAAATTACATTCCAATGGGCCAATAATTCCGTTGTTAGGGCTCATTCCTTTACACGTGGGGAAATAGAGCTCATAGATCATTCTGAATGGTTTATGAATAAACTTAATAATTCGGGATGTTATTATTTAATAGCACAATTAGATAAAAAAGTGATAGGATCTATTCGGTTTGATATCAACAATGATGAGGCTGTAATAAATTTCCTGGTTGACCCTCAGTTTCACCGCCAGGGATTTGGTATTATTATTCTGAAAAAAGGCCTTGAGAATTTAAAAAGCCGTTATTCCTATTTAAAATATGTAATAGGCTACGTTATGAAAGATAATATAGCTTCTATTAAAGCTTTTCAAAGGTTAGGGTACAACATTTTTTCAGAAGATGGAAACTATAAATTTATTAAAGAACTAAATTAGATACAGTGAAAATCGATAATTTTTATATTGGAAAAAATAGTCCTGTTTTTATCATAGCAGAGTTATCTGCTAATCATAATGGAAGTTTAGAAACAGCGATAGAGACAATAAAAGCTGCAAAAAGAACAGGTGCAAATGCTATTAAACTGCAAACCTATACAGCAGATACCATGACTATTGATGTTAAATCTCCTGATTTTATGTTGAGCCAGGGTACTATATGGGATGGAAAATATTTGCATGATCTTTATAAGGAAGCATATACTCCATGGGAGTGGCACGAGCAATTGTTTAAAGTCGCGAAGGATGAAGGTTTAATATGTTTTTCATCACCTTTTGATCCCACTGCAGTAGAATTTTTAGAAGGCTTACATGCACCTGCATACAAGGTTGCATCATTCGAAATAACAGATATTCCATTAATTGAACTCATGGCTTCTAAGGGTAAGCCGGTAATTATTTCAACAGGAATAGCTGGGACTGAAGATATAGAATTAGCATTAGATGCATGTAAACGAATGGGAAATGAAAATATAGCTTTATTAAAATGTACATCTTCTTATCCTGCACCTATTGAGGAGGCCAACATGGTAATGGTTAAGGATCTGGCAGAACGTTATGGTGTAATAAGTGGACTTTCTGATCATACTCTGGGTAGTACAGTACCCGTAGTAGCCACTAGTTTTGGAGCAAAAATTATTGAGAAGCATTTTATTCTGGACAAATCTATAGGTGGTGCCGATGCATCTTTTTCTATGGATGAGAAGGAATTTACAGCAATGGTGAAAGCTGTAAGGGAAGCAGAAAAAGCTATTGGTAATGTAGATTATTCTTTAAGTGAAAAGCAGAAGAAAGGAAGGGATTTTTCACGTTCTATTTATGTGATTAAAGATATTGAAGCAGGTGAAACAATAACTGAAAAGAACGTAAGATCTATCCGTCCTGGGTTTGGTTTACATCCTAAATATTTTAACGAAATTCTAGGAAAAAAAGCTAAGGATAAGTTGGAAACAGGAACCCGTATGGATTTTTCACTACTTTCAGATCAATAAAATTGCACACTTAGATGAAAAAAGAGAATTTTAAAATCATTTTTTTTAGTCCAAAAATGTTGCGTAATTCACAAAGACAGCTTTTTCAATTAGAAAGGTTGCAAGACGAAGGATTTGATTTTGTTTTTTTGGACGCAACTAAGTATTATGGAACAGTAGCTACTGCAACTGAAGATATAATCCTGGATAATAAAGTAGAATGTGCCACTAAACAGGATTTTATAGACTTCAGGAATAACTTACCTGAGGAACCTGTACTTTTTCTTGCCTTTGATTTTTTTATGATTCCTGCGGCTCCAATTCTTGATATTATTGTAAGAAAACAGGATAAATTGCTAAGTTACTTCACTAAACGGTTTTCTTCAATTAGTTCCACATCAGGGAAAGCAAAAGAACTCATATTTAAAGCTCTTAGATTTTCTGATAAAGTTCTTCCCTTGCACCGTCTTAAATTTATTTATAGAAAAAAGTTTAAGATGTTTATTCCCGATTATTACTTGTGCAGTACGGAGTATTTAATACCACCAAAAACATTTTTGACAGTCAAAAAAAGCCATAGAATTGTGGTTCATGCTGACGATGTTAATAATATTTTGGAAAATGATAAAAAACATGTTATAGACCCAGATAAAAAAGTTGGGGTTTTCCTTGACCAGGGCCTTCCTTTTTTAAATAGAACGCACCCCGGTATTTATCAAGAACCTATTCCAGATGAGTATGTACAAAAATATTATGATATGGTTGAAAGAAACCTACTTAATATCAAGGAAAAGATGGGATTAGATGAAGTGGTAGTTGCTCTCCATCCTGATGCAGTTAAGTTTAAAAAAGAATTAGAAGGAAAATTCACCAGTTTTCGAACATTTCTTGGCGTTACTAAAGATTTAATTCGAGACGCTTATCTAGTTTTTGGTCACTCCAGTACAGCAATTAGTTTTGCAATTTTTTATAAGAAACCGTTTCTTATTTTTAAAGATGAATTTATCATGAACTATCACCCAAGGGTGAAAAAGAGCCTGATTTTTTTCCATGAAGAACTTGGGATGAGAGCCATTGATATGGAAGAAAATGTTGATATTAACGAAATATCTAAAATACCGTTAGATGTCAAAAAATACGAAAATTATACCAGGAAATACTTAAAAGATAATAATATTCAGGAAAATGCATATTATTATGCTATTAAAAAGATTCAGGCAGATATGTTAGAAAAAAGATAATCGAAAATTTAGACCAATATCGTAATGTTCTGCCTTTCTATTTAAATTATTAACTCAAAGAAAGAGCTCCATCATTAAAATTTTATAGGGATGATTCGGAAGTGTCTTCATTAAAAATTCTTGTCATTCTGCAGATAATAGCTAAGCGAAATGCAAGAATATTATTATTTAATGATGGGTTAATTACCTTTTTGTAGATCTTCTTTTTCATTTTAAGTGGAAGAATTGATGAAATCAGCCTTTTAAAAGAAGCTATTGATAAAGTTTGTGTTTGATTTTCGTCCTTTAATTTCGAGTTAACATCATTTAGAAAATCTTCAGGAAAAATTGTTAATGCATGTTGTGTGGATAATTCCTGTTTAATAATCTTCACAAAATCTGCTTGTGCCACGATTTCTTTTTTGTCCTTAGTGGCTGATCTAGAGGCGTAACCAAGGCCTGGGTTTAACTGCTTTACAATTTCCTGATATAAACATTTCCCATCTCTTAAATGATCTGGGAGTGTTTTTACCTCTTCAATAATTTCTCTGGATAATAAAGGATCAAACTGCTCTACGTATGGAAACTTGAGATCAGATAATGCTGCCTGAATAACAGGCAAACGATATTCTTGTAGTAACCTGTCACGCCATGTGGAAAGAGATTCACCTTCTTGCCGGTCCAGTTGTTCGGGTAATTTTTGCTCAAGATTTTGGATATAATTAAATTTTTGAAGATTATCAAAATCTTTACATAATGGAATACCTATAAAACTTCTTACCGCGAATGCTGAATGAGGAGTTTTTTGTCCAAAAACCTGGTTTCCTCTTATTACCCCCTCAATATCATTTTCAAATAAAACTTTCCATATTTCAAAGCCATCCATATAACCTGAGATATGGTCAATGCGTCCCTCCCCATTTAATAGGAATCTTGTAAACACGCTATCTATAGCTTCTTCTTCTTTTGTGTCGGTTTCATAGTATTTATGAGATGTTTTAAAATAATTTGAAACTTCCCTCGCTACATAAGCATCTGATTTTTTTTCTTGTTCTGCTTTTCTTAATCCCCAGGTAACTGTCTCTATTTTATCTTGAGCTGGTTTTGCTTTATCCATCAACGCAAGTATTCCTCTACAATCATGACCGCCTGAAAGTGAAAGTGTCCATTTCCTAAAATCAACATTTAAATTTTCAAAACTCTTTTCAAGTGCATCTTTTAGGTTTGCCTGATGTTCAGCATCTGAAATCTTTTTATAAGAAAAATGAACTTCGTTTTTTCTTTTATTTAACTCCCATTTTTTGAGATCCAGGGTAATGGAACCGGGAGCTAATCTTTTAATTCTTTTATCCCACGAATTTAACGGTCCCAGAGACCCGCTTGAAATCATCCAGGAAATTACTCCTTCGTCAAATTGAAAATCTTTCAGGAATTTAATGATGGCACGTTGAGAAGTAGCGGCTATAAATTTTTCTTCATCTTTATAATACCATACCGTACGTGTGCCTACAAGATCGGTAACTAATTCTATTTTTATACCGTTAGAACGACAAATTAGATAGTTGCCGTCCGGATAGTCCGTTTCTACTTCCTGCCAACTATCCGATTCATTAAAAAGTTTACCTAATAAAATATTCCGGCCATTATGTTTTATTGTGCTGACTGGATTTGATAAGCCGTAACAAA
The DNA here is from genome assembly GCF_031846585.1 of Autumnicola musiva. Taxonomy (NCBI): domain Bacteria; kingdom Pseudomonadati; phylum Bacteroidota; class Flavobacteriia; order Flavobacteriales; family Flavobacteriaceae; genus Autumnicola; species Autumnicola musiva. The sequence continues at coordinate 86,822 of NZ_JAVRHK010000009.1, forward strand.
TATTCCCATCCTTAAAAATGGAAGAAGGGTTTGCATTAATATTGTCTGCATTAATTTCATTGCAAATGCGGGATATATTCTTTTTTTCATTTACGGGAAATTCATTGCGATAGCAGACATATATAATTTTGGACATTTAAAATTAATTTTCTGGTTGAAAAAAAGAATTGTGTCAAAATTAGGTAGAATTTATTATATCTAACGAAATTTATTTTAGATTATTTTAGCGTCGTCATTCTGCAATAGGTTTTACACTAGTCCTTTTGTAAAATATTGGGTTTTTTCTACCTTTGGGAGGTATTAATTTTTTTTGGGTTGTCTTTGTGATCCTTAACAAAAAAAGATTATAGTGGCATGTATTATCTTTTGTTCTAATTTTAAATGCTTTTCCTTTGTGTTTTTTATAGAATTAAGAATCATAAAATAGTAATGGTTGTAGGAAGATATTTTGGTTGCTTCCTTTTTTAAATAAAATCTATGTCAAAAATTCTTTTTGTGTGTTTAAAGGATAGAACGGTTAACCAGGATACTATTCAAAAAGTTAAGCATATTTGTGAGTCTTTAAATCCAGATAATATACAGGCCCGTCCAACTAAAATTTCATATAATAAAAGAACAATTACAGGTATTTCAAATCCTGTTCATTCTATAGAAGTCAAGGATAACAGTTTCCTATTTGGGCAGGCATTTGGCGAGAGAGGTAAATGGTATGAAGTAAATGGCCTTGTGCCAGATGGAAATTTTTCTATATTCAGATCCAATCAACAGAAGCTTGAAATTGTTACAGACATTTTAGGTACGCGTTCAGTCTGGTACTATAAGGATAAGGATGTATTTTTGGCATCAACATCGCAAAGGGCAATTATACAGTATCTCGGAGATTTCACCTTTAACAAAAAAGTTATCCCCTGGGTGTTATCAACTGGTATGTTAGGCCCGGGTTTAAGTTGGGATTCCAGAATATCACTTTTGAATGGTAGCAGTTCCCTTACTGTGGATATGAAATCATGGGATTTAAATATATCTTCATCCCAGGTTGAATTTATAGAGAACAAGCAATCAGACAAAGAACATGTAAAAGAATTAAAAGAGGTTATTGATTCCACTTTTTCAAAAATTGATATTGATTATTCGGAATGGAATTTAACTCTTTCAGGAGGTTATGATAGTAGAGGGAATATTTGCCTATTACCTAAAAAAGATCAAAATGGGGAGCATCTAAAAACAGTAACCTGGGGTCTGGAAGCTTCACGAAAACAAAATGGTACAGATGCACAAGTTGCAGAGAAAATTGCTAATATTTATGACCTTCCACATAGATACTTTCACACCGACCCCCCGAGTGAGCCTCTTGAAATTATTCTTGACCGGTTTTGCCTTAACGGAGAAGGAAGAATCGATCATATTGGTGGATATACAGATGGTTTCAATCTTTGGAAAAAATTGTTTGAAAAAAATATTACAGGAGTCATAAGAGGAGATGAAGTTTTTGGATCCTATAATTTTATCTCAGATTTACATTTAAAAAAATTTGTAGGACTTTCTTTATGCTCTGATTATTCAAATCTTAAAGATGATCCTTTCATAAAATCTCTATCTCAGGAGTTTCCGCAAGAATTGAAGCAACAAAAAAGTGAAAGTTTGGAAAATTGGAGGGACAGGCTTTATCAGAGTCATCTTGTACCTACCTTTCTTTCCGCATTATCAGATTTAAAACAGCCTTATGTAGAACAAATAAATCCATTATTAGCGAGGGGAATTGTTCGGAAAATCAGGGAAATGCCTGCACATCTGAGAACAGATAAAAAGGCTTTTAAAACCATTGTGGATTCTGTAAATCCTAATGTTAAATTTGCCAGTCGCTCTTCTACTATGGCTACAAAACACTTCCTGAAACAGGAAGAAATAGTTGAAATCATTCGGGGGGAATTATCCTCCCATTCGTCCACATCAATTTTCCCCAGGAATTTTATAAACGATGTTTTGTCTAAAATCCGGGTACAGCACAATTCAAAAGATTGGTATGGTTCTGGAATTACACGTATAAAAGCCTTAATTCCAAAAAAATTCAAGAGAGGGGTAAAGGGAAAAGAGAAATTCCACGTAATGGACTATAATCTCTTAGCTTTTAGAATGTTTATTATTTCCCGGATGAACAGAATACTTGAGGAGGGTAAATAAATAATAACTTCCCAATGCATTCTCTTTTAGTAAAACATTACTTTATTTAAAAATAGATGGAAAATAGTAACCTTTTAATTTAAAAAGTGCAACTCTTTTAGCTGCTTAGGGTAATAAATTGTTTTTTTCTATGAAAGAAAAGGAGCAATTTTGTTTAAAAAAATATTGTGAGCTGATTCATTTACATGGTGCCCATCGGCTAAAAGATATTCGCTTATAGTTTTTTCTGTAAAGCATTCTACGGTAGTAAAATGGCTATACTTTCCATCAAGACTAACTAAAACATTATTATATGCTTCAATTGCCTTTTGTATTTCAGGGTTCTTAATTTTGAAGGATTCACCTACAGGTGAAATTAAAAGGCATATAATATCTATAGATTTTTTTTCAGCACGGATTATATAATTTTCAAAATTTTTTTTGAATGCTTCTAAATTAACATTGGCATTCTTCATTCTTCTTGATTTATATTTTTTGACAAAATAGTAAGCCGTCTTTTTTAGGGAGCCGGGAAGATTATTTATGATTTTTGTAGATAAAGCATTTTCTTGTAAATATCTTGGGGCACAATCGCTAAGACCAAGTTGCATTATTACTAGATTAGGATCATAATCTTCAAGTAAGCTTTCTCTAATTAATGCTCTGGATGAAAGTCCTCTTTTAGATTTATCAATAATATGAAGATCCGGATAGTTGTTGACAAGCTTGTAAATCCATGTATTAATATATTTTACTTCAGCTCGTGGGGTAGCCATTGAAGCTGCTACAATTAAAATGCGGTTATATTTTAAAGCCATTTGATAAACTCAGGTTAGAAAGACTTGAAGAGGTAAAAAAAGCAAAGATATTTTTTTTGAAAAACCTGATTGTTAACATTGATTTAAATTTAACAACTTCCTTTTTTAGAAGTCGGCATTTAATATCTTTGCCGGAACTTTTTAGAAGTAAGTAAACTGAAATTTGAGGAAGACACGAACTTATATGAGATCTTTTATTTATAATCTATTATCAGGGCTTCATCCAATTTTCCTTATTTCAAGTGGGAGTTTGTTAAGAGTATTAGCTTATCATACAGTTCCGGACCAGGAAAAATTTCGGCGACAAGTGAAGTACTTGAATTCTCATTTTCATGTGATTAGCCTCGAGGATTTAAAGAAACATCTCTTTGAAAACAAAAAATTACCTAAAAAGTCAGTATTGATAACCTTTGATGATGGGGATATCTCTGTTTATGAAAATGCTTTACCTGTGTTGGCCGAGTTTAAAATGCCATCTGTTTCTTTCGTGATTACATCATTGATAGGTTCTTCTAATACGTTTTGGTGCCGATGGGTGGAAAAAGCTATTCAAAGGGAGGGTAAATCATATGCTGAAGCCAGGAAAAAAGTAAATCATCTTAAAAAAGTTCCAAATAGTGAAAGAATAGCCTATTTAAAATCTTTACCTGAAATTAAATCCAGGCAGCTTTCTCCGGAAGAAATCTATGAGATGGAAAAAAAAGGTATATCTACGGGTAACCATACTCATACTCATCCTATGGTAGATAATTGTAAGAAGGAGGAAATAAAGGAGGAGCTTAAAAACGCAAAAATGAGGTTTAGGAAATTAGGTCTTGAAGGCTATGATGTTTTTGCTTATCCAAATGGAAATTGGGATATGGATACTGAAGAAGTGCTTAAAAAGGAAGGAATAAAAATGGCATTTTTGTTTGATCATCAGGTGAATAAAGAGCAAATAAATCCTTTAAGAATTTCAAGGTTGATGGTGGATACTTATAATGACTTAAATGAATTTAAAGTGAAAGTTTCCGGTTTACATTCCAAAATATTAAAATTTAATACCCGTTTTAAATAACCACAACAATTATGTTGAATTACCGGGAAATAAACTATTCAGAAGATGTTCCTGAAATTATCAGGCTACTACGCTCCAGTTTAAGCGAAAACCATACAGAATCCAGTTTTTTGTGGAAACATACAGAAAGTCCATTTGGAAAGTCATATGGGTTACTTGCCTGTGATGATTCTAAAATTGTTGGTGTAAGAATGTTTATGTATTGGGACTTCTATGGGGATGGTAAGAAATTAAAAGCCATTCGTCCTGTAGATACTATTACACATCCCGATTACAGAGGAAAGGGGATATTTAAGAAGCTTACTCTACAGGGGCTGGAAGTATGCCTAAAGAATGTAGATATTGTTTTTAACACTCCTAATGAAAATAGTAAACCAGGATATTTAAAAATGGGGTGGAAAAATTATCCCACTCAAATACTTTTCAAAGTTGCTCTTGTTTTTCCTTTTGGTTCTGGTAAATCGAGATTAAATCCGGTTGCAACATCAGCCCTCTCATTAAGAGAGGTTGACCTAAGTCGTCACGGTTTTTGCACTCATGTAACACAGGAATTTATTCAATGGCGTTATAAAGATCCTGTTTATAAAGCTGTAAATATTGGTATAGATAATGAAGAAGTTATAATCATTTACCGTGTAGAAACATTCAAGGGAGTTAAAATGTTAGTCATTATTGAGGCTCTTGGTAAAAAAAACTATAGATCCTTAGCTTTGCACAGACTATGCCAGTACCATAATATTTATGTGGTGTATTATCTGGAAAATAATTTTACTGGTTTGAAATTCAGCATCAAAAGAAATAAGTCGGTGGTGGTATATCGTAATGATAAGAAAAATATTATTGATAAAATTTCATTTTCAGCAGGAGATCTTGAAGGTAGACTTTAATATTTTATTAATGAATTAGTATAGCTCTTGAAAATCTTTAATCTCAAAATTCTATTAAAATAGATAGAATTGAATAATGTAAATTTTGTTAGTACTTCTATGAAGAAGTATAGCAATATAATTCCAAAATAATATGTTCACAACCAGATTAAAGCGGAAGATTAAAAACATGTTTTCCTCTAAATTTACAAGAAGAATTCATGAACGTATAGATGCTTTTTATAGAGATTCCGAAGTAAGGAAGACATTAGTGCGAAAATTATATGCCAGTGACGATATAAGCGTTTGGAAAGATTCTAAGCGTTGGCAGTTCCAGTTGAATAATAAGCACAACTCAAGGGAATTTGCCCAAAAATTTAATTGTAAAGTGCCTGATTTGTATTGGGAAGGTCGGAAGGTTGAAAAAATAAATTTTGGTAATCTGCCGGAAAAATATGTAATAAGACCAACGATAGGTTATTCGGCTAATATGGTATTTTTGATGCAGGGTGATAAAAATCTTTTTGATGATCGTGAGTATTCCGAAGCAGATATTGTGAAGGAATTATCCTTTGCTGTAAAAGAAAATCCTGAGCTTGATTTCCTTGTTGAAGAATTTGTAAGTAATGAGAATGGCCAATATCCGATACCTGACGATTATAAAATTTATTCCTTTAATGGAGAAATAGCATGTATTCAGGTTATAAATAGGACAGGGCGTAAAAAAGGAACTACATCTTTTTATGATGAAAATTGGAACCAGTTGGAAAGAGTACAACAAGAATATCTTGATGGGGATGCTCAACCAGCTCCGGCTTGCCTTCAGGAAATGATTCAGGAGGCTAAGAGGTTGAGCAAAGCTTACGAAATATTTGCACGAATTGATTTTTATGCCACTCAAAAAGGTGCGGTTTTCGGAGAATTTACACCTACTCCGTTTAGAGGAAATGGCTTTACGCCTTTTGGAAGAAAATTACTTATAAACTATTGGGATAAATATTGTCCCGGAATGATATAATAAAGAATAGATGGTTTAGGAATAAGATATAAATGGTTCCTTTATCTTTCTGTTTTGCTTCAGCCTATATTATATGAAAATACTAATACTGATTAATTCCCTGGGCGCCGGTGGCGCTGAACGCTCAATGGTAGAATTTGCCAAATTTCTTCATAAGAGGGAAGAAACTACAGTTAAATTCCTGTGTCTGGAGCGTAGAAAAATTGGGCTGGAGGAAGAGGTTGCTTCATTTGGTATTCCTATACATTACTTTCAGGGTGCGGGTGGCTTTAAAGGTAAAGCCGGCTTTGTGAATAATTGTATAAACAAAGAAAATCCTGATATTATACATTCTGCTTTAACTCAGGCAAACCTGGTATTAAGATATGTTCGGCTAAAGAATAAAAAAGGAAAAGTAATTCAAAGTCTGGTTAATACTCCTTATTCCCTGGAACGCAAAAAAGACAGTGATCTTCCATGGCAGAAATTTCAGCTGGCAAAACAAATGGATGTTTGGAGTGCACGCCTTACCTCAGGAATTTTTTATCATGCTATTACTAATAAAGTGCTTCAGCATTATAAGCCATTATTCAAGATCAGAAATAATTACAAAATTATCTATAGAGGCCGCTACAAAAATAAATATGTGGAAGAAGCCGAAAAAAGGAAACAATTCACCATTGTTAATGTAGGACGGCAGGAATTTGCCAAGGGCCAGCTGGATATATTAAAAGCTCTTGATTATTTAAGATCAAGTTATGGGTTTACTAAAGTCAATCTTGAAATTCTGGGCCGGCCGGGGCAATATTCTGAAAGACTTCTTTCTTATATTAAAGAAAACAATCTGGAAGAACAGGTGAAGATACATGGTTTTGTACATGATGTTGAAAAGCGTTTGGTGACTTCACACGCTTTTGTATTTCCGTCTTATTATGAGGGACTTGGCGGAGCTTTAATTGAAGCTTTTTCTGCAAAACTTCCTTGTATATGTTCTAATATAGAAGTATTGGAAGAGGTGGTAGGAAACAAGAAAGGAGCTCTTTTCAGTAAGCCGGGAGATCATGTGCAGCTTGCAGAAAACATCCTTAGGTTATACAAGGATGAAAATATGAGAAAGAAATTAAGTAATTATTCTTTTAAACGTTTTCAGGAAGCTTTTGTTATGGAGAGCATCAATAACCAAATGCTGAATATGTATAAAGAAGTAATTGCCTCCTAAATCTAAATATGAAAATACTTCAATTGGTAACCAGTCGGCAATATAGAGGAGCTGAAGTTTTTGCAGCTAATCTTAGTGCTGAATTGATCGAACTTGGACATCAGATTCTTTTTGTGGGATTGTATAAAAATGACCAGAATGTTTTATCTGTTAAAAATGCTGAAAATTTAGATATTGCTGAAGCTAAAACCAGTGGTTTTTCAATTTCTTTATTGAGAAAATTAATAAAATTATTAAAAGAAAAGCGTCCGGCGGTAGTACAGTGCAATGGTTCTGATACACTGAAATATATGGCGGCAGCCTCTCTCTTTGTTCCTAAGGTTCCCGTATTATATCGCAACATAAGTATGATAAGTAAATGGGTGAACACGGTTCCCAAAAAAGTGGTTTATAAGAGGGTTTTCAGGAGAATAGATCATGTTTCCTCTGTAGGGGAAGAAGCCGTGGTAGATTTTATAAATACCTTTAATTATCCCAGGTCTAAAACTTCTGTTATTAGAAGAGGAATACCTGTTAAAGAAATTCAGGATCAGCAATTGATTAATCGGTATAAACAGGAATTAGGAATTAGTGCAAAAGACAAGGTAGCTATACATATTGGAAATTTTAGCCCTGAAAAAAATCATACTTTCCTTCTTGATGTTTTCAGTAGCATAAAGCAGAAAGAACAGAATGTTAAATTGTTCTGCGTGGGGAGTGGTGTTCTCTATGAGGAAATAGAGGAACAAATTAAACAACGTGATTTGGAAGATACCGTTTATCTTTTAGGATTCCGAAAGGATATACCTGAACTTTTAGCTGCTGCAGATTGTTTTGTGCTGTCCAGTAAGGTAGAGGGTGTGCCCGGAGTAATTCTTGAAGCGGCAACTCAAAGAAAGCCTTCTGTTGCTACAAACGTGGGAGGAGTTTCTGAAGTATTATCAGATGGGAAAACAGGATATCTAATTAATAATTTTGATTTAGAAGATTTTGAGGCAAAACTTTTAAAATTGCTTATGAATAAGGAGCAAAGGGAAGAATTTGGAGAAAACGCTTATAGATTGGTTTTTGAAGAATTTAATCCGAAAAAGAATGCGCTGCGGTTTCAGCAACTATACCTAAAACTCGAAAATGATCAGTAGATTTCCGGCTACCGTTAAATTACGTTAATTTCCACTAAAAACTTGCCGTATATATTGAAATATCCAATCTTGCGGCCGCTTATCTTTTTATATTACTATGCAGAAAATTAAAGTGCTCCATATCATAAAATCATTAGGTCGGGGCGGTGCCGAAGTCTTATTGGCAGAAACTTTAAAATTGCATGATCAATCTCAATTTGATTTTCATTGTATTTATTTTCTTCCATGGAAGGACCAAATGGTAGAAGATATTGAAAATGCCGGTGGCAGAGTTTCTTGTTTTTCGTCCAATAATAACCTTCAAATGCTTGTGCAGTATAAAAAGGTTATCAAGTATTGTAAAGAAGAAAAAATAGATATTATTCACTGTCATCTACCGTGGTCGGGTTTTTTAGGACGAATGATTTATGCCCAAACTGAAATTCCTGTTATTTATACTGAACATAATATCCAGGAGCATTATCATAAAATCACTAAAAGGCTTAATAAATTAAGTTTTAATTTTCAAAGCAGGGCAATTGGAGTTTCGGCTGATGTCACTCGCTCCATAAAAGAAAATATAAATCCTCATATTCCTGTCGAAACCATATTGAACGGTGTAAATACAGAAGCTTATTGTAGAGACAAAGATAAGGGTAACGCAATCAGAAAAAAATATGGCATTCCGCTTAATGCTACGGTTATAGGAAGTATAGCAGTTTTTCGGGTTCAAAAATCCATTCCGGATTGGATAAAAGCTTTTAAAAAAGCCAGTGATAAGCATCCTGATATCTATGGAATTGTAGTAGGGGCAGGTCCTCAAAAAGAGGAGGTTGAACAGATGGTACAGGATTTAGATTTAATTGATAAAGTTATATTGCCGGGTCTTCAAACTAATACAGTAGATTATTTTTCGGCTATGGATATTTATATGATGAGTTCCACTTTTGAAGGTTTGCCCGTTGCATTGCTGGAAGCTATGAGTATGAAATGCGCAATTATTTCCACCAGGGCCGGGGGTGTTGTTGAAGTTGTAAGAGACAATGAAGATGGCAAGTTGAGCGATGTAGGGGATTATGAAGATTTAGCCAATCATATAGATTTCTTTGCCGCAGATAGATCCCAAATTTATAAATTTCAAAATGCTGCAAGGCAAAGGGTTAAAGAGGCATTTAGCTTACAAAATATGGTGAACTCATTAGAAGCTACTTATCAAAAACACATCAATTCATGACCATAAGAAAAGCAGCTCCTTCAGACATACCCGCCATTATCTCTGTCTTAAAGATCAGCCTTGGTGAAGATCAGTTGGCAGTTTCAGAAGAGGTCTGGAATTTTAAGCATGAAGATAATCCTTTTGGGAAATCAATTGTTTTTGTTGCTGAGGAAAATGAAAAAATTATTGGTGTTCGGGCTTTTATGCGCTGGAACTGGAAAAATGAAAATCAGGTTTATAAAGCATGCAGAGCCGTAGATACCGCTACCCATCCTGAGCATAGAGGAAAAGGTATCTTTAAAAAATTAACACTTAAAGCAGTGGAGGCTGCCAGGGAAGAAGGTGTAAATTTTATATTTAATACTCCAAATGAGCAAAGCCGGCCGGGGTATTTGAAAATGGGCTGGGAGACGGCAGGAAAAATAAAAGTGGGTTTATTTCCGGCCTGGAATTCCTTTTGGAGATTGAGAAAAAATCAACAAGGCTTTAGCATTGATAAAAATTTGTCTCCTAAGGATTTGGATTCTTTATGTAAAGAATGGAATAACAGGTTGGCACGTACTTCAGGTTTATATACACCAAAGTCACCCGATTATCTTAGATGGAGGTATGAGATAAATCCATTGCAAAATTATGAGGTTTATAATGGCGCAGGTATTTACATGGCCGCCATTGTTAAATACAGAAAAAATTTTAAAGAACTGCGTATAGTAGAATGTATCTTTGGGGACGGAAACTCTAATCCTAAAGATGTAAAAAAACTTATTAAAAAGTGGAGTCTGAAATTCGGAGTACATGTAATTTCCTTTTCTCCTGAATTGATGAAAATTAATGGGCCTTCCATAAGTGGTTCTTTTGGCCCAATATTAACAATTAGAAACCTAAATACCGAGTTTCCAAATATGCCTGAGATATCTGATGTTCAAAAGTGGACTTATAGCTTAGGAGATCTTGAACTATTTTAGAGTATGATAGCAGCATTGTTTTTGTTCATTTTTCTGTTTCTCATTAACCAGGGAGTATTCAGTTATTATAAGAGAAAGCATGCGTTTTTTGACGATAAAAAGATGAATTTGCTATATGTATACCATAGCTTGTTCTACGTTTTTTATATGTGGTATATCGGAAACAATCCTTCTGATTCTAAAGGGTACTATGATGAAGTGAGTACTCACACGGGTTCGTGGTTTGAACTTTTTGGTACAGACACACATTTTATTGACTTCATGGGGTATCCATTTTATACTTTAGGGATAACTTCTTTCGAGGCCATGATGTTCTTGTTTTCCTGGTTTGGATTTATAGGTTTTTTACATGCATATTTATTTTTTAGAGAGAATATACCCATAAAGATTAAGGTCTTCAATGTTGATTTTCTCACTTTACTTTTATTCTTGCCAAATATGCATTTTTGGACAGTATCTTTTGCAAAAGGATCATCTATTTTCATGGGGTTGATGATATTCACATATGCTATCACCAATTTTAAAAAGCGATATCTAATTCTGATTCTTAGTTCCTTTATTATCTTCCAAATTCGTCCACATATGTTTATGTTCGTAGCTGTGGGTGCAGTGGTTGGTTATCTGAGCGGAAAAGCGAAAGTACCTCTTTACCAAAAAATTGGAATAAGTATAGGACTGTTAGTATCCCTGCTATTGGTACAGGATACCATATTAGGTGTTGTTGGTTTGCAGGACAGTGAAAATTTAGTGCAAGGATTTGAAAATTTTTCAGAAAGACGTTCTGAAGATTTGAGCACATCCAGTTCCGGAGTAGATATGCAGTCGTATCCATTACCAGTGAAAATTTTTACTTTCTGGTTTCGTCCCTTGTTTATTGATGCTCCAAATTTTATGGGTATTATAATTTCTTTTGAAAATCTACTTTATTTATTACTTTTTATAAAAATCCTGAAGAAAGATTTTGTGAAATTCCTAATGAAATCACCTTCTTTTGTTAAAATGAGTATGATGATTTTTTTATCAACTTCATTAGCCATGACTTTTATCATGTCTAATTTGGGAATCATCATGCGGCAGAAATCAATGGTAATGTATTATCTGTTTTTTGTAATATATTATTATTTGGCGCAGAAAAAATATGATAAAATAATAAAGCTCAGACAAAGGCGAAAGTCAAAATTAAAATCAGAAAGAGAAGTTTTAGCTTCAGCATGAAAATACACCTATGAAAAATAATCATGGTCATTTGGTAATTTCACTGGATTTTGAGCTTCTTTGGGGAGTATTCGATGTGGTGAATTACAAGCAGAAAAGAAATTATTTTGAAAACACTCATCTGGTAATTCCGAAAATATTGGAAGAATTCAAGAGCTATGAAGTAAATGCTACCTGGGCAGTAGTAGGTATGCTTTTTAACAGGAACTGGAATGAATGGGAACAAAATATTCCGGAGCGTATTCCTGGCTATCTGAAAAAAGAACTTTCTCCATATAAGTTTGGTGAGGCTATTAAATTTGAGGGAGAAGAAAGCCAATGTTTTGCATCTGAATTAATAAATTGGATAAATAATACACCTGGTCAGGAAATAGGTTCTCATACCTATTCCCATTATTATTGTACGGAGAAGGGGCAAACTGTTGAAGATTTTAGGGCAGATCTGGAGAAAGCTGTAAATGTGGCCAAAGAGCATAATTATATACTGGAATCACTGGTGTTTCCAAGAAATCAGATTAATAAAGCTTACCTACAGGTTTGCAGTGATTGTGGAATAAAAACAGTAAGATCCAATCCGGATTCATGGTACTGGAAAAATCCTGCAAGTGAATCTCTATTAAATAAAATTTTTAGAACAGGAGATGCGTACAATCCTCTGGCTCCTAGAAAATCTTATTCTATTACAGAGTTGCAAAAGGAACCCGGGATGCCTCTTCTTCAAAAAGCCAGTCGCTTTTTACGTCCTGTAGAAAATAATAGCTATTTGCATAATCTTAAAATAAACCGTATAAAAGCAGAAATGTCTGCTGCTGCAAAAAATAAGGAGGTTTATCATTTATGGTGGCATCCGCACAATTTTGGCGAGAGGCCGGAAGAAAGTATGAAGGACCTTAATGAAATACTTATACATTATCAAAAATGTAAGCAGAAGTATGATTTTAAATCGGTTAACATGAAGGAACTAGATCAAATTTTTAATTCCGGGTAATTACTACCTGAAAAAATCTTAAATCTCATATCTATCAAACCAACATCTTTTAACTTAAACATGCCATGCTAAAATGGAAGCCATCAAATAAAAAAGCAGCTATATGCTTTACAATAGATGATATACATCCTGCAAAAAGTAGCGATTATTACGAAGCAGGAGGAGATCTTGAGAACGGACAGTTAGGATTGGTAAAGTGGTTGTTGGACAGGCATCCGCAGCTAAAAGTCACTTTGTTTACCACAGCTAACTGGAGAGAAATTTCTCCAAAACCCACAAAAAAGATTCTAGCTTCAATTCCGGGAGTACGGGACAAATTTTATTTGGCCAAACGTTGGCCTAAGGATAAAATGAATCTTGAAAGACATCCTGAATTTGTAAAATTCTTAAACGGAATGCAGCGTGCAGAGATTGCTTATCACGGGCTTTATCATGTGCATAAAGGTTTAAAGATTCCTGTGGAATTTCAGGATCAATCTGAAGAAGAATTCCGGGAAATTATTAAAGAGATGATGAGAATTTTTGATAGCTCAGGGATTACTCATGCTAAAGGAATTTGTCCTCCCGGCTGGAATGCCCCCGAAGCATTATTAAACCCATTAATAGAGGCAGGGTTTGATTTTGTAGCTTCCGCAAGGGATATTTTTTCGGAAATTTCAAAGGATGCTGTAAATAATATGAGTGGGATTAAAGGTGTTCCGCTATTATATCCAACTACTCTAAAAGATGGAAAAATTATACACCTTCCAACCAATTTTCAGGCGAATTCTAAAATTGAAAGAGCAAAACAAATATTAGATCTTTCCGGATTATTGTCTATTAAAGCGCACATCGTAAAATCTGTCTTTGGATATATTGCCATTGATGGGGTAGATGAATTATACATGAATTATTTAGATGTATTGCTTACCAATCTCGAAAATGAATATGGAAATGATTTATGGTGGACCTCTATGGGGGAAATTTCTGATTATATAAAAGAAAATAACTAATTATGGAAAAAATAATAAATAATCCTTCCAATTATCAGGAACAGTATATTGAAAATCTAAATAAATGTTTTAATGGTTGGGGCGGAGTAAAAGAGTACAATTGGGGTCTAAATCGGAAAATTGGCCAACATGAAACTGATATCATGCTTATTGAAAATGATGAGGATGGAGTTATTGCTGGTTCTGCCGTATCCTACAGAACCTTGGCGGGCAATAATCAAACAATAGAAATAGGTATTATGACTGGTTCCTGGACCTTGCCTGCAGCAAGAAGAAAGGGCTGTTTTAGTAAAATGATAGAGAATTCTAACCAACTTTGTAAGGAAAAGAATGTTCCTTTTCTTACGGCTTTTGTAACAGAAGAGAATGCCAGCCGGCGTCGGCTTGAATCGGCAGGCTCATATATGTTTCCCACTTTTCACTTATTTTCACCTGAAGAGCCTTATAACATTGATGAAAATAATATTGAATCACTTGAAAATAATGAAAACGTCCGAAAACAAATTTACGAGAGGACAATTAAGACGCAAAAGAATTTCCTAAGCTTTAGTTATACATTAGAAGAATTTTCTTCCCAGTATATCAACAGGATCAAAGAAACCATTCTTTTAAAAATAGGTGATGACTTTGCCATTGTTGAAGGTGGGGTGAATGAGATGAAGATTTTATTGTTAACATCTAAAGATCCATCTGCCTTCAACATCAATATCCAGGCCATTACCAATTGGTGCTTACGGGAGAAAGGAAAAAAATCATTTTTCTTTACTACCCGTAAAGAACTTGCAGATATTTGTCTGGAAAAAGGTTTTAATTGCGGTCCGGGATTTTTTACAATTTTGAAGAATTCCGATGAAAGTATTGATTATAAGGTGCTTTTTAATTCCTTAGATATCAACATGGCTGATAAAATGTGAGGATTAGAACCTGTATAATTTGAAACGAAGTAGTAGTGGTTTAGGTATAAAATAATATGTGCGGAATTAACGGATTAATATCTACGGAAAATTATAATGAAAAGGAATTGGCTCAAAAGCTATCTCTGATGAATCTTGAAATTTTTCATCGCGGTCCGGATCAGGATGGAATATTTGTTGAAGCTAGTGAAACCTTTTCTGTAGGTATGGCTATGCGAAGATTATCCATTATCGATTTAAGTACAGGCGAGCAGCCTATGGCTTCTGAAGATAATAATATACAGCTGGTTTTTAATGGCGAAATATATAATTTTCCGCAGCTTAAAAAAGAATTGCAGGCTAAAGGTTGTGTTTTTAAAACCACCTCGGATACCGAGGTGATACTAAGACTTTATGAGCAATACGGGGTGAAGTCATTTTCCAGGCTGGATGGGATGTTTGCATTTAGTATCTATGATAAAAATTTAAACAAGATTTTTATCGCCAGAGACTATTTCGGTGAAAAACCTCTTTATTATACTCAGCACGGAAATACTTTTTACTGGGCTTCAGAATTAAAATCAATTCTGAAGAACCATAGTCAAAAACCGCAAATTTCTTTGGAGGGATTGAATCTTTTCTTTCAGCTAACTTATATTCCTGCACCTTTTACGATTTATAAAAATATTCATAAGCTTAAGGCAAATCATTACGTTACTTACGACTGTGAAGCTTCAGAATTTGAAGTTAGCGAAATTCCTCAGTATTTTGAGTCTGAAATTGATCGAAATATAGATTTTAAAGCGGCTAAAGAAGAAGCGCATAACCGGGTACAAAATTCGGTTAGAAGCAGGTCGGTTTCCGATGTGCCACTAGGGACTTTTTTATCGGGAGGAGTAGATTCTTCTGTAATTTCTTTATGTCTTGCACAACAAACCGATAAAAAAATTGATACTTTTTCCATTGGCTTTGAAAAAAAGTCGTTTGATGAAACTGATAAATCCAGAACGGTAGCGAAACTCATAAATAGCAATCATCATGAATTTGTAGTTTCCGAAGGTGATTTAAAAGATAATGTAGATCAGATTCTTTTAAATTTTGACGAGCCCTTTGCAGATTCCTCTTCTTTGCCCACTTATCTTGTGGCTCATAAAACCCGGCAACAGGTAAAAGTGGCATTAACAGGAGATGGGGGAGATGAAGTTTTTGGAGGTTACAATAAATATTACATGGGGAAGCTTAATAGGAAGTATACTTCTGTTTTTCCTGAATTTCTGCATAAGGGGATGTTAAAAGCCACTGCTCCTGTTTTGGCCACTAAAGATGATAAACGGGGCTGGAGGTTTAAAGTGCGTAGATTGATGAAAGCTGTTAATTACGAGGGAGACTTCTATTATAATATAATGTCTCTGGGATTTCCCCAACAGGAATTAAGCTCCATATTTAATGAAAAATTTCTTTATGAAAATGCGCTGGATTATTACAAGGATCAGGTGGGGGAAAAAAACAAGACACTCAATGACTTCAGGCGAATTGATCAGATTATAAGCCTGGAAGGTGATATGTTGGTGAAAGTGGATAGAACAAGTATGCTTACTTCTTTAGAAAGCCGATCACCATTTCTGAACAAGGAACTCTGGAATTTTACTTCGCAACTACCGGAGAATTTTCTCATGAAAGGCTGGAATAAAAAATATCTGCTAAAAGAAGCATTTAAAGAATATTTCCCTGAAGATTTCCTCGATAAATCCAAAAAAGGTTTTGGTGTGCCGGTTGGGGATTGGCTAAGAGGTTATTTAAAACCAGAATTGAAGTCATACACAGAAAAACCCTTTATTGAGAAGCAGGGTATTTTTCTATTTGAAGAAATAGAAAAGCTGGTGGATAATCATTTACAGGGAAAAATTGATAACACTTTCAGGATATGGACCTTCTTTTGTTTTCAGAAATGGTACAAAAATTCATATAGTAAATAAGCCGGTTTAATATGAGGCAGAAGGAAATTAGCAAAATGAAAAATAAATTAGTCCGTATTACCACTGTCCCCATTTCTCTGGAACACCTGCTGGAAGGACAGCTAAACTTTATGAGCCAATATTATGAAGTAACTGCTATTTCCTCAGATGAAGTACGCCTTGAAAATTATGGAAAGGATAATAACGTGGATACTTTTTATGTAGATATGACAAGGGCTATAACCCCCGGACGTGATTTAAGATCCTTATATCAGTTGTATAAATATTTTAAAAAGGAAAAGCCGACTATTGTTCATACCCATACTCCTAAGGCGGGAATTGCCGGTATGTTAGCCGCTAAATTAGCAGGTGTCCCTATACGGCTCCATACTGTTGCCGGAATGCCATTAATGGAAACGGAAGGTATAAAAAGGAAAGTTTTAGAAGGGGTAGAGAAGCTAACCTATTCCTGCGCCACCATGATTTATCCTAACTCTCATGGAATAGAAGATTTTATCCTGGCTGAAAAGTTGGCTCCTTCAGAAAAAGTAAAGGTTTTAGGTAAGGGCAGTTCAAATGGGATCAATACCTCACATTTTGATCCGGCTCTTTATTCAGAAGAATTTAAAAAGAAGTTTAGGGAGGATTTAAAGATTCCAGCTGGTAATGCCGTGTTTGTATTTGTGGGCAGGCTCGTAAAAGATAAAGGAATAAATGAATTAATTCTAGCCTTTGAAAGATTAAGGGAACAACGCGAAGATATTTCTCTTCTGCTGGTAGGGCCATTTGAACAGGAACTGGATCCTTTAAAAGAACATACGGTCCAAAGAATAAAAGAGAATCCCGGAATTCTTTCGGTAGGCTATCAAAAAGATGTTAGACCATATTTTGCAGTTTCAGATGTATTGGCATTTCCAAGCTACAGAGAGGGTTTTCCTAATGTAGTAATGCAGGCTGGAGCAATGGGACTGCCCGCTATTGTAACTAATATAAACGGATGTAATGAAATTGTAAAACATGATATTAATGGCCGGGTTATTCCGGTTAAAGATGCGGATGCATTATATCATGAAATGAAAAATTTTTTACTGGACTTTTCTAAAAAAGAAAACTTAAGAAAAAACGCCAGAAATACCATAGAAGAAAATTACGAAAGGGAGGGGGTTTGGAAAGCTATTTTAGATGAGTATAAAAGGATAGAGGGATTACTCCTGAGGTAATATTGTAACTGCTAATTATGTCATGCATTTTATCCTGCATGAAGTTTCACCCGGAAGGTAATTACATGAAATTTGAATACCTATATTAATATTATAATCGACGATAGAGTTTGAGGCTTAAAACTGTTACTGAGCATAATTATAAAAATGCTGTTAAATATCACTGTTAAATCCCATAACCCGAATATGATTTTTTAATTTCGGGCTCGATTTACAGGAAATCCCCTATATATGTATAAGGAGCAAAAACCTAACGTTCGGAAATTTTTAATTGACCAGAAGTCAAATCTTCAAAAAGGTATGTAAGATTATGTAGGTTACATTTTGATTAAAGTTTTATGAAGGAATTTATAGATAATAGAGTGATATTATGGGATTTCGATGGAGTTATTGTAGACTCCATGGCTGTGAGGGAAAAAGGTTTTTGGGAAACTTTATCTAATTATCCTGAAGAGGAAGTAAAACAGTTAATAGATTATCATAAAAGAAATGGTGGCTTGTCCAGGTATGTGAAATTTAGATATTTCTTTGAAAATATCAGAGAGGAAGAAGTTAGCGAAAAAAAGGTAGCTGAACTATCTTCTTCTTTTTCCACTATTATGCGAAAAAGTCTTGTTAATAAGGAAATTTTAATCGGAGAGGTTCTGGACTTTATAGAAAACCATCAGGAAGAATTTAAAATGCATATTGTGTCCGGTTCAGATGGGGAGGAATTAAGGTTTTTATGCGATCAATTGGGAATATCTTCTTATTTTAAATCTATTGAGGGTTCTCCCACTCCAAAAATTAGTTTGGTTAAGAATCTGTTGGAAAGGACTAAATATGATAAGCAAAAGGTATGTTTAATTGGAGATTCAATAAACGATCTTGATGCTGCCGAATATAATGATATAGATTTTTTTGGTTATAATAATCAGGAATTAAAAAATAAGGCAGGTTATATTGAAAATTTCAGGTAGTTATATAACCAGCGCTCATTAAGTGCCGGTAAACATTGGCTAAAAAGTTAGAATGTACAGAAGATTTATAAAACCTTTAATGGATAGGGCCATAGCATTTATTGCTCTGGTGATTTTAAGTCCCCTTTTATTAATAGCCTTTATTTTATTGGCTTTTGCTAATAGTGGTAAACCCTTTTTTTTCCAGGAAAGGCCGGGGAAAAATTCCAGAATTTTTAGGATTGTCAAATTTAAAACTATGACCGATAAACGGGATGAAAAAGGAAATTTGCTTTCCGATTCAGAACGGCTTACGGCAATTGGAAAAATAGTTAGAAAATCATCTATAGATGAAATCCCTCAGTTGTGGAACGTTTTAAAAGGGGAGATGAGTTTAATAGGTCCCAGGCCTTTACTACCGGAATACCTGCCTCTTTATGATGATTTCCAGAAGAGAAGGCATGAAGTAAAACCGGGAATTACGGGTTGGGCAGCAGTCAATGGAAGGAATAGTTTAAACTGGGATGAAAAGTTCATAATGGATGTGTGGTATGTTGACCATTTGAGTTTTAGAATTGATATGTTGATTATAATAAAAACAATTCAAAAGGTAATACTCTCAGAAGGAGTAAATGCTGAAGGGCACTCTACCATGCCTAGATTTTCTGAATATATTAAACAAAAAAACAGAATATGAATATTTTAGTTACTGGTGCCGGAGCATTATTGGGACAGGGAATATTAAGATCATTAAATGAGATAAAAGGTAATATGACAATCCATACCTGTGATCCTGCCTGGAGATCTGGCGGGCATTGGTTAGGCGATTTTGCACATACTATTCCCTTAGCTACCGACAATAATTATATAGTAGAAATATCTAGACTAATTTCAGAGAATAATATAAACTTGCTATTTATAGGGACAGATGTAGAACTTCCTGTATTTGCGGAAAATAAGGAAAAACTGGAATCTCAGTTTAATTTGAAAATAATTGTATCCAATAAGAAGGTTATAGAGATAGCAAATAATAAATATCTGACTGCTAAATTTTTACAGGAGAATGATTATCCTTTTCCTTATTCTGTACTTTCGGAAGATAAGAAGGGAGTAAAAGAGTTAAAAGAAAAATCAGCATATCCATATTTTGCAAAACCTGTGGATGGGGCACGTTCTAAAGGAATTGTAAAAGTTGAAAATGAAAAAATTTTAGATGAAATTACCTCGTATCCTAATAACCTGGTAATTCAGGAATTCATTTCAGAAGAAGAAGGAGAGTTTACTTCAGGTTGTCTTGTGCTAGACGGTAAAGCTGTTGCAGTGGTTACCTTGAAAAGAGATTTAAGAGACGGGAATACTTACCGGGCATATTATGAAAAGGAATTTACCCGGTATGATGAGACTATAAAGAAAATAGCAGAAAGCCTGGGAGTGGAAGGGCCATGCAATTTTCAATTTAGAATTAGAAACGGGGAGCCGGTAATTTTTGAAATTAATGCCAGGTTTAGTGGTACAACACCATTAAGAAGCTTTTTTGGGTTTAATGAAGTGGAGGCAGTTGTAAATCATTATACCAATCAGCAAAAAATTTCTCAGCCTGAGCTAAGGGAAGGTGAAGTTTTGAGAGTGTGGGCAGATTTATTTATTCCTAAAGAAGAGGCCGAAAGATTTAATGCTTCAAAGGAAATTGAAAAGCCTGAAGCCGAATATCATCCATTCAAAAAGTAGCAAGATGAAATTTTTAATATTTGGAGGTAGCGGATTCATTGGGAGCTATTTGACTAAATATATCAATAAAAACGGAGGAGAAGCGGTTCCTGCTTCCCGTTCCGGAGGAGAGAATGGCATAGCTGTGGATATTTGTGATGAAAAAAGCTTTGGTGCAATAAATTTTCAGCCGGATGTGATTGTAAATTGCGCATCAATTGTTCCGCAGAAAGGAAAATCTTCAAAAGATCCGGAATTTTTAAAAGAGCTTTTTCTAACCAACACCGTTGGAGCCGTAAATATTGCAAATTGGGCAGTTAAAAATAAGATCAGTCAGATTATTAACTGTTCTACATTAGTAGTGGTTAAAAAGCCGTGGCCTAATCCATTAAAAGAAGAATATGAGGCTCTGCCTGGAGGAGCACATGCAGGATACTGCATGTCCAAGCTAAGCCAGGAGCAGTTAATGGATGAGTGTGTGGCTAATGGAGATGTTAAACTTACCCATGTGAGACTATCAGCTGTCTATGGAGAAGAAATGGTTCCTGAAGGTATTATTTTTAATATTTTGAAAAAGCTGATGAAAAATGAAGAGGTTCAATTAATAGATGCGGAAAAAAATACTGTTGACTTTATAAATGTGGAAGATGTTTGCCGGGGAATTTATGCAATTGGCCGGTCAACCAGCCAATATAATAGGATAAATCTGGCTAGTGGCGAACCCGTTTCAATTTATAATTTGGCAGTGCAGCTTAAAGAGCTAACACATTCTGATTCTCCAATCGTGAATTCTGTATCTTCAGAAGTTGGTTCCGAAGCAAATATAGATATATCGCGCCTTCAGCAGGTAATTGGTTCTACATATAACAGCTTTATTCCATTAAAAGAGGGCTTAGATAATGTGGTTTCAAAATTCAAAAGAGAAAACTAAAAAATATTTGAATTGAAGTATTTAATTTTTGGTGATGTACATGGTAATTTGCCTGCTTTGGAAAAGCTTTTTAAGCTTGAGAAAGGCAATTATGACAAAGCAATTTGTCATGGGGATGTGGTTAATTACGGGCCCTGGAGCAATGAATGCGTGGATCTGTTGGAAAGTATACCAAATTTGGTAAAATTGCTGGGCAATCATGAAGAGAACTATCTGGGTGGTAACTATACAGGTTCCAATGAGGTGGCTAATGCCTTTTTCAAATTTTGCTATCCTGGCTTTAGCAGAGTGGATGAAATTTCAAATTATCAGAAAAGTACACGAACTGAAGATTTCAATATTCAGCATACTATAAGAAGCAGATACATTTTTCCTGATTCCGATTTGGAAGAACTTCACCTGGATAAAAATTATATTATAGGACATTCCCATTATCAGTTTGACAGATCTTTTAGAGACCACCGCCTGGTAAATACCGGAAGTTTAGGTCAGAATCGCAGATTATTAAACGTGGCAGAGTATGTGCTTTTAGATGAAGAAAAAGGACTGGTAGAGCTTAAATCTTTTGAATATGACATTGAAAAAGTAATCAGCCGAATGGTGCAAGATGAGTATCCTGAAATTTGCATAAATTATTACAGAAATAAACCTACAACAATATGAAGCCAAAAATCTGGCTTTCCTCGCCACATATGGGAGGAAACGAACAAAAATATATAAATGAAGCCTTTGAGAAAAATTGGATAGCACCCCTGGGACCCAATGTATCGGGCTTTGAAGAGGATATTAAGAAATATCTCCAAAATGATGATATTCATAATTTTGAAGTAGCAGCTTTAAGTTCCGGAACGGCTGCACTTCACCTGGCATTAATCCTGCTGGGAGTAGAGCGGGGAGATGAGGTAATATGCCAGAGTATGACTTTTGCCGCATCTGCAAATCCTATTGCATATCTTGGCGCAACTCCAATTTTTATTGATAGTGAGCTGGATACACTTAATCTCTCACCGGAGTATATGGAGGAAGCGATTAAAGATCGGATAAAAAAAGGCAAAAAGCCAAAGGCTATTATCGCTGTTCACTTATATGGTATGCCCTATAAGATAGATGAAATACATAAAATTGCCGGGGAATATGATATCCCGGTTATTGAAGATAGTGCTGAAGCCCTGGGAAGTTCTTACAAAGGACAAAAATGTGGAACTTTTGGAGAAATAAACATTTTGTCCTTTAATGGCAATAAGATTATTACCACCTCAGGTGGTGGTGCACTGGTAACCCAAAATGCAGCATTAAAGAAAAGAGCTGTCTTTTTGGCAACCCAGGCAAGAGATGAAGCAGCACATTACCAGCATAGTGAAATTGGTTATAATTACAGGATGAGTAATATTTGTGCCGGTATAGGAAGAGGGCAAATGGAAGTCCTGGATCAGAGAGTGGAGCAGAGAAGGAATATGAATAAATTTTACAACAGATTACTGGGTAATTTTAAAGGATTAACTGTTCATAATGAGCCTGATAATGACTATTTTTGTAATCATTGGCTTTCAGTTATAAGCTTTAATAGTAATTCTGAAAAACTTTCCCGGGAAGGTTTGCGTATGCATATGGAGCAGGAAAACATTGAAAGCAGGCCTTTATGGAAACCTATGGACATGCAGCCTGTATTTTCTGATGCTCCTTATTATGGTGAGAGAACAGCTGAAACGTTATTTGAAAATGGACTTTGTCTTCCTTCTGGTTCAAATTTAACAGAAGAAGAAATAGAAAGAATCTCAGAGTCGATTCAAAAATATTTTAAATAGAATCCATTAAATAATGGGGAATAAACTACATAGAGCTTTAGGGAAATTACCTACAGGGCCGGATGATGCATTAAACCTTAGGAATATTAAGTACCTCCCCCGTTGGGTGGTTTTTTTAATTGATATTGGCTTAGTTGCTATTTCCTCCATTTTCACGGCTTTTATATTACTGGATCTTACCCCCAATGTCTATGGCTTGATTGATATGGCAGATAAGGGAGTTATTATCATGATGATAAATATCTTCTTCTTTTATGTTTTTAAAACTTATGCCGGAATAATTAGGTATTCCTCCAATATTGATGCTTTAAAGTTGTTGTTAGCTACTTTAAGTTCCTTTTTTACGCTGCTTATAATTAACCTTATCACTTCGCTTATCATTAACCAGAAGATTTTTCTTTTTGGAGCACTTCTGATAAACCTCTGGATTTCTTTCTCTTTATTGTTTCTATTCAGGTTGGCGGTTAAGCAGATATATGAATATTTTAAATTTGTTCAGAAAGATGAAAATCTCATAAAGGCGGTAATACTTGGGGCAGATGAAAATGCTATCTCAATAGCGGGTGCTCTTGATATTGAACATCCTAAAAGGTTCAGGATCGTGGGATTTTTAACTAATGAAAAGCATAATAAAAGTATACGTTTACTGGATAAACCTGTATTAAAATACGGTAAGCATATTCATGAGGAGGTAAAATCACTTAATGCAGATGCTGTAGTTTTTTCTGAAAGCAAATTTTCTGCAGAAGAAAGGTATAAAATGGTTGAAGACTGTTTGGAGCATGGCGTTAGCGTATATAATGCTCCTATTGTCTCAACCTGGGGAGAAGATAAACCTATAGCACAAAAAGTGCAAAGTCTTCAAATTGAAGATCTTTTAGACAGGGAACCTATTCAGCTTGATGTTCAGAATAAAATTGACCAGCTAACAGGTAAAACCATTCTGGTTACCGGGGGAGCAGGCTCTATAGGTAGCGAAATTGTAAGGCAGGTGGCAGAATACAATCCTAAGCGGTTAATAATTCTGGATCAGGCAGAAACGCCTCTTCATAATGTGCAATTGGAAATTGAGTCTAAATTTCCTGATCTTGATTATAAATGTATCATTTGCGATGTTGGGAATTATAAGCGTCTCGAACTTATGTTTCGCAACAATAACATAGATGTTATTTATCACGCGGCGGCTTATAAACATGTTCCCCTAATGGAACAGAATCCTCATGAAGCTATATTTGTTAATATTTCAGGGACTAAAAACCTGGCTGATCTGGCATTAAAATATAATGCAGGTCATTTTGTAATGGTATCTACAGATAAAGCAGTAAATCCCAGCAATGTTATGGGAGCGTCAAAACGTGCTGCTGAAATGTATGTGCAATCTCTTTATCATCATCAGTTAAAAACCGGAAAAGAGACAACCAGGTTTATTACTACCAGGTTTGGTAATGTTCTTGGATCTAATGGTTCCGTTGTGCCGCTTTTCAAAAAACAAATTGAAAAAGGAGGGCCGGTAACAATTACTCATCCCGGAATTATTAGGTATTTTATGACCATACCTGAAGCTTGCCAACTTGTTCTGGAAGCCGGGGCTATGGGTAAAGGAGGGGAGATATTTGTTTTTGATATGGGTGAGCCGGTAAAGATAATGGATCTCGCCATCAAAATGATTAAACTTGCGGGTTATGAACCTAATAAACAAATTAGTATTAAGATTACCGGACTTCGTCCCGGGGAGAAACTTTATGAAGAATTATTAAATAATGAGGCTAAAACTTTACCAACTCATCATGCTAAAATTATGATAGGTCAGGATGTTGTTCGGGATTATGAAAAGATTAGTGAAAAAATAGATGGAGTTATCAATTCAGCTAATAAACTTAAAAGTGATAAAGTGGTTGCAAAACTTAAAGACCTGATCCCCGAGTTTATAAGCAATAATTCATCTTTTCAAAGGTTGGATAAAGTAAGTAAGAATTCAGAAGCCAAAAATTTATCTTAACACAATTTTAGTTTCTTAAAGTTTAACCTTTACATTATAAAAGTATATTTGCAATTTTTGATTTTAAAAATTTATGAGAAAACCTTTCCTTTTTATGCTGCTCCTGGCAGTCCTTTCCGGATGCTCTACCCGGGAAGAAATAGTTTATTTCCAAAATGCTGAAAAATTAGAAGGAATGGAAAATCTTTTAGATTATGAGGCTGTTATTCAACCTAATGATGTCCTTTATATTAGCGTTTCCTCTCAAATTCAGGAAGTAGTTGAGCCTTTTCAAAGGAACAATAGAGGCCAGCAAGGAGGAGGTGGAGGAGGAGGAAATTCCACCCTTTCCGGTTATCTGGTCGATTCGGAAGGCTTTATCCAATATCCTGTCCTGGGACAGGTAAATGTAGCGGAACAAACAAGAAGGGAGCTGGAGCAGACGCTTCAAGCCCAGGTTAGAAAATATGTTACAGATGCTGTGGTAAACATAAGATTTCTTAATTATACCGTTACCGTATTGGGAGAGGTGAACGCCAGGGTTCCTGTTGAAGATGGTAGAATTTCCATGCCCCAGCTATTAGCTGAGGCGGGAGGAATTCCTTATACCGGAAAACGTGAAAATATCATGGTTATAAGGGAAGTTAATGGAGTAAAATCTGTTGGACATGTAGATATGACTGAGGCAGATATATTTAACAGTCCATTCTATTATTTAAGACAAAATGATATTGTCTATATAGAACCCACTTATCGCCAGGTGAAGTCTGCCGGTTTTTTTACAAGCTATCAAGGTATAATTTCTGTGGGTACCACTATTATTAGTTTATACTTACTTATTAATAGTTTATAATAGATGGAAGAATTAGAAGGATTTCAGGAAAACCAGCAAGAATCGAATTTTGATCTTAAAGCAGAACTTTATAAGTATCTGAAGCATTGGAAATGGCTTCTCTTCGGTTTAATAGTAGGAGGGGTGATTGCTTACCTTTATAATCGTTACACTATTCCACAATACCATTCAGAATCTTCTATGATGATTGTGAAAGATCAGGATAAAAGTGTAATGAGTGCCATACCTTCAGGAAACAGTTCTATACTTTCTCTTGAAAATTCCACATTGGCGAATCAAATTGTCACCCTTAGATCCAAACAAATGGTGGCTAGCGTTGTAGATGAATTAGACCATAATATATCCTATTATATTGAAGGAAATGTTATCACGGTTGAAGCTTATAAAAGTAGCCCCATAATTCTTAATTTTCAAACTCCTGATTCAATTCTTCATAAGAAATCTGAAACATTGTTAATAACTCCAAGGACAGATGATAATTTTTTATTGCAGGTGGAAAAATTCGGTTATTCCAGCACACATGAAATTGGGGAAGAACTTGAAATAGCGGGATTAAATTTTACGGTTGAAAGGAGAATAGTAGATGGATCTGTTCAGGAATGGAATAATCCGGTAACTGTTAAGGTGAGACCATTAAATGATGTGGTAGGTGGCTATATTGCAAGCCTTGAAATAGGTCAGAAAGGAAGGGCTGAAGATGTTTTAGCTTTAAGTATGACTCAGGAGTCACCGGAAAAATCGGAAGATTTTCTGAACACCCTTATGGAAAATTTTAATGAGCAGGGTGTTGCTGATAAAAGAGAGGTAGCTGAGAATACTACTGCCTTTATTCAGGAGAGATTGGAAATAATCACTGAGGAACTTGACTCAGTTGAAGGAGGTATGGCAGAATTTAAGCGGGATAATCAGATTATGGATGTTGCCAGTGGAGCCTCGCAATTTCAATCCCGTTATTCTGCAGCAGAGCAGCAAATATTCGGTCTTGAAACTCAGCAACAATTAATTCAGTCTGTACAGCAACGTTTAGAAGAAGAGGAAGAATTTTCATTATTACCTTCTGATATTGGTATTTCGGAATCAGGAATTTCCGGTCAGATTACCAGGTATAATACATTAGTACTGCAGAGAAATGATTTGCTTAATAAATCAACTGAGGAGAATCCGGTAATCCAGAGAATTAGTCAGCAACTTCAATCAATTAGAAGTAACCTCCTGGATAATATTGAAAGTACAAAAAGATCATTAAATATCCAGCGAAACGAATTACTGGAACGGGAACAGGCTGCGCAGGGACAATTTAGCAGTTTTCCGGGACTGGAGCGTGGAATAAGGACAATTGAGCGACAACAGCAAATTAAAGAACAACTCTACTTATTTTTGTTACAAAGACGCGAAGAAGCTGCTATTTCATATGCTTCAACATCTTCCGTAGCGAGGGTAGTGGATCCTGCATTTACTTATGCAAATTCTGTTGACCCAAAACCATGGCTTATTCTTTTAGGTGGATTAATTCTAGGTTTACTTCTTCCACTAATTGTAATTTTTATAAGAAATTTCTTAGACACGAAAGTACACCATAAGGGTGATTTAAATAGTTTAACCCAAAGTATTCCATTCATTGGAGAAGTTCCAAGGATTGCAGCCGGACAAAGTGAGGTCATAGAAACAAATGATCGTTCACCCCTTGCAGAATCCTTCAGGATCTTACGTACTAACATGGCATACCTTATACAGAGCAAGAATAAGGACAGAGGAGAGGTGATCTTTGTAACTTCTACTATAAAAGGAGAAGGTAAAACTTTTATCTCTTATAATCTTGCACGTACCTTTGCCAGTACAAAAAGAAATGTTCTGTTAATTGGAGCTGATATTCGTAATCCTAAATTGCACCGGTACAGTGGTGAAAATATGGGCCATAAAGGTTTATCAGATTACCTGTATGATTATGATGTTAATGAAGAAAATATTATTGTTAGTTCCAAAGAAGAGGATTTAAAAGTAGATTTAATCCTTTCAGGGTCTATCCCCCCCAATCCGGCTGAGCTATTCATGAATGACAGAATGAAGAATTTGTTGGACTTTGCTGCCAATAATTATGATTACGTTATTCTTGATACAGCTCCAACAATGATAGTAACCGATACTTTATTGATAAGTCCTTTGGCTGATACTACTATTTACGTTACCAGAGCTGATTACACGGAAAAAAAGCTCCTGGATTTCCCGAAAGACCTCAAGAGACAGGGAAAATTGAAAGGACTTGCAGTTGTATTGAATGATGTGGATTACTCTAAATTTTCTTACGGAGCAAAATATGGTTATTCCTACGGCTATGGTTATGGCTATGGAAAAGAAGAAGAAAGCAGAATGAAAAAAATTTTTCGGAATCCTTTTTCTAAAAAAACTAAGAAGTAGTAATAGTTAATTTATGATATATATTGCCCCGATGATTTAGTCTCGGGGTTTTCCTTCACCTCTTCCTGGGGGATATGCTTTTTCGCAGTACCGGATGAGGGAAAATATAAAATTTCAGTTTTTGGTGAAGAGGCTAATATGCGCCGAAAAACCCGTTCGGCTTGTCTCGGGGATAATCGTTTTCAGGAGATTATTTTATTTAAAAAGCATTTTGCTGTTAGCAATTATGGGTTTTAACTGATCTATTACTTTTGAAGAAAGCCGGATTTTTCCCAGTTTTTCCAAATGTTCAATTCTGTGGCAATCACTGCTAATAAGATCTATAAGACCTTCCTGAAGTAACTTATATGACATCTTTTTAATTCCCGGTCCATAGTGATCTGTTAATGACAACATGTTTAGCTGAAATTTGCAGCCTCTGGACTTTAGGTCATTGTATTTTTTAAGTTCTTTTTCGTGGAAAAATGGATATCTTTCGGGATGTGCTAAAATTGGGCTCAAGCCACTATTTTGTATCTTGAAAAGAATTTCATTTAGATTGATAGGAGGTTGAAAAAAAGACATTTCTACCAAAATATTTTTTCCGGTTATTGGAAGAATATCATCATGCTGAAGAATTTCAACAAAATTCTGATCCATCATATATTCTGCAGCTGCTTTTATTGTTACATCCTTTGGAATTTGTTCTTTTAGTTGGTTTAGAGCTTCATTTATAGTTTGTGGAGTATTAGGGTAATATTCGCTCATCACATGTGGCGTGGCAACAAACGAAGTTATTCCCATTTGTTTAAACGTATTTATCAGGAGCAGACTCTCTTCTATAGTAGAAGCACCGTCGTCTATACCAGGCAGAAGGTGATTATGAAAATCTGTAAAACCTTCCAGATAATCTGATAAAAATTGTTTTTTCTGAAAAATCGAAAGCATCTATTATCTTTTAATAAACAAAATTACATAATTTTGGCGCTACATCAGTTTCCGCCCAACGGACTTTTTCACCTATAATATGAAATTTCAGCGACTAACTTTTACTATTTTATTACTCTCATTTATTTCTTTACCTGCAAGTGCTCAATTTTTTGAATATGATCTTGAGGCCAATGCCTATGGTAATTATTATTCCGGAGAAGAGTCTCCTTTCTGGTTTCATAGTAATAAACGGGGAAGAATAGACGAAACTGCTAATTTTTCTACCTGGCTTAACGGCTCGGCCAGAACCTATTTCAATAATGAAAGTTTTCTGGAAGTTGGAGCGGGTATTTTATTCCAGGATGGGTACATTGACAGATTAAGGTTTGACGAATCTTACCTGAAGTACCAGAATTCATGGTTTAGTATTACGGCGGGGAGAGAGCATAGGCAGGAGAAATATTCCGGCTTAAGTGCCAGTAATGAAAATATTTTATGGTCCTTAAATGCCAGACCATTGCCAGGGATTCAAATAGAAACAAATAAGCCTATTTTCTTTTCTAATGATCATGGACTAGGCTTTACAGCATCCTATGGTGAGTATTTTTTAGACGATGACCGTTTTGTCAGGAATACCCGGGTTCATCATAAAAGTCTGAATATTGTTTACAAAACAGCAGGTAACTTTCAACTTTCAGCAGGCTTACAGCATTTTGTGCAATGGGGAGGAACTTCTCCTGAATATGGGGAATTATCTTCGGGATTGGATGGATATATTCGCGTAATTACGGGACAGCAGGGCGATTCTGAGAATGGTGTTCTGGAGAATGCCGAAGGAAACCAGCTGGGAAGTTATGAAGTAAAGCTAAGTACTGAAATCAACAAATATAAAGTTGAATTGTTGTACAATAATCTTTTTGAAGATGGCTCTGGCAGGATGCTTTATAATACACCGGATGGTCGATATGGAATTTACATCGAAGATACTTATAAATTAGAGCAAAATTCCTGGATAAAAGCCGTTATGTATGAGCTTTATTATACCAGGGATCAAAGTGAAGGCAGCGGTACTACCGATGGGGATGATAATTATTTTGTACATAATATGTATAAATCAGGTTGGACTTATGAAAATAAGGTTATAGGAGTGCCTTTTATTACTATGAATGAAGATAGAACACGCGTATATAATAATACAATTGTTGCCCATCATCTTGCTTTCACAGGAATGGCTTTTGGAGGCCTGCCTTATAAATTTTTGGGAAGTTACCGGTCCAACTATGGGAACAAAGGAAATGACATTTTAGACAATACTATTTTTTCCACCCTGCTTGATGCTGAAGTGTTTAACAGGAATAATTTCATTATTGATGTACAGTTAGGAGCAGATTTCATTTCAGATGCCTCTTCCAGAGTAGGGGCTGGAATTAAGATTTCTAAAGTAATATATTAAACTGCTTTTTCCCTGGGATTGGCATCGTCAATTTTTTCTTCAGCCCATTCCTTTTCTTCTTCCTCTGCCTCGGGTTCTTCCTGAATAATCTCAGCCCGTGGCTCATAATTCAGTTTAATATACATAGGAAAATGATCTGAACCTATATTACGATCACTGGCTATATCTACCAGGGTAAAATCATTACTATGGAATACATGATCAAGGGGCCAGCGTAACAGCTTGTAATCTGCGTGAAAAGTACTAAAAAAACCTCGTCCTACTCTTGGATCAAGAAGCCCGCTCATTTTTTTAAACAATCGGGTGGTTCTGCTCCAGGCAACATCATTCAAATCTCCAAATACCACAACAGGTTCTTTGTCAACTCTAATGTCTCTGCCAAGCATAAGCAACTCGGCATCACGGTTAGTAGAGGTTTCTGCTTCAGTAGGGCTGGGGGGCATTGGATGAAGGCAGTGAAAACGGATTCTTCGTTTATTTCTAAGCCTTAAATATCCATCTATAGATGGAATGTCATCCTGAACAATAAATCTAATTCGCTCTTCTTCCAGCTTCAGCTTCGAATATAAATGCATTCCATAAAGATTATCCTGCGGAACCTTAACAGTGTATGGATAATCTTCTTCCAGAACGGCTAGTTCCTTTTCCCAACGTTTATCAGATTCAAGCGTAAGCAGAATATCGGGATCCCGCTCTCTCACTAATTTTAAAAGTTCGCTGTATTTTTTATTCGGGGTGAGCACATTGCTCACTAAAATGGAAAGAGTAGCATCGGGATCATCACCGGCAAATTCGAGTACGTCCTTTTTTGCCATAGGAGTAAAGGGGAAAATCTTTTTTAACTGATATAAAAGGCTGAGACATAATACAGCAATAGCTATATAGTGCCAGGTTTCTTCAAATGAGTAAAAGAAGGCTGAAAACACAATAACTACCAATATGAGAAAGCTCAATTGAACCCGTGGAAAATCAAATCCGCGAATCCACCATTGATCAAATCTGGTTAAAGATGCCAGTGTGGGAATAATCATTACAAATGAAAAGAATAAAAGGATTATTTCTGCTATCCTCATAGGGGAAATCTTAATTTAACACCAGAATAAAATTCCATGAAAAACCGAATAAATTCAGATGTGGTTAATAATTTATTATGTTTAGTAGGTTTAGATCGAAATGTCATGTTTCCATGATCTGCCGGAGCAAATTTCAGTAGAATTTGGTAAATATCCATCTTATTTTATCAATTAAAGGAAATTTTCTTTGTTTTCATTAGAAGGATATCCATTTAAATAAAATAGCCGCCGCACAAGATCAAATATTTACTAATGCAGTAGAATCAGGATCAAAGGAAAGAAAAACTTTTGTAGTAAAAAAGTAGTAATGGTTAAGTAAAGAAATAGAATAATAAAAATAAAGCTTAATTATCTTTCTGTAATTCAGGAAATAGCTTATCTGAAAAAAAATTACAAGCTAAAAAAATTCCTATTTCGTTATATATAAATTAATATCCTGTATGGGGTAATATCTTATTAAGATCCATTAACAAAAGTTTAAAGCATGTTGAGGAGAATGTTTTTCTCCTTCTGTACAAAATACCTTATTTTTAAATCATGGAGAAGAAAAATGAAATGGAGAAGAGAGGTTTTGTATTTAAGAAATACGAAGAACCCTTTAAAACCCCTTTTGAAAAACTTTTTGAAATTTTCAAAGAATTAATCACCCATACTTCCGGTGATCTGGATGAAGCTCTGGACTGGCTTCAGCAGCTGGACGATGAATATAAACTTACTGACGATGATTATACTATAGAGGATTTTATAGAAGATCTGAAGAAGAAAGGCTATATAAAAGAAGAAGTAGATCCTGAAGAAGGTGGTGGCATGGTAATTACTGCAAAAACTGAACGTGCTATTCGCCAACAGGCCCTGGACCAGATATTTGGCAAACTAAAGAAAGGTACTTCCGGAAACCATCGTACCAACAGTATAGGGAGAGGAGATGAACATACCGGCGATTTCCGGGGTTACCAGTTTGGTGATTCATTAGACAGTATTTCTATGACTGAAAGTCTTAGAAATGCACAAATCAACAATGGACCGGGAGATTTTAATATGACCCAGGATGATCTTGTAGTGGAGGAAACCCACTATAAATCCCAGATGAGTACTGTTCTCATGATCGATATTAGTCATAGTATGATTCTCTACGGGGAAGACAGGATTACTCCGGCCAAAAAGGTAGCTATGGCGCTGGCTGAACTTATCACCACGCGATATCCTAAAGATACGCTGGATATTCTTGTATTTGGAAATGATGCCTGGCCTATTTCTATTGCAGATCTTCCTTATCTAAAGGTAGGCCCATACCATACCAATACGGTAGCAGGTATGCAGTTGGCTATGGATCTCCTTAGAAGAAAAAGAAATACCAACAAGCAAATTTTTATGATTACAGATGGAAAGCCCAGCTGTATAAGGGAAAGGGATGGTTCGTACTATAAAAACAGCATGGGACTTGATCCATATATTGTTGATAAGTGCTATAACACGGCCCGCCAGGCGAGAAAATTGCATGTTCCAATTACAACCTTTATGATTGCCCAGGATCCGTACCTTACCCAGTTTGTGCGTGAATTCACAAATGCCAATCAGGGCAAGGCATTTTATACCGGATTAAAAGGTCTTGGTGAGATGATTTTTGAAGATTATGAGGCCAACCGTAAAAAAAGAATCAGAGGTTAAACCCAAATAAAAAACTATGAAAATTGAAAATATAAAAACCCTTGGCGCATTAAAAAACGCCGGGTATACGAGTAAGAGTGTAAAAGAGGAGCTTCGGCAAAATCTTATTAAGAAAATTAAAAACAATGAATCTGCTTTTGAAGGAATTCACGGTTATTCCAATACAGTTATTCCCGAGCTTGAACGTGCAATTCTTTCTAAGCATAATATAAATTTGCTCGGATTACGTGGACAGGCAAAAACGCGGCTGGCGAGATTAATGGTGAATCTTCTGGATGAATATATTCCGGTAGTGGAAGGGTCGGAAATAAATGATGATCCTTTAAATCCTATTTCCCGTTTTGCGAAAGAATTGCTAAAAGAAAAAGGGGAAGACACCCCCGTTAGCTGGATTCACAGGGAAGAGCGGTTCTTCGAAAAACTGGCAACGCCAGATGTTACCGTGGCCGATCTTATTGGCGATGTTGACCCGATTAAAGCAGCAAATCTCAAGCTAAGTTATGCTGATGACCGTGTAATTCATTTTGGAATGATCCCAAGAGCTAACCGGAGCATCTTTGCAATTAATGAGCTTCCCGATTTGCAGGCAAGAATTCAGGTTGCTTTATTTAATATTTTACAGGAAGGGGATATTCAGATTAGAGGTTTTAAGCTAAGGCTCCCACTGGACCTTCAGTTTGTATTTACTGCCAACCCTGAAGATTATACTAATCGTGGAAGCATAGTTACTCCCCTGAAGGACAGGATTGGCTCCCAGATTCTTACTCATTATCCGGAAACTATAGAGATTGCCAAAACTATTACCCAGCAGGAAGCAAAACTGGACAAAAGGCAGGCAGAGCTTGTATATGTGCCGGAACTGGCAAAGGATCTTTTAGAGCAAATTAGCTTTGAAGCACGTGACAGTGAGTTTATAGATGAAAAAAGTGGTATTAGTGCCCGGATGAGTATTACTGCCTATGAAAATTTACTAAGTGCTGCTGAACGTCGTAGTTTAAAATCCGGCGATAGTAAAACGCTGCTTAGATTTGGTGATTTTCTGGGGGTGATCCCGTCAATTACCGGAAAGGTGGAACTTGTATACGAAGGAGAACAGGAGGGAGCATCAGCTGTAGCTATGGAGCTTATAGGCGATGCAGTAAAAACAATTTTTCCTGAATATTTTCCAAAAATTGAAAAACTTCAGAAGGCAGAAAATAGAAGTCCGTATGATGATTTAGTGGAATGGTTCTTTGAACAGAGTGGATTTGAACTGCCCGATGATCTTTCAGACGCTGAATATAAAGAGAGACTGGATTCTATAAAACCCTTAAATGATTTAATGCAAAAATATCAGCCTGAACTCAGCAATGAAGAAAGCTATTTCTTTAAAGAATTTTTGCTGTGGGGGCTTGTAGAATACAAAAAGCTTAGCAAGCACCGTTTCTCCCAAGGAGTTCAGTTTAAGGATCTCTACGGAAGTTATATAAGTGGTTTGTAAAAAAAAATTTCCGAAAAAAATAAAAAATACCTGATCTCATTACAGATCAGGTATTTTTTTTTCCTCCTGGTGAGAAATTAATAATTATTAATGGAAAGCTGTTGTTTTGTTTTTTTTACATATAAAATTATATAATTTTATCAGCAGTTTAGCCAAAACAATGCGAACAAGTAAAACCCATAGTAGCCAATTTTTCTCTACCGGAATTTCTGTTTTCGGAATTACTACTATGATTATTACCCGTATTACCCCTTTGGGGTAATTTGTATATAAACTTCCGTCCGTACCTATACCTGGTAAAAACTTATTTCCAATATTTCAACTTTTTTAATTAGCATAAATCATGAATATCCTAAAATTCGGAGGTTCTTCTTTAGCATCTCCAGACCGCATAAAACTAGTAGCTGAAACAGTTCAGGAGCATTTAAAATCAGGTTCAACTGTTGCCGTCTTTTCTGCATTTGGTGGTGTTACCAATGACCTTTTGAATATGGCAGAACTGGCTTCCAGGGAAGATGATTCTTATAAAGAAATCCTTTTAAAAAATGAAAAAAGGCATTTAGAAGCAGTAAAGGAATTAATTCCCGTACAATCGCAAAGCGCCATTCTTAGTAAAATTAAATCTGAATTTAACCGTTTAGAAACTTTATATGAAGGTGTATATTTGCTTAATGAGCTTTCCAATAAAACGCGGCATGTGGTTTCCGGATTCGGAGAAATTCTTTCTTCCCTAATTATAACCGAATATTTTAAGAGCCAAAACACCAATGTACTTTTTGCAGATTCCCGGGAACTTGTGGTTTGCAGAAATGTGAGTGAAAAAGTACAGGTGAATTACGAACAAACTTACGCCAATATTCAGAATTATTTTAAAAACTCCAGGAGTGATCTTTATGTGGTGCCAGGTTTTGTAGCTAAAACAACCCAGGGAGTTCCCAGTACCCTGGGGCGCGGAGGATCAGATTTTACTGCCTCCATATTTGCCGGTGCCCTTGAAGCAGAGGAAGTGATTATTTATACCGATGTGAACGGAATGTACACGGCCAATCCAAGTCTGGTTCCGCAGGCTTATCCGCTAAAAAATATTTCCTATGAAGAAGCAATGGAACTATCCCATTTTGGTGCCAAGGTTTTATATCCGCCCACTTTGCAACCATTATTGGACAGGCAAATTAAGATACATATAAAAAACACTTTTAAACCTAAGGAGGATGGGACTGTGATTTCCAGGTCCAGCAAAGAAAATTTTCGTTGGGTTACCGGGATTACGCATATAGACTCCATAAAATTATTAAATATAGAAGGTTCCGGAATGGTGGGAATTCCCGGTTTTTCCAAGCGCTTTTTTGAAGTGCTGTTCCAGGAGAATATTAATGTAGTGCTTATCACACAGGCTTCTTCAGAGCATAGCATTTGTATTGCGGTAAAAGATGATGAAGCCGAAGCTGCAAAAGAAGCTCTGGATGCAGCTTTTGAATCAGAAATTGAATATAAAAAAATTAAGCCTGTTCAAATTGAAGAAGATGTGGCAATTATAGCTCTTGTGGGGGACAGCATGAAGAGCCACCATGGCCTTAGCGGAAAGATGTTCAGCGCACTTGGGAATAATAATATCAATATAAGGGCAATTGCGCAGGGTTCTTCGGAAAGGAATATATCTGCCGTTATCGCTAAGAAAGATGTCAGGAAAGCGCTTAATACCTTACATGAGCAGTTTTTCGAAGTGCCTTCAAAGGAATTGAACCTTTTTATCACCGGTGTTGGGAATGTAGGAAGTAAATTGCTTGCCCAGCTGAAACAGCAGGAAAATTACCTGCTCGAAAAATTAAGGCTGAAGGTAAGGGTTCTGGGACTTTCCAATTCCCGAAAAATGTATTTTAATGAAGACGGCATAGACCTAGGAAAATGGCAGGAACATCTGGAAAGCGGTGATCAGGCAAATAAGCAGGAGTTTTTTGATAAAGTGAATAAACTGAATTTGCGCAACAGCATTTTTGTAGATAATACAGCCAGTGCCGAAATCGCATCATGGTATAAAGAATATCTGGCAAATTCAATTTCGGTGGTGACCTGTAATAAAATTGCCTGTGCCGACGATTTTGTCAATTATCAGCAACTGCAAAATCTCGCCCGGGAATATGGAGCTTCTTTTCTTTACGAAACTAATGTTGGTGCAGGATTGCCAATTATCGATACGTTGAAAAACCTGATGGCTTCCGGAGATCGTATTCAAAAGATCCAGGCGGTACTTTCAGGCAGCCTTAATTTTGTGTTCAACACTTATAAAGCTAAAGATCCTTTTTATAAAACAGTAGAAATGGCCATGGAGCAGGGATATACTGAGCCCGATCCCAAAATAGATCTAAGTGGAGTAGATGTAGCACGAAAAATCCTCATTCTTGCCCGGGAAAGTGGAAAGGAAATGGAACTTGAAGATATAGAACGCGAAGATTTTCTATCTGAAGAAAGCCTGAATTCAGAAAATAATGAGGAGTTTTTCAAACTTCTGAAGCAGGATGAATCTAAATTTCAGGAAATATTCAACAGTGCAGAACAAAACAACGCGCAATTGAAATATGTGGCCCAACTGGAAAATGGAAAAGCCAAAGTTGGCCTACAGGAAGTAGGAGCCGATCATCCGTTCTATAATCTTAGCGGGAGTGACAATATTGTGCTGTTTTTTACAGATCGTTACAGCGAACAGCCACTTATTGTTAAAGGAGCAGGTGCCGGAGCTGAAGTTACGGCATCAGGGATTTTTGCCGATGTGATACGAATAGGAAAAAAATAGTTATGGAGCAGATAAAAATATTTTCTCCTGCTACGGTGGCAAATTTATCCTGCGGATTCGATGTGCTGGGATGTTGCCTGGACAATGTTGGTGATGAAATGACTATCAGGCAGAATGATCTAAACCAGGTTAGGATAACCAAAATTACCGGCCAGGATTTACCTTTGGAAGCCGATAAGAACGTGGCCGGTGTGGCTGTTAAAGCCCTTCTTGCGGCCGTGGGCAGTTTAAAGGGTTTTGATATAGAAATTGATAAAAAAATTAAGGCTGGTAGTGGGATTGGCAGTAGTGCAGCCAGTGCTGCAGGCGCTGTTTTTGGGGTTAATAAAATTTTAGGAGATCCCTTCAGTAATATGGAATTAATTCCTTTTGCAATGGAAGGAGAACGGCTGGCTAGCGGCAATGCACATGCCGATAATGTAGCGCCGGCACTTTTGGGTGGCTTTAGCCTTGTAAGAAGCTATGAGCCGTTGGAGGTGCTTAAACTACCCACCCCGGAAGAACTCCGCGTAGTGGTATTGCATCCGCTTATTGAAATTAAAACCAAAGATTCAAGATCAATTCTAAGACAAAGTGTAAGCCTGAAAAAAGCGATTAGCCAGTGGGGTAACCTGGGGGCATTGGTAAGTGCACTTTATACTGAAAATTATGGTCTCTTAGGCCGCAGCCTTCAGGATAATATTGTGGAACCGGTAAGGTCTATTCTTATTCCTTATTTTGATGAGCTGAAGAAAATTGCTGTGGAAAACGGAGCACTTGGATTTGGAATTTCAGGTTCGGGGCCCTCTGTTTATGGCATGTGCAGAGGCGATAAAAATGCTGAAAAAGTAAGAACGGCCATACGGGATTTTTACAAATCCAAAGACATAGATTTTGAACTACATCTTTCTGAAATAAATAAGGAAGGAATAAAAATATTATCATGAATTATTTCAGTTTAAACAACAGGGAGCATAAGGCAAATTTTGAACATGCAGTAGTTCGTGGGCTGGCTCCCGATAAAGGTTTGTACTTCCCTGAGAAAATAGGTAAACTGCCAAAAAGTTTTTTTGAGCAGATAGGTTCCCTTAGTAAAACAGAAGTTGCTTTTGAAGCCATTAAAAATTATGTGGGAGAGGAAATTCCGGAGAAGAGACTTAAAGATATTCTCGCTCATACTCTGGATTTTGATTTTCCTGTGGTGCCGGTAGAAGAGAACATCAGCAGTCTGGAACTTTTTCATGGGCCAACATTGGCGTTTAAAGATGTGGGAGCAAGATTTATGGCAGGTAGCCTGGGCTATTTTGTTGAAAAAGGCAAAATAGAAAAGCTTACTGTGCTTGTAGCCACCTCCGGAGATACAGGAGGTGCGGTGGCTAATGGATTTTTGGGAGTTGAAGGAATTGATGTGGTAATCCTGTATCCTAAAGGAAAAGTGAGTGAAATTCAGGAAAAACAGCTTACCACTTTGGGGCAAAATGTCACGGCGCTTGAAGTAAACGGTGCTTTTGATGAATGTCAGGACATGGTGAAGAGGGCATTTCTTGATGATGAGATTCAGCAGAAAAGACCACTTACTTCAGCAAATTCCATCAACGTGGCGAGATGGCTTCCGCAAATGTTTTATTATTTTCTTGCATACAGGCAGTTAAAAGATAAAGGCCGAAAATTGGTATTTTCGGTACCCAGTGGAAATTTTGGGAATATTTGTGCAGGTATACTGGCAAAGGAAATGGGGCTGCCCATAGACCATTTTGTGGCTTCTAATAATGCCAATAATGTGGTAACACGCTATCTTACAAATGGTAATTATGAACCTAGAAACAGTGTGCAAACCATTTCCAATGCAATGGATGTTGGTAACCCCAGTAATTTTGTAAGGGTGCTGGAAATATTTGAGAATAAATTTGGAAACCTGAAGAAGCACCTTTCTTCTTACAGTTTTGATGATCTTGCCACTAAAATGGCCATTAAAGAAGTTCATCAAAAAACAGGTTATACCATGGATCCACATGGTGCGGTGGGATATCTTGGACTTCAGGAGTTTTTAAAGCACCGGCAGGATTATCACGGAACATTCCTGGAAACAGCACATCCTGTAAAATTTATGGAAACTGTTGAAAGTGTAATAGAACAAAAAGTTCAAATTCCGGCGGTAATTGATAGCATTTTGGATAAAAAGAAAAAAACTCACCAGATTAGTGATTATGATGAGCTGAAAAACCATCTTCTTCAGTAAATTTATTTTATCAAACCTCACAGGTTTTTAAAACTTGTGAGGTTTTATATTATATAGTATTGATAATTGCCATTTTTAGAGGTGCACTTTTTTTTCGGACCGTGAATCGTTTTATGTTATAGAGCTTTAATAACACGCTCTAAAGTTATTTCACCTACACAATTTTCTAAAGGCCCACAAGGATCAAAATCGAATAACAATTCTTCTTTATCTATTGAAAAATCACAACTCCATTCTACATCTTCCTGGATTAATTCCAGTTCATCAAGGCTTACAAATTCTGAAGCTTCAGTGTTAGAATTCCATTGATCATAAATTAAATTCATGCGATTACCTTCAGTAGTAAAAGTACCTTTCATTTGCATACTATAACCTTCAATAGTATTGGTACTGGTGTTTCTTAAGAAGGTGTAACTTTCAAAAGTTTCATCATCCAAAAATTCAAACTGCCGTACATAATCATAATCTTCGTCTTCCAGATCGGGATAATCTTCATTACTTATTTCATAAGTTTTTTCCCAAACTCCAAGTATTTCCTCACCGTTTGGCATTATATTGTTATCATCATTAGAGCAGGAAAATAGAACAAGAATAGTCATTAGGCTAAGCAATCTTTTCATAATTAGGTTTTTGTTATTTCCTTATAGATGCTTTGAACCCAAAAAGGTTGCGCCATGCTCATCAATATTTAGCAGATGCTCCTTCCGTAGGAAGTGTCTTCTGAATAAACTCCCGAATATCGTCATTTGCATTTTGAAGGTCTTCATTTCGAAGATACATCATGTGCCCGCTGCGGTATCCTTTAAAATTTAGCCTGTCTTTCATCTTACCACTTGGGTCAATTTGCCACAGGGAATATTTAGCATTAAAATAGGTCGTGGCACCATCAAAGTAGCCGGACTGGATCATTACATCCAGATTTGGATTTTGTGCCATGGCCTGTCTAAGGTTATCACCAGAATTATTTCCCGTCCTGTCCCAGGGATGTACAGGGCCAAACATGAAATATTTTAAATCGGTTTTAAAATTTAGCTCTTCACGTAAATAATGATTAATTGCCGGAGTAAAGGAATGTAACCAGGAAGTAAGTTCCGCATTATAATCTGGTGAATCTCCCGCTTCTTTTTCATCTAAACCTAAATATCGTGAATCCAGACGGCCAATGGTATAGCCGGATTTATTCCTTAACAATTCTTTCCAGAAATACCTGATTGGTACTTCCAGATTATTCTGAAGGATTATCTCTTCTGATATTCCTGAATATTCTGCCATTTGTGCTGCAATCTCCTTTCTGTTAGATTCTTCTGCAAAACCTCCTTTTACAAGTACGGGAAGTACTTCATTAATGGCATAAGCTTCCACTTCAGGTAATAATTCTTCCAGATCACGGTTTTGAAGTCTGTCAGGCAGGGCTTTGTGGTACCACGCAGCAGCGGTAAAATAGGGCAGGCGATTGGCTACTTCCACAGGGCCTTCCCGCTCTATTCCTAATTCTGTAGGAGATACAAGAATAACTCCGTTCAAATACATCCACTGGCTGTTTTGTAGTTCCAGTGCAAGCCCGGACACTCTTGTGGTACCATAACTTTCACCTATGAGGTACTTGGGGGATAGCCAACGGCTGTTTCTGGTAACAAATGTGTTTGTCCATTCTGCCAGGTAAGAAATATCAGCATTTACTCCGAAGAATTTCTCCCGGTCCACTTTTCCGTCAGCATCTGGAATTGGTCTTGAATAACCTGTATTTACCGGATTAACATATACAATATCTGCCACATCTAAAATTGAATACGGGTTTTCCTCTATTCCATAAGGCTGAACGGGAAAACCTTCATCATCAATTTTTAAAACACGTGGGCCGGTGTAGGCGATATGCATCCATACAGAAGCTGAACCGGGGCCGCCGTTAAAAGATATAACTAAAGGCCTGTCTTCGGTATTTTTTACATCGCTTCTTTTATAATAGGTGTAGTAGAGGCTGGCAATTGGTTCACCATCCTCATTCCAAACCGGCTGCATTCCCGTAGTGGCAGAATAATCTATATTTTGGCCTTTAATCCTTACCGAGTGTTCAGTTACTACAGTGGTATCCTTTGGAATTTCTATATTTTGGGCGAAAGAGGTAATAGATAAAAAAAGCAGAAACAGACTTGCAAGGTTCTTCATTTAAATAGATTTTAGATTTAGAGCGAAAAATACTTCTATTCCAAGTAACACACAAGCGCGAATATAAAGATCAACTACTTCTTAATTATTCAGCTTTCATCTTTAAAGATTATGATGTAGCTTAATATTATCCCACCGCCTGCGGCCAGAACAAAAAGGATTATTGCCAGCCCCGGATAGCCAAAAATGTTAAATTCTGAAGGTACCTGCATAAGCATGGCGGCACCTATAATAGTAGCCGCTATAATGAGCCCCAGCGTTATTCTGTTGGCTACCTTTTGAAAACCGTCCGTTACACGTTTTTCATCAATGGCATCAACATGTATTTTCAGCTCGTTGTTGGCAAGATTTTCAGAAATTTTATTTAGACGTTCCGGCATATTTTCAGCCAGTTTCTTGGATTCAAGAAGCATGGAAAAGAAATTTTCCGGCTTTAATTCTTCATAAGCTTTGGTACGCATAATTTTCTGAACATGCTTTTGTATGGCTTTTTTCAGGTCAAAATCAGGATCGAGAATAGCCACCAGCTGGTCCATGTTCAGCAGGATTTTGCCGAGTATATTAATTTCCACAGGAAGATGAATACCACATTCTGCTGCAAGCCTGTTAAGCTGAATAAGCAGCCTGCCTGTTTGCAAATCTTTGGCAGTGCTATGCTCACTATCCATAATGAGATCACTGATGGTCTTTTGAAAAATTTCAATATCGGCAAGTTCATCGTATTTGCTCATTTTGAGCAAAATATTCGCAGTTTCCGAACCATTTGTGGTACTTATAGAAATGAGTAACTGCAGGATATATTCCTGCATTTGGAGAGTGAATTTTGCTACCATCCCCAGATCTATAAGGGCAATTTTATCATTTGCGGTAAATTGCACATTCCCGGGATGCGGATCGGCATGAACAAACCCGTCAATAATGATTTGTTGTAAATATGCCTGTACCAGTTCATCTGCCAGCGGACTATAATCTACCTCGAGCTGCTTTAACGGGGAAAGTGAGGTAATCTTCTTGCCCTGGATGTATTCCATGGTTAGAACCTTGCCTGTACAATAATCATTTATGGGTTGCGGAACAACAAGGTGCCTGTATTTTTTTAAATTTTGCCCAAGGGTTTCCAGGTTTTTCGCCTCACGGTTATAATCTAATTCCTGTAGTAATATTCGCCTTAATTCTTCCAGGACTTGATCAAAAGAATATCTCCTGGCCATCTCGGTATGCTTAACGGCTAAGCCGGCAAGCTCACGCAAGGTATCCAGATCTTCAAGAAATTTTAACCTTATTCCCGGGCGCTGCACTTTTACCGCCACAGGCTGGCCGGATCTTAAAGTAGCATAATGCACCTGACCTATAGAAGCACTTGCCAGTGGTTTTTCTTCAAAAGAACCAAAAGCTTTGGAAATTCGGGTACCCAGTTCTTCTTCTACAATGTGGTGTACTTCTTTATAAGAAATAGGCGGCACATCATCCTGTAAAGTAGCCAGTTCCTGCAGGTAGGCATCAGGAAGCAAATCGGGCCGGGTTGAAAGAAGTTGTCCTAATTTTATATATGTAGGCCCCATCCTTTTTAGATCTTCTACAAGTTCTTCAGGGGTCTGGTCAAAATCTTCATTCTCCTGGCCTTCTTTATTGTTCGTAACCTGGGAAGCAGTACTGCGAAAGAGGTCACTATGCCAGTACTTCAGCATAAAACTGATAAACTTCCGGTATCGGAGCATATTGTTAGGTAAAACAGACATAAATATTGTTTTGGTTAAGCGCCGGTCTTTTAGAAAACAATATACAAATTAGGTGCTTTATGAAAAACAGGTTAGTTTCCGGTTTTGGGTATTGTTAACTTAAGATGAAAGAATCTTATTGAGATGACTAATGTTAATAGGATTTCCAAATAAATAAAGTAAATCGTCCTGCTTAATAATAGTAGAAGGAGAAATTTCGGTTAAATATCTGTTTTTTCTTTTAATGGCAAGTACCGTCACCCGGTAGTTTTTTCCCATTCCCGATTTCTCAATTGTTTTGCCAACAATAGATTTATTGTTTTGTTTCACGCTAATTGTGGCAATTTCTTTATTTGGAATATTCAGGTGCTGCAAATTGGGATTGTGAGGCTTACCTTTAATGGCCGTAAGCATGGCATAATCTGAAGAACGTATCCCATCTGTAAATTCCTGAATTTCATTAAATGGCACAAGATATTTCTTCAGGACACGTGTGAAAATTTCTATGGAAGTTTCAAATTCTTCGGGTATTACTTCATCTGCCCCAAGACGAATGCTTTCTTCAATTTCCCTTACATATCTTGTTCTTACAATAATGAAGGCGGTTTGCGTAAATAACCTGATACTACTAATAATCTTTTTTGTGGCGTTAGGATCTGATATTGCTATTACCACCACCCGTGCTTCCTGTACATGAATATGTTTAAGAATGGTGGCATTTGTGGCATCTCCAAAAACAACCGGCTCTCCTTTGGCTTTTGCTTTTTCAAAAGATTCCGGTTCCATATCTACAATGATATAAGGGATATTGGCATTTTTTGCGGCCTTGGCAATGTTCCCTCCGTTTATTCCATAGCCTATAATA
The DNA here is from genome assembly GCF_031846585.1 of Autumnicola musiva. Lineage (NCBI taxonomy): Bacteria > Pseudomonadati > Bacteroidota > Flavobacteriia > Flavobacteriales > Flavobacteriaceae > Autumnicola > Autumnicola musiva. Next base: position 131,451 of record NZ_JAVRHK010000009.1, read on the forward strand.
ACCAGGTGGTCCTGCAGGTTCTCTTGCGAAACTTCTTCTTTTTCGGCGGTTTTTCTCATCGCGTTCATTCTCTTTCTTACTGCGGAAGAAATTGGTGCCTGTAATAAAGCGTAAGTTAGTTTGGTGGAATAGGAGATTAGAAATGGCGTTAATCCCATACTTATAATGGAAATTGCCAAAAAATACTGATAAATATTCTGCGGAATAAGGCCATTATCTACCCCAACTCCTGAAAGAAGTAGCGAAAATTCCCCAACCTGGAAAAGACTGAATACAGTCATAAAAATTGTTCGCGGTTTGTACTTAAGAATAAGCGTGGTGATGCCAATAACTACCATTTTTAATAGTACCACTCCAATTACCAGTAAGAATATGTAAAGTAAATTATTAAAGAAGAACTTCAGGTCCAGCAGCGTTCCTACTGAAATGAAGAAGAAACTGATAAAGATCTCCCTAAATGGCAGCACATTGGCAGTAGCCTGGTGGCTATAATCACTTTCAGAAATAATAAGTCCGGCAAAAAAAGCACCTAATGCCAGGGATAGTCCAACAGAGGAGGTAAGCCAGGCTATGGCAAAACAAAATACCACAACGGTAAGAATAAATAACTCCTGATTTTTTGTTTTTACCACCCACCGGAAAACCTTGGGAACTACATATTTTGCCAGCAGAAATATTACTATTCCCACCAGGATAACCTTTCCTGTAAGAATGCCGATTGTTTCCAGGATATTATTGGATTTCCCCGCCAAAAGGGGAGTAAACAGCATCATAGGCACCACTATAATATCCTGGAAGATTAGTATGGCCACTGCTATGCGCCCATGTGGTGCAGTAATTTCTCCTTTTTCCTGTAATAGCTTTAAAACTATAGCGGTACTACTGAGTGAAAATAAAAAGCCCAGGAAAATTGAAGTATTTAAAGGTAAACCAAAAAACATGGCTACAAGGGCGGTGAAAAGTATGGTGCCGCCCACCTGTAATCCTCCTCCAAGAATAACCGTGTTCTTTATAGAAGCCAGTCCTTTTAGTGAAAGTTCAATTCCAATAACAAATAGCAGAAAAATAATCCCTATTTCTGAAAGCAGTTCTACCTCGTGGCTGGAGCTAATTAAATTGAAAGCATGGGGGCCTGCAATAATTCCCGCAAGTAAAAATCCCAGTATAGAAGGAACTTTTATTTTCTGGAAGGCAAGGATTATCAATATAGATAATCCTAATATCACAACAATGTCCTGTAAAATAGGGATTTCCATTTGGCAGCGTAATGTCTAAAGTTGGTTAGTAAAAGTCCTCAATTTAGGAGATTTACGCTGATAAATAAAATAAAAAAAGCGGTTGTCTAAAAAGCATGTTTTTGTCACTCTCTGGTTTCAGGATCTCACATATTTGGTTATGAATAGATGGAGATCCTGAAAAACCTGCCTTGCCTGTCAGGCAGGTTAAGAATAACGATTTTAATTACTTTTTAGACAACCGCTTAAAATTCTTGCTTCTTAATTTAAGATTTTAACCAGGTATGTCGCAGTTCAATTTGTTGGCTGCCGGCACTGGGGATTTCAGTTAACCTCATTCCGGGAGCTTTTGCGGCTACCATAGGGCCTTCCAAAACCATGTCTTCTCCGTTTCGGGTTATTTTAACTTCAATCTGGTCACCCTCGTTCCAGTTTTGGGAGGCCATAACAAGATCGTATATATTTTCACGGGTATAGGCAACACTATTAATTTCTCTTATTACATCTCCACCCTGCAGGCCTAAATCTGTAAAAAATGTATTAAGTTCAATATCATTCCTTACCAGTATACTTCCTGAAGCGTTTACTGTGATGTATGGGGTAGATTGATCTTTCAATAAATAATCTACCGGCACCTGATCTTCCCTTAGTTCCAGCCCTACTTTTTCAAAAAAGCTATCGTAAGGAATGGGAGTAGTTCCACTTACGTAGGTATCAAAAAACTCCTGTATTTCAGGATAAGTAAGCTCTACAATTGCAGGAATTAATTCCTCGTCTTCAAAAGGTTTATTTTTGCCATACCGTTCTGTTAATTTTTTCATCAAGTCCAGAATTCCCATTTGGCCGTCGCTGAGCTCTCTTAGTCTAATATCCAAAGCCATGCCTATTAAAGCTCCTTTTTGGTAAACATTATAATAACTGTCCTTATAAGCATCTTCTAAAATATTTTCACTCATTACGGTGAAAGACATGTTGTCATCAAACCTTTTGGCGGTATTGATTTTCTCATTTATTCTGTCATAAAAATCCTGGTTATCAATAAGCCCCTGATTTACCTGAAAAAGATTGGCAAAATATTCGGTTACTCCTTCATACATCCAAAGATGTTCAGACATTTTAGGATTGTTGTAATCGAAGTAATGGATTTCATTGGAATGGACCCCAAGCGGAGTGATAATATGGAAGAACTCGTGGGAGACAATATCAGTCATGCTTTCGTTTAGCGCTTCCTGTTCCATGGTTTCCGGCATTACCACTACTGTAGAAGTATGGTGCTCGAGTGCTCCAAAATTACCGGCATCTTCCTGCCCCGGAGTTGCAGAAAGATATACGATAATTGCATATTTATCGGTGTTATTGATGTCCCCAAGGAAATCTTTTTGAGCTTTAATCATTTTCTCCATGGCCGGTTTCATGCTTTGCGCCGAGTGTTTGTCATTTGGAGAATATACGTTAATAAGTACCCTCATGTTATCTACCATGAAACTGGTAGTGTCGGGTTCAGCGTACATAATTGGATTATCGGTAACCTCAAAATACCTGTTCAGATTATAAACATCTGTTTTGGCATTGGCAATTTCTGAGTCGAGTGTTTCATCTACATTCAATGAACTTCCTGCGATAAGATCTGAAGGTCTTAATATTTCAACACGATATTTCTTCTCTTCCATGTTTTGAAAGTAGCCTACAAATCCGTGTAAATTTAGAAGAAAATTCTCGTCTTCCAGAATATTGGTTCCGGCCATGGAATAAATTCCGCCTTCCCCTTCAATATCAAAAGTGTCATTAATAAGGTAGGTAACCTTATCCAGTTTCTTTGCATTTGGAATCCTCCAGCTGTTCTCATCAATTTTAATTACTTCCAGTTCATTTCCTTTACTGTCCAGGGCCTTAAAATCTTCGGCATATTGGCCGTAATTTGAGGTAGAGTAGGTTCCAGGTACGGTTTTGGGAATATAAAAAACGGTTTCTTCCGTGGAAAGATCAGGAGGATCAACGCTAACCATTACGCGGTCATTATCTACATTAACAAGGTCCAGATTGGTAACAATTGGAGGTTCTTCTGTAATTGTGCTTTGTGTGGTTTTACAGCCATATAGTGCAATTGAAGCTGCAATAGCATAAAAAATTTTCTTCATTACTTGATTTATTTATATATGAGTCCTGATTTTTGGCAGAAAGTTACAACCTCTTCAATAAAAGTAATAAGTTACTCTCTGTTAACATGCTGTTAATAAAATGGTAATGGGATCCTACCATTATTGTTGTTTCTTGCACATAATCAAAACCTTTAACCATGAAGCAAAAATTACAATTCCGGGGCATATTTATATGCTTCATCTTTTTTCTGAATTTCGTATCGGCACAGTCGGTTTTTATTAATGAAATTCATTATGATAATGACGGCGGGGATACTGGCGAGGCAATAGAACTGGCCGGTCCCGCCGGAACAGATCTTTCCGGATGGATTATAGAGTTTTATAACGGCAACGATTCTCAAACCTATGGGAATATTGCCCTGGAGGGGATAATTCCCGGTTTACAGGGAGGCTATGGAACAGTGGAATTTTCTGGCGGAAGTATTCAAAATGGTTCTCCCGATGGTGTAGCCCTTGTAGATAATGAAGGAAATGTTGTACAGTTTTTAAGTTATGAAGGCACAATAACTGCTCTTAACGGGGCGGCTTCAGGTTTAACCAGTGAAGATATTGGAGTGGAAGAAACAGGTTCTACACCAGTTGGATTTTCTCTGCAGTTAGGTGGAGAAGGTCGGGACTATACTGCCTTTACCTGGCAGGATCCTTTGGAAAATACCTTTGGTGCAATTAATACAAACCAGGATTTTGGCGGTGAAGTTATCGATCCTGATCCAGAACCAGAACCAGAGCCAGAACCGGAACCTTCTCCCGCAGAAGGAGTGGTTTTTATCAACGAATTACATTATGACAATGCAGGTTCAGATTCCGGGGAAGGTGTGGAGTTGGCCGGAATAGCCGGAACAAACCTGGATGGCTATTCCATTCTATTGTATAATGGATCTTCCAGCCAGTTAAATTCTTATGAAACAATTACTCTTAGCGGAACTTTTTCTAATCAGCAAAATGGTTTCGGAACATTGGACTTTGCTATTGAAGGGATTCAAAATGGAAGTCCTGATGGACTGGCATTGATTAATCCGGAAGGGGATGTTATTCAGTTCCTAAGTTATGAAGGAACTTTTACCCCTGTTGAAGGCCCTGCCGTCGGGATAGAAAGTACAGATATTGGCGTGGAAGAAAGTGGTAGTACTCCTGTGGGATATTCACTTCAGTTAAGCGGGGAAGGCAGTTACTATTCAGATTTTACCTGGGCACCGGAAGCTGCCAGTACTTTTGGAGAAGTAAATACAGGGCAAACATTTATTTCGCCTGATCCTGTTCTTTTTATCAACGAATTGCATTATGACAATGCCAGCAGTGATACTAATGAAGGTGTGGAAATTGCCGGTACTGCCGGAACAGACCTTGAGGGTTTCAGCATTATTCTTTACAACGGCTCCAGCAGTCAGCTAAATGATTATCATACTGAAGCGCTTAGCGGAATTATTCCAAACCTGGACAATGGCTTTGGAACTTTGGACTTTTTAATAGAAGGGCTTCAAAATGGAAGTCCTGATGGGCTTGCTTTGGTAGATGCCGAAGGAAATGTACTTCAGTTTTTAAGCTATGAAGGAACATTTACCCCTGTTGAAGGTCCTGCTGCCGGAATGGAGAGTATAGATATTGGAGTGGAGGAAACCGGTTCTACCCCTGCTGGTTATTCTTTGCAGTTGGAGGGAACAGGAACAAATTATGATGATTTTTCCTGGCAGGAAGCACTTGCCAGCACTTTTGGAGAAATTAATACTAACCAGTCTTTCGGGTCAGGGCCTGTAGAGCCCGAGCCGGAACCTGAAATAACCGAACCAATTCCAATAGCAGAAGCAAGGGCCATTAGCCTTGGAACAAGGGTTATTGTTGAAGGAACCCTTAGCGTGTCTGACCAGCTTGGAAATACTGCTTATATACAAGATGACACCGCCGGAATTGCAATTTTTGGCGATTTGGTTACTGAAGAAGGGCTTTATGAGATTGGTGACAGCCTGAAAGTTACAGGAGTTCGGGCAGTTTATAACGAATTGATACAGATATCAGACGTGGAGTCTGTTGAATATTTAGGCGTGTCTGAAAATCCTATAGAGCCGGTAAGTATTACTTTGGCAGAACTTGATGACCACCGTGGTGAACTGGTGCAAATCAGCGATATGATTTTTCCTGAACCGGGGCAGTTATTCTTCGGAAATGCCAATTATCAGGTTTCAGATGAAAGCGGTACGGGCGAGTTGCGTATTGATGGTGACGTGGAAGACCTGGTTGGTAAAACCCAGCCGGAAACCTGCGCTGAAGTTATTGGCGTGGTAGGAAGGTACAATGATATCACTCAGTTGCTTCCCCGAAATGAAGAAGATTTACCTTGTGCCGAAGAATTTAATCCCACCTATCCCGGATCTGATATTTCCAGAGACCTAACTTTTGACGCTGTTACCTGGAATATCGAGTGGTTTGGGGACGAAGCAAATTCCCCTGCTGCTTCCAGTGAAAATTCAGATGAGGTTCAAAAGGAAGCGGTAAAGGAAATTCTTCTTGGCCTGGATGCCGATGTAATTGCGGTTCAGGAAATTTCAGATGAAGTGCTTTTTGATGAAATGATATCAGAAATGTCGGGGTATGATTATATTCTTTCCGATGCTACCTCATATCCCGATAGTCCGGGCGGTCAAAAAGTAGGATTTGTTTACAAAACTGAAACCGTATCGGTAAATTCAACAAGAGCAATGTTTAAGTCACTTCATCCATTTTACGACGGAAGTGATTCCGGACTACTGACTGATTATCCTGCCGATGTAGATCGTTTTTATGCCAGTGGAAGATTACCCTTTCTTATGAATGCAGAAGTTAGTATAAACGGCACAACAAGCAATATCAATTTTATTGCGCTTCATGCCAGGGCTAACAGTAGTGCAGGCCCTCTTAACAGGTATGAAATGAGAAAATATGATGTAGAAGTATTGAAAGATTCTTTAGACTCTAATTATGCCAATGAGCAAGTAATGATTCTTGGCGATTATAATGATGATGTGGATGAAACTGTAGCCGATATAAGTACTACTGTTTCCAGCTATGTGGAATATGTGAATGACGCAGAAGATTACACCGTGCTAACAGCTGTTTTAAGTGAGCAGGGGTACAGGTCTTATGCTTTTAATAATGATGTAATAGATCATATTACCGTTACTGATGAGCTTGATGGGAACTATATTGAAGGTTCTGCCAGGGTGCATTATGAATTTTACAACAGTGATTATACCTATACTGCATCAGATCATTTTCCGGTATCGGTGAGGCTTCAGTTAGAAGCGCTGTCAGTTTCTGTTGAAGGGCAGGGGAATATTTGTAATGGTGCCGAAACTGGAACATTAACAGCAAATATTGAAGGCGGAGTAGCTCCATACACTTTTAACTGGAGCAATGGGGAAAATACCAAAACAATTACTGGTTTAGGTGCAGGCACTTATTCCGTAGAAGTCGAGGATGCTTTAGGAAATACAGCCACAGCAGAATTTACCGTTGAAGAATATGACGTTATTATAGTTGAAATGCCAGAGAACCAGACATATTACCTGGGCTATGATGATGAACCTGTAAAACTGGATCCGGAGAAAATTACCGGGGGCTCCGGGAATTATAACTATTTATGGAGTACCGGTGAAACCACCAGAACAATTGAAGTATCACCAGCAGAAACCACTACTTATACCCTGGAAGTTACAGATGAAAATGGATGTAGTACCCAAGGGAGTGTAATCGTAGATGTAGAGAATATATCCTGTGGAAATAAACTGAGGCAAGATAAGGTGCAAATTTGTTACAGGGGAAGGTCTCTGTGTCTACCCAGAGTAGCAGTCCCTACATTTTTAAGAAAAGGTGCCACTTTGGGAAATTGTAACGAAGAGCCGATTGTTATACAGGAAGTAAAGGCTTTTCCTAACCCCACAAGAGGGCCGGTGAATCTGGAAATTATTTCAGCAGGAAAGGAAAAAGTTTCCGTTGAGGTTTACAGCCTTATTGGAAGACGCATCCTGAAGGATGATATTAAACTTTCTGAAGGAAAAAATAATCATCATATAAACCTGGGGCGTGAGTTCAGGGGTATTTATATTCTAATAATCAGAGGTTCAGGTTTTAAAACTGATCCTGTAAAAATTATAAAATATTAATTGTTTATCGGGATCATAGAAAGAAAGAGGCTAACCAAAAAGCTCATCCTAAGTTAACCTGAACATGTATCCTGATTTTTTAATAATCTGATTAAAAGTTTTTGAAATAAACCAGCCTTGCCTGCAACAATACCTTGAATTAAATTTTAAGAGGTTTTATAAGAAGATTAGAAGATACCAAATAAAAAAGCCGTCCGGAATATTTCCGGACGGCTTTCATCTTTAAGAGTAAGAGGAATTATGCCCTTATGTGGCCTTCTCCTAATACATAATATTTATTGGTAACCAATTGTTTTAATCCAAGTGGCCCACGGTGGTGAAGCTTGTCTGTACTAATTGCCAGCTCTGCACCAACACCCATTTGTCCTCCATCGGTGAAACGGGTAGAAGCGTTATGATAAACAGCAGCACTATCTATCTGCTCCATAAATTTCAGCGCTTCCTCTTTATCTTTAGTAATTATGGATGCTGAGTGTCCCCCGGAATATTTATTGATTTTTTCAATTACCGCGTCAAGTCCGTCAATACTTCCAATAACCATTTTCATGGCAAGGAATTCTTCATACCAGGTATCTTCAGAAGGAACTTTAGACTGTGAAGTGGCAATTTTTGAAACTTCTTCGTCAACGAGCACCTCAACTTCATGATCTACCATAAACTTAACGAGTTCTTTAATTCGTTCTTCGTACTGCGGAAGATTTTTATCCACTAAAACTTTGTCCAGTGCATTACACCCGGAAATCTTATCAGTTTTAGCATTAAGGATTACCTTTTTAGCAGTTTCAAAGTCGGCATTTTCAGAAATATAAAGGAAATTATTTCCTCTACCACTTACCAATACTGCTCCCGTAGCATGCTCTTTTACAAAAGCAATAAGTCTTTCGCCACCACGTGGTACGATAAGATCTAGTTGCTCCGGCGGATTTTTGAGAAATTCCTGAGTCTCGGTTCTGCTCATATGGAGCAATTTGATCCATTCATTTCCAAGGCTATTTTCCTTAAGCGCCTCATGCCAGCATTCTTCCAAGATTTTATTGGAATTTATAGCTTCCTTACCACCTTTAAGAAAAATCTTATTATTGGCTTTAAAGGCAAGTACTGAAGCTTCAATAGTAACATCAGGACGGGATTCATAAATAATCATGATATTTCCGAACGGTGCCGTTTTATTGGTAATATCAAGCCCGGTATCCAGTTGACGGTGCTCTATCACTTGTCCTACAGGATCATCCTGCTCCATTACTTCCTTTACAGACTGGATCATGCCATCTACCTTTTTTTCATCCACGATCAATCGATCATACATGGCCTGATCGTCTTTACTAAAGGCGTCAAGATCTTTCTTGTTGGCTTCAATTATTTCGTTGCGCCTTTTATCCAGAATCTGCATCATGGATTTAAGCACATTATTTTTAGTCTCTGTTTTTAAAAGTTTCATATTAATTCAATTTTTTTGATTTGTTCTTACTGGGTAAATTTTGTACCCACAGGTTTTCCGTCCATAATATCCAGGATCGCATTTGGATTTTTACCATTTGCGATATATGTGGTAATATTCTTGGAAGCGGTGCTTTTGGCAATCTTAATTTTGGACTCCATTCCGCCGCGACCTTCGCCTTCACCTTTTCCAGATTCCTGAACGTATTTCTCAACATTTTGATCCACCTGAACTTTATTCAGTTTCTCTGACTCATCATGATCTGGATGTCCTGTATATAATCCATCCGTGTCACTTAAAATAATTAAAGAATCAGCACCAATTAGCTCTGCAACCAGGCTGGCTAATTCATCATTATCTGAAAACATAGACATGGTTACTGAAACCGCATCATCTTCATTTGCAATAGGAATAATTCCTTCAGAAAGAAGAGATTCATAACAGTTAATCATGTTTTCACGGTGAATACCCGGACTAAAATCTCTTTTTGTAGCCAGTACCTGTGCGCAGCGCATTCCGTAATCATGGAAAATACTGTAATAATGACGCATCATACGTGGTTGGCCAACTGAAGAAAATACCTGTCTTCTTTTAGAAGCTTCAGTAATGGCAATCTCACCAAGAATTTCTTTTCCGGCAATTGCTGAACCCGATGAAACAAGTACAACAAGCACATCCTGTTCATAAAGAGTGGCTATTTGCCTAACAAGATTTTTAAGAACGTGACCCACAATCCTGTTATCTTTGTTGGTCATTACGTTAGTTCCAACCTTTACCACTATTCTCTTTTTATCCATTTTATTCGTTTTACAGATAAGTTTTTATTTTTCTTTTCCTAACTCAACAGCTCTGTCAAAGGCAGCATACGCCGCATCCTTTATGAGTTCCTTTATATTATTATCCTCCATGGAATCCAGTGCGGCACGTGTGGTTCCTCCTTTAGAGGCAACTCTTTCCATCCAGGTTGTTGGTGAAAGGTCTGACTGATTGAATAGCTCTACAGCTCCTTCAAAAGTGCGGCTTACCAGTACCTTGGAGTCATGCTGTGAGAATCCCATTTTTAAGGCTGCTTCCAGCATAGATTGCATGAAATAGAATACGTAGGCAGGTCCACTACCCGAAATACCTGTTGAGGCATCTATAAAGTTTTCATTTTTAACTTTAATGGACTCACCGGTAGTATCCAGGAGGTTTCTTACCATAAGAAGTTCCACACGGGAAACTTCTTCTGCAGCCGTGTAGGAAGTAACGCCTTTTCCTACCTGTGCCGGTAAATTTGGCATTGAGCGTACAACCTTTTTTACCCCCAGGCCATCCTGAATCTTCTTTATAGTAACCCCGGCCATTAAAGAGACATAAATTTGCTCATTATTCACATAGGATTCTATTTCTTTAAAAAGATCTTCGCAGTGGTAAGGCTTTACAGCCAGGAAAACCACATCGGCCTGTGGAAGGCAATCTTCAATGTTATCATAAACGTCAAAATGATCAATACTGCTTAAAGTGGTCAATACTTCTGCTGACTTGTCGAAGATCATTAGATTTCTTCTGTTAAGCATTGTGGACTTTGCCATGCCTTCAGCATAAGTAAGACCCATATTTCCTGCTCCGATAACTAGTACTTTCATTTTAAATTATTTGGTTAATTAATTTTACGGCATTACCGCCGATTTGTTTGACGCTTTATGCCCAAACATCGTGCGAGCATTCCGGTTATTAATAATTTTTATAGGCATTTTTTGCCCTTCAAGATAAATTAAATCTTCAAAATTTGGAATAGCTCTTTAAATTTGCCGGGTAAAAAAAGGTCTTTAAATGAGAATTTTCCAGTTGAGATAAGCCCAAAAAGGCAGGACTGGCCTGGTATTACTGGAAAAATGTTTTATAAAGAAAAATTCAGTTTTCAACCTTTAAATGCTGTAGTTAGACGGTAGGGAAATCGAAAAAAATTGTTTTTCTAAATTTTCCCTATTTATACCGCGCTCTGACAGGAAACTGCTAATATGGCAGAATACTGCAATAATGTACCGAATTTGAAGTTCCTTCAGGGTTACGATTTTTCCCAGCTAGAAAATTTTAGCAGTAAGCGTGTAAAAATTTCCTTAGGTTGTGTATAAAATCTCCTCACTTCTGGCAAACATTTTTATATACTCAAAAAATTTATTTCTTCAGAAGGGATTTTTTTAACTAACTTTAGGTATTAATAACTAATCATTAAGAGAATTTAAGATTTCGAGATGTTAAATCCGGGTTTTAGTGCTGAAAGGGTTTAAGATTTGTACGAATTAGAGTCATAATAGTGTGGAAACAGTATAAAAACCTCGCATTTAACTATTAATTTTGATTTTTATTTCCCGTAACGGAATTTTTACTACTACTACCCATGACCAAAAATGAAAATATTCTTTCCCAGCAACCCAAATCAGAAAATCCCGTTGAGGAATTCTGTATAGTGGCGGTAGGTGCAAGCGCAGGTGGCCTGGAGGCCTTAAAAGCTTTCTTCTCAGGCATTCCTGAAGAAGATAACAACGCTTATGTGGTTATACAACATCTTTCTCCGGATTATAAAAGTATGATGGGGGAAATTTTATCCAAAACTGCCAAACTTCCTATTGAACACATTGAAGACGAGCAGGAGATTGAACCAGGAAAAATTTATTTAATCCCACCGGTGAATAACCTTGTTGTCAAACAAAATAAATTTCATCTTCTTGAGAAACCCAAAGATCAGAAACTAAATCTGCCGATTGACATATTCTTAGAATCTCTGGCGCAATTTAAAGAAGATAAAGCAATAGCTATAATTCTTAGCGGAACAGGAACTGACGGAACCCGAGGACTAAAAGCTATAAAAGAGAAGGACGGGATGGTGATGGTGCAGGACCCGGAAGAAGCCAAATTTGATGGAATGCCCAAAAGCGCTATTAATACCGGATTGGTGGATTATATACTTCCAATAGATGAAATGGGTCAGGAACTGCAAAATTTTATCAATGCACCTTCTGTGTTAAAATACACTGAAGATAATATTGAATACGATGAACATTCTTTAAAGAAGATTCTACATCTGGTAGATCAGCAAACCGAGCTTGATTTTAGCGAATATAAATATTCCACACTGGCAAGAAGAGTGGCCCGCAGGGTAAATGTGTGCAAGTGTAATTCTTTAGAGGAGTATTATTATCTGGTAAAATCTAATCCCGAAGAAATTGATTGCCTTTACAGGGAATTTTTAATAGGGGTCACCAAATTTTTCAGGGATACCCGGGTGTGGGAAATAATGGAAGATGATGTTATTCCGGAGCTTATAAGTAAGAAAAATGACGGGGATGTTTTAAAGGTTTGGGATGTAGCCTGTAGTACCGGTGAAGAAGCTTATTCTCTGGCGATGCTTATAAATGATGAACTGGAGCGCCAGGATAAACAACAGGTTGAGGTGAAAATTTTTGCTACAGATATAGCTGAAAAGCATTTGGAAATTGGTAGTAAGGGAATTTATACTGAGAGTATAATTGCTGATGTACCACCCAATCTTGCACAAAAATATCTTATAGACAGGGCAGAAGGTTATCAGGTAATTGAAAAGATCCGGCGTATGGTAATCTTTTCAAAGCATAACGTTATTAAAAATCCTCCGTTTAATAGAATGGATTTGGTTCTATGCCGTAATTTACTGATTTATTTTCAACCCTCCATTCAGAAGAAAGCGCTGAATGTTTTGCATTATGGGCTGAAAGAAAACGGATTTCTTGTTTTAGGCACAAGTGAAAGTATTCATACACACCGTGAATATTTTGATGACGTCAGCCGGAAATGGAAAATTTATCGAAATATTTTTCCGCGGAAGAGATTGCAGACAGAAACTTTGCGTTCTTCTTCATCAAGGGTGTCGCACAGCGTACCGGAAAAAAAAGAAAAACCAGGCACTTCATCTTTTGAGCTTAATTCCAAAACAAAGTTCATCAATCAGCTTAGTGAGGCTATCCTGGATCAGTTTGGTGGAGCGAGTGTCTATATAGATTCAAAATATAATATTCTTCATGCTATCGGGGAATTTCGAAAATACGCAAATCTTCCGGTAAACGGCTTTTCTGTGAACCTTATAGATATGATGGGGCCTGAGATGAAGCATATTGTTCTTAGTACTATTAAAACAGCAAGGAAAGAAAACTCCAAAGCAGTTTACCGTGATGCTGTTTACAGCCACCATGGTGAAACCAAAGCTTTAGATCTTATCGTAAAGCCTTTCACGCAGAAGCACCTTGACGACGAACTTAATTTTGTCCTCACCTTTGTAGAAAAGAATGTAAACCTTTCTGAAATTAAAGAGGTAGAAAAGTCAACCCCAGACAGCAGGACAAAAAATCATATCAATGAGCTGGAGGAGGAGTTGAAAAAAGCCAAGGAAGATCTCCAGCAGTCCCTTGAGGAAATAGAAAGCAGTAATGAAGAACTTCAGGCTGCAAATGAGGAGCTGTTAGCTTCTAATGAAGAATTACAAAGCACCAACGAGGAACTGCAGAGTGTAAATGAGGAGATAAATACGGTAAATGCTGAAAACGTTCAGAAAATGGATGATCTGGCAGCATTAAACGCCGATATGAACAACCTGCTGGAAAGTACTCAGATTGGAACTATTTTTCTTGACCGTAACTTAAGGATTCGCAAATTCACGCCTTCAATCAAGGAACATTTCAGTTTTATAAATTCTGACGAAGGCCGTCCTATTGAACATTTTACAGATAATATTGGAAAGAACAATCTCGTTGCCCGCTGTAAAACGGTCCTAAAAAATGGTAAAACGGTTGAGAAGCAAATAACTTCTAAGGAAGGCAGGAATTTCCTCAGAAGAATATCTGCTTACCGCGATTCTTCCGGGGAAATAAGCGGAGTGGTGGTGACATTTATTGATATAGAAAATCTTGAAAAATCCCGCAGAAGGTTAATCTCCAGCGAAAAAAGGTTTAAATCATTTTACGAAGAAGATCCGGTAATGCATTTTAGCATAGACCCAACTACTTCGCTCGTGGTACAGTGCAATCAGGAAGCTGTGGAAAAACTTGGATATGACGACAAAGAAGATATTGTAGGAATGCCATTTTTTGATTTCTATGAGGCAGAATCGCAGATTGAGGCACTTAAGCTTAATGAAATTTTCAGAAAAAAAGGGGAACTTAAGAATGTAGAGCAGGAAATGATCACAAAATCAGGTGAGGTTATTCCTATAATTATGAATTCTACTATTGAAGTTGACGGGGACGGTAATGGGGTTACCCATAGATTTACCTGCGTTGATATTTCTGCGCTTAAAAAGGCCCAGGAAGATTTGAAGGAACAAAAAGCAGATCTTGAAAGAGCCAACCGGGACCTGGAACAATTTGTTTCCATTTGTTCGCATGACCTTCAGGAGCCACTTTCCACCATTAAATTTGGAAGTGATATTCTTGGGAAGATATATGCAGATAAGCTGGATGATAAAGGAAAAGAATATATTTCTTATATAGACGAAGCATCAAACAGGCTTGCCAATCAGATTAAAGCTTTGCTGGAACACTCAAGGATTGGTAGAAATACTAAAAAGACTTTTGTGAATACCCGTGAGCTGGTTGAGGTAGTTAAATATGATCTGGGGAAGAGAATAAAAGATACCCGGGCCAGGGTGCACATAGGATCTTTGCCAAAAGTAAAGGCCTATGAGGTAGAGTTAAGATTGCTTTTTCAGAATCTTCTTAGTAACGCCCTTAAGTACAAGGCTAAAGACAGGGATCCGGAAATCAGGATTTCTTCTTACCAGGAAGGAAATTACTGGGTGTTTGCGGTTATGGATAACGGGATAGGAATCTCTGAGGAAGACCAGAAGGAAATATTTACTATTTTCAACCGGGTACCCACCGATGAGAAATATGAAGGAACAGGGGTAGGGCTGGCGCATGTTGAAAAAATTGTTCACTTGCACGAGGGAACACTCTGGGTGGATTCCCAACCCGGTGTGGGAAGTACTTTCTACTTTAAGATTAAAAGAAAATAAATGGCTTTGAATACCATATCCTATTCTGAAAAAGTTAATGTAACCAATTGCGACAGGGAACCCATACACATTATTGCCAGAGCGCAGGCACACGGCGTTATCCTGGTTTGTAATAAGAATACATTCAAGATCACCCAGGGAAGCGATAATATTAAAGATATTTTAGGTTTTGAGCTGGAAGAAGTACTGTCAGATTCGCTGTCAAAGGTAATTCCTGCGGAGCAGCTGCAAAAACTTCAACAAAAGGTGATCAACAATGAAACCCTTTTGCCGGAAGAAATCTGTTTAAATAATTCCAGATTTTTGCTTATTCCGCATTTATCCGGGGAAAACCTGATTATTGATTTTGAACCTTTTGGGGAATCGATAGATCCTTTGCTGTTTCAGGAGCAGCTTACTAAAATCCTGAGTGAACTTGGTGATTCCGGTTCTATTGAAGAAATGTGCCAGCAGGCTGTTTCCCTGGTAAAATATCTTTTTGATTATGACCGGGTGATGATGTACCGGTTTGATGAAGAGTGGAACGGGGAAGTAGTGGCCGAGGTTAAGGAAACGGGAATGGAAAGTTGGCTGGGGCTGCATTATCCCGCTACAGATATCCCTAAACCTGCCCGGGAGATTTTTATGAAACAGGGAGTGCGCATTATCAGTGATGTAAACTATCGTCCTGCAGCAATTCAACCGGAATTAAGCCCAATAAATAATAAGCCTCTAGATATTTCAGGTTCAGAATTAAGAGGAGTTTCCCCTATCCATATAGAATATTTACAAAATATGGAAGTAGGGGCGTCGCTTACGGCTGCTGTTATATTGAATGGGAAATTGTGGGGATTGCTGGCCTGCCACCATAATACTCCAAAATTTATTAATTATCATAAGCGACAGTCCTGTAAATTCTTAACGCAGGTGTTCTCCAATAAACTTGCCTTAAGAACGACCAGTGTTTTTCTGAAGAAATTAAAAAAATCAGAAAAAGTAAGGAAGGAACTTGTACTGCAAATGAATTCCATGGCCAATATTTCTGATGCATTGGTTAAATATAAACCAAGATTTACAGATTTAATAGATTCTACCGGGGGAGCGGTGTACCGCAAAGGTAAATTATACCTTACAGGAAAAACACCTTCTGAAGAAGAAGTAATCAATTTGCTGTTGAACTTTTTGAATGACAGGGATGAAAAAATATTTCAAACCAAAAGTTTAACAAAATTGTATCCTGAAGGAGATGATTTTAAAGATAAAGCTTCGGGAATTTTAAGTATAAGAATAGGGCAGGAGAAACAGGATTATTTAATCTGGTTTAGAGCAGAAGCTTCAGAATCGGTAAGTTGGGGTGGAAATCCTGAAAAAAATGCTTATATAAAGGACGGGGTTGAATATCTGAGTCCGCGTAAATCTTTTGAAATATGGACAGAGAAAGTTTCAGGAGTTGCGAAAGCATGGGAAGCTTACGATTTGGAAGCTGCACAAAATTTGCAGGAAAGTATCACCCATGTTGTGGTGAAAAAGCAAAAAGATGAAATTAACGAGCTGAATAAAAACCTTTCTGAAGCAAATGCCGAACTGGAAACTTTTAGTTACAGTGTTTCTCATGATTTAAGAGCACCTCTGCGTGGAATAGATGGTTATGCCAGAATTTTGCTGGATAATTATGCGGGAAAACTTGATAATTACGGTCAAAATGCATTGAAAACAATAATGAGTTCAGCAGAAAAGATGGAGGAATTAATAGAAGATATTTTATCGTATTCCAAAGTTGGTCAAACCAGCCGGGTACAACAGGTATTTTCCCTGGAAACCCTGGTAGAGGAAATTATAGCTTCTCAAAATCTAAAATCACAATTTCCTGGAACAACTGTCAAAATTGAAAATTTGCCTAAAATTACAGGAGATCGCAGGATGATTAAGCAATTGATGGCAAATCTTATAGAAAATGCATTTAAATATTCATCGGCTACAGAAAACCCTAGAGTAATAATAGGATGTAAGTCTGAAGCTGAAGGAAACCTCTATTATGTTAGTGATAACGGGATTGGTTTTGATCCTAAACATAAAGATAAAATTTTTGATGTATTTTCGCGAATTGCCACCGAAGAGTATTCCGGTACCGGCGTGGGCCTTGCAATAGCCAAAAGAGTGGTAGAAAAGCATGAAGGATCAATATGGGTGGAAACAGAACCCGGCCGGGGTTCCTCTTTTTATTTTACTCTGAAGGAGGAAGAACTTTAGTGGCTGAGGGTGTTAAACTTTAAGGGAAACTAAAAAATGATAAAAACAGCTTTACGAATATTACTGGTAGAAGACGTAAAAACTGATGCAGAACTTCTGGAATATCATATCCGGAAAATAGTAGAAAAACCTGAGATAAAACTGGCCGATAATCTGGATGATATTGCCACTCTTCTGCACAGTTTCGCTCCAGATATTATCCTTTCCGATTATAATCTCCCCACCTGTAATGGTCTGGATGTGCTTAAATTAGCTAAGGAATACGATAATACCATTCCTTTTATTTTTGTAACCGGCACTATAGACAATGATGAACTGGCTGCCAACACCATACTTTCCGGTGCAACTGGTTTTGTACTTAAAAAGCATATGAAGGATATGTCGGAAAAGCTTGCTCCATTATTCAAGCAGGTGGTTTTCAATATGATTGAAAAGGAAGAACTCCGGGAAAAAATCAGGAAAAACAGAATTAGTATCAATCAGATTTATAAATATCTGGATGAAATTAATACTGATAATGAAGAACAACGGCTTAATGTTACCAGGATTAAGCAGAATATTGATAAAATTAGTCCCCGTGGAGATGCTAAATAATCTGAGAGAAGCTACGGCTGTTTTACATGAGCAGTTGGAAAAGGAAAATGCAGCTAACCTAATAATGGATCATAATATTACCCTGGAGCAGTATAGGGAATTACTTTTTCAAAATTACATCGCTTATTATATTGCCGAAAAACAAATTAGCAGTCAGTTATCCCATTATCAGGAATCCAAACATAGAGCGCTTGAACAGGATCTCAGGGCTCTTGGTATTCCACGAGAAATTCCGCAATCGCTCGCTATGGAATTTTACTGTAATTCTAAAGCTGAAGCTTATGGAGCTGCTTATGTGGTAGAGGGTTCAGTTATGGGAGGAATGCTAATTGCTAAAAATTTACAAAAATGTCCCGGGCTTTCTGAAATTAAAACCCACCATTTCTTTAATGGAAAAAGAGATAATATTAAATCCTGGAGAGGATTCGTAAAAAAACTGGAAGAAAGCAGATTTAATAAACAGGAAGTAGTTGAAGCAACTAATAAGGCTAAAGAAACCTTCCTTTTCTTTTCAAAAGCATTTAAACAACCCTTACCTGTAACTTAATACTCTGGAATACAGAAATTAAGGGATTTCCCCCATTCACTTTTCTTTAAGATAGTTTTAGCTTAGCCTTAGACTAATATGAGATCTATCCTTTCATAGATCTTTGTATCCAAATACCCCTTCATTCAAAATTCCCAAATGGGCTCATATCTTCTTTAGTAGAAGCAGGGCACATATGATCAAATTGGTAATTGTTAATTTTTTACTAACCAAATATATTTTATTATGAAAAATTTTAGATTTTTTCTTTTGGGTCTTATGGCTTTGGGGTTGTCGTTCGTATCTTGTAGTACAGAAGAATCTTCTGGTAACAGAGAACAGGAAGAAATGGCTACATTGTCTTTTGGAGCTAGCCTAAATGATCTTTTAAACCGGCAGATGAATACCAAACAACAGATCTCAGATCTTCCGGAATGTTCAGATGCTGCTCCGGCCACTGTAGTAGTGGTAATCTCTGAGGAAGGAGTAGATATGGATCCGGTTACTTTAAACATTCTGTCTGATGATTTAGATGGAAATGGTAATGAAGATTATTATACCGATTATTCCGATGATCTGGAATTAATGCCTGGTACTTATGAACTTGAAGAATTTATCGTTTATGATGCCGGAGGCAACGTAATATGGCTGGCACCTATAGACGATGATGACAGCGGGGATTACGATGGCTATGTTAGCGATGCCCTTCCTATTAGCATCAATTTAGGGCCTGGAGTAAAAAAATACGTAGATGTGGAAGTGCTGTGTTACGATAACCGTGAGGTAAATCAATACGGCTATGTATTCTTTGATATTATTCCAAACCGGGCAATCGAGTTCTGTATGTTTGGGAACTATTGTACAGATAATGGCAGGCACTATCCAGCCGAATATTCTGTGGATATCTGGTTGGGTACAGATTCCAGCGGTACTGTTCTTTACTCAGATGTTGAAAATACAGTTGAAATGGATAACAACGGGGACTATGCAGGAACTCCTGTTTGCTTTGCCTTGCCTGATACCGATGGGGAAGATCAATACTACATTGAAATCACGCTTCTAAATTCTGATGCCTATCCAGATGTAACAGAAGAAGTGGTTCATTCTGCAGTTCTTACCGATGCTCAGGTGAGGGAGATGTTTGTTGGGGAAGATGCAGTAGATTATTATCATTTTAATATAAATTGCGATAGTGGGGGACCGGTAATTAATGAAGATACACATATTTATATCTATTTTGACTCTTCAGGATCAATGAGTAGCACGTTAAGTCCTTTACAGGAAATGAGGGCTACATTGCTTAAGCAAACGCTTTTACCATTATACGGGAACGATGAAGATGCTTACGATAATCAGGTACGTGTAATATCAAATGGAAATGAGAGGACTTTAGATTTTCTCAATATTGAAGGAGAAACCCCTGTAGGAAATGTAATTGTTCTGGCTTTCCAGGATGAAGCTGAATATATCTACCATGATGGGTCTCCCAATTGGGATTCATCCACTCCAAGGACAGGTACTTATAATACCGATATTGCTGTATTGCGGGGCAGACTGAGTGCTTTTCCTGTCAATTATTACCATGGAGTGGTATTTCAGGTGGAAACCTCTACTACCGGTGCTTTTGCAAATTTCAGGAAGTTGATGGAATATGTAGATAGTAGTACAGGTAACTACAGTGGCCAGTATGGGTTAGGGGACAGGCCGGAAGTGGCTTTTGAATATAGTGTTACTCCCGGGGCTTCTGCACAATATTATGCTGACTTAATAGTAGATGCTTTAACAGGTTTAGGTTATAGTTTATAAATTAAAATTTTTCTAATTTGTTTCTTGAAGGAGGTTGCCGTGCAGGCAGCCTCCTTTAATTTGTAGATTTTACAGTTCAAATTCCTCTAAGTTAATCACTTCTCCCGGTTGCATATTTCCCAAAAATTCCTTTCCGATTCTTACCCGTACCAGTCGTAAAGTTGGAAATCCCACAACAGCGGTCATTTTCTTTACCTGGCGGAATTTACCTTCAGTAAGTGTAATGGAAATCCAGCTGGTAGGCCCATGCCGTTCATCACGAATCTTTTTCGTCCTTTCCGGGAAGTGCGGTTTTTCCTGAAGTAAAAAAGCTTTGCAGGGAAGTGTTGAGTAGCTTTTTCCATTTATGCTTATTTCCACTCCTTTCTGAAGTTTCCCAATAGCTTCTTTGGTAATTTCGCCATCAACCTGCACATAATATTCTTTTTCCACCTCGCCGCCGGTGATATTGGCACTCACTTTTCCATCTGTGGTGAGCAAAAGCAAACCTTCCGAATCCTGGTCCAGCCTGCCTATGGACATGGTTCCTTCCGGAAAATCATATAATTCTCCCAGTAATTTCTTTTTCTTTCTTGGCTTTTCATTGGTGATAAACTGACTAAGGTATCCGTAAGGTTTGTATATTTTGAAGTGCTTTTCAGAATGCATATAAAAATGGCAATTTTTAATACTCTGTTTTAAAGTACCAGTTCAGCATATAATCTTTCCAGGGTTTTGTCCAGATTATCACTTAAACCGGAATGTGGGCTTGAAGTTTGAATAGATGCACTGCGTGTGGCCGTAAGCCATCTAAATCGGGAGGCGTGGTCCATTTTAGCAATCGGGCCACCATCTTTGGTACCTTTGCAAACTTTCTCAAACGCGAAAAGGTTTATTTTTAGTTGTTCAACATCGGTGTCATTAGAGAATAACTCTAATTTTTCTTCGTTGATTTTACAGGTAACCTTTAGAAAATTATTCTTTTTACTGAATAAAATAACCCCTGTATTAATAAACTCTTCCCGCTCTACATTAGGCACAACCCGAACCACGGCATATTCATATAAGATTTTCTCTGGCATGCTGAGCTTCTTTTATAAATATTTCTGAATTTTCCACTCTTGTCAGCAAAAACTGAATGTATGCTTCTTTAATTTCTTCCGAAGGTTCTAATACTTCCCGCCATTGCAACCATTCCGCCGGAATAAGTTCAACAATTTCGCGAATTTTATCTTCAGTCAGGAGCTGTTTATATTCTTTATCTACTTCTGTAAGCATAGATGCCTGTGGCAGCAAAACATGGTCTTTTATCAACTCAAATGGACTTTTTGCATGTTTTTCCTTATTCTCCCAGGAATGGTGAAAATAAAAGGATGCACCGTGGTCTATAAGCCACAGTTCTTTATGCCAGATGAGCATATTGGTATTCCTGAACGTTCTGTCCACATTGGTGATTAAAGCGTCCAGCCAGACAATTTGTGAAGCCAGTTTTTCATCAACCTGGTTTGCGGCAGGATCAAAAGCAAGTGCTCCTGAAAGAAAGTGCAGCGCAAGGTTTAAACCGCGGCTTGCCTTGAGTAAATCCTGGATTTCTTCATCAGCTTCAGTTCTTCCAAAAGCTTCATCTAAATCGGCAAATACCAGTTCAGGAACTTTTAACCCGAGAGTACGGGCAATTTCACTTCCAATTAATTCTGCAATAAGAGCTTTGGTTCCATGGCCGGCGCCTTTGAATTTCAACACATATTTAAAATCATCATCGGCCTCTGCAAGAGCAGGTAAAGAACCCCCTTCACGCAAGGGGGCAATGTACCTGGTAACCATTACTTTTCTTAATTCGGTTTTACTCATTCAGGAAATAAAATTTACTGTTTTTCCGGAACAGGGAAACCTCTGTCCCTCATAAGGGCATCAATATTGGCATCTCTTCCGCGGAACTTTCGATAAGCTTCTGCAGGGTCCATGGCATTTCTGGGCGCAAATAGGAATTTCACCAGTTTATGTGCAACTTCTTTGTCATAAAATCCGCCGGGAGCTTCAGCAAAAGCTTCCGCAGCATCTGAGGTGAGTACGTCGGCCCATAAATAGCCGTAATATCCTGTGGCGTAACCTTCACCTGAAAAAACGTGGCCAAAATGAGGAGAACGGTGACGCATTACAATCTGTTTCGGCATTCCTAATTTCTCCAACTGCTCTTTTTCAAATTCTCTCGGATCTATATTTTCAGGATCCGTGGTATGATACTTCATATCCATAAGGGCAGAAGCCAGAAATTCGGTAGTAGCAAATCCCTGGTTAAAGGTGGATGCTTTCTTAATTTTCTGAACTAATTCCTGCGGAATCACTTCACCTGTTTCATGATGTTTCAGAAATTGATTAATTACTTTATCTGTAGATAACCAACGCTCCAGCAACTGTGACTGGAATTCGGTATAATCCCTAACGCCACCCTGAAGAGTAGGATATTTTACATCTGCAGAAAGAAAATGCAAAGCATGACCAAATTCATGGAAAAAAGTCTCCGCATCATCCCAGGATACCAGTACAGGCTCTCCCGGAGCAGGCTTAATAAAATTGGAATTATTTGAAGCCAAAACAGGTCTGTTGCCCATAAGTTCTGTGGCACTGCGGTAAGTTGTGGCCCATGCACCGGAGCGTTTTCCCTGGCGCGCATATGGATCCAGGTACCATAAACCTATAGTTTCGTCGGTGCCCTTAACACTTACTTGCCAAACTTTAACATCGGGATGAAAAACAGGAACACTTCCTTTTTCAACCGGTGTAAATTCAAAGTTGAAAAGTTCACCGGCGGTAAAAAATAATGCCTGGGTTAAATTGCCCAATTCCAGATATTGCTTTACTTCTTCACTGTCAAGATCATATTTTTGCTGGCGCACTTTTTCAGCATAATACCTGTAGTCCCAGGGTTTAATGGTAATGTTTTTATTTTCTTTATCGGCAATGGCTTGCATATCAGCTACTTCTTCTTCAACCCTTGCCAGGGCTGCCGGCCAAACCGCCATCATCAAATCCATTGCTTTTTCGGGAGTTTTAGCCATCCTGTCCTGCAGCCTCCATTCGGCATAATTGTCATATCCCATTAATTCCACACGCTCATCCCGTAGTTTGAGGATTTTTGAAATCACCTCATTATTGTCAAATTCATCCTGATTATCTCCGCGGGAGTAATAATTTCTCCAAACTTTCTCCCTTAGTTCCCTTTCATTGCTATAAGTGAGAAAAGGATCCATGGATGATCGGGTATTTGTTACTGCATATTCGCCTTTATGACCTCTTTCAGTTGCAGCAATTTCGGCAGATTTTATGTAAGATTCCGGAAGTCCGCCAATTTGATCTTTATTAAGATATACCACATAATTTTCTTCTTCTGCTAAAACATTATTTGAAAATTTGGTGTAGAGTTGAGAAAGTTCTTTATTAATTTCGGCATAACGCTCTTTATCTTCTTTATTAAGATTAGCCCCGTTCATTTCAAAATCTTTATAAATAAGCTCAATGGTTCGTTGTTGCTGAGGTGACAGTGAATCTTTCTGCGCTTTTTCATATACATTTTTTATACGCTGAAAAAGCTTCTCATTTTGTGAAATTTTAGAACGATATTCAGAAATTTCAGGAGATAATTCCTGCTGTACTTTTCTAAACTCAGGGCTGGAAATATTGCTGCTATAAATTCCGTAATAGGTAAAAGCCCTGTCTAAAGGCTCACCTGCTTTTTCCATGGGAATAATAGTATTTTCAAAAGTAGCAGGTTTAGGATTATTGGCAATTTTCTCAATGTCGGTCAGGTGCATTTCCATCCCTTTTTCAATCGCCGGTTTAATTAAATCTATCTGCATTTGTTGAAAAGCAGGCACTCCGCTATACGGTCCCTGCCATTCTGCAAGAAGTATATTATCCATTTCTTTCTGATTATTTTCCTGGGCCTGTGTACCTGCCGTAAAGGAGGCAAAAGCGAACAGGCCGATTAATTTTAATGATTTCATCTTCATTTTCGTGTGGTTTTTTACGGCAGGAATATACAAACATTTAGGCAATTTCTTTAGTAAAGCTCTGTGCACAGGTGGGAAAAAGTAGATTATTTAAACAGAAGCTGGCTTACTTTTTCTATTTCATCTGAAGTAATAGTGTGAGGGCGGTTTTTGTATACTTCTAAATGAACAAGAGCACCAGAATTCTCCAGTATATCAACAGATTCTTTTACCCTGGAAAGAGGAACATGCATGTCTTTGTCACCTGTACCTATAAATATTTTAGTACCTCTGAAGTCTCCTTGATAACGATTTGTTTTTAAAGTTTCGCCGATGAGGCCACCGGTAAAAGCAGCAATTCCGCCATATTCATTCGCGAAGCGGGTGGCCACTTCCAGGCTTAAGCAGGCTCCCTGCGAAAATCCCATCAGGTAAATTTTGTTTAGCGGAATATGCCTGGCAGTTTCATCTATGGCCCGCTTCACCATTGCTACGGCAGAAGACAACCAGGGTTCATTCTCATCTTCAGGGGCCATAAAACTTGTGGGGTACCAGGTACGGTTGGTCGCCTGGGGTGCCAACAGATAAGTGTTATCAGTCGGGAAATGACTGGCCAATTGCAGAATATCTTCAGCAGTCGCGCCACGGCCATGTAAAAGAATTATTGCTTTTTCCGCTTCTTTTACAGGAGTCCCTTTTTCAACAATTTGATACTCGTGCATTAGTCTCTGTATTTTTCTATATTAACTTCAATTGGTGTCAGCCCTTTTTCAATTTTGGAACGGTTTGGTTCTTCCCATTCGGGCAGTTTCAGTTCCTGTCCAAGCTTCTCTTTGCTTTCATCAAGCGTAAATCCTATATCATTGGTGGCAACTTCAAACAGGACTCCTCCCGGTTCGCGGAAGTAAATAGAGTGAAAATACTGCCTGTCCAGCACGGGTGTGGGTTCTAAATATCCTTTTTTCATTAAGCGTTCCCTAAACTCAAGTTGGGTAGCATCGTTAGGAGTAGCAAAGGCTACATGATGTACAGTTCCGCCCCCACCAAGTCCCCGGGGGACTTTAGGATCATTCAATATATCAACATAACTGCCGGGTTGGGCTAAGGTGGTTAAGCGAAACCTGTTGTCCTCTTCAAGAACGAGCTTATGCTCCATTTCTTGGGTAAGAACGGCAGTGGTAGCTTGAGGATTATTTTGCGCAATCGTGATGCCGTAAATACCTTTTATGGAATATTCCTGCGGAATCTGGCCATATGAAAAGCCGGGCCTGTTGTCTTCGTTATTGGCTACAAGTTCTATTCCCATTCCATCCGGGTCTTCAAAATAAATAGAGGATTCCCGATTAAAATGCTGTACAGGTTTATTATAGGCAATACTGAATTTATCCAGCCGGCGCATCCAATATTCCAAAGAATTTTCGGGGATAGAGAAGGAGGTAACGGTAACCTGGCCATTGCCTTTTCGTCCTTTGGCAATCCCATCATAAGGAAAAAAGGTTAGAATAGTCCCGGGTTGGCCCAGTTCATCACCATAGTATAAATGGTAGATATCGGGAGCATCAAAATTGACTGTTTTTTTTACAAGTCTAAGCCCCAAAATCCCGGCGTAGAAATCTACATTTTTCTGCGGGTTCGAAGCAAACGAAGTGATGTGATGAAGACCATTGATTAGATTTTCCATAATTTTCTTTTAATTAAATGTTCAGATGAAGAATGAACAACACAAAGATAATAATGTTTAAACAATAATTGTATATACAAATGTTATATTTTTAAAAACCTGCCTATCCCGGGAGGGGAGGCAGGTTCAATTTTCTATGCTTCTATCCATTTTCTTGCAGCCTCGCTTTCAGCGGTTTTAAAATATTTTACATCAGCCTCTGCAAAGGGCTTCATAAGCTGAGTAAGGCTCTTTTCCCATTCTTCAGCACCCACCATAGCGACTTTCTGCATATCTTCATTATTCTCAAAATCGAATTTTGCATCCTTCCACATTGCACTTAAAGTCCATCCCTCAAAATCCCGCATTTCAAAATACCAGCGGATTTTTCCAAATTCTTTAATTTTTTCCTGCAGGAAAGGAATCATTTTCTCATAATCTTCATCGGTTAATTTCTCTTCAGCAGTAGTGTAAACTATGTTTTGTTCTGATTTCAGTTGAATCATAACTTCAGGTTTTAATTTAAATTCAGTGGAACCTAAATTTCGGAAGAATTGCTGCAGCTGCCAAACCTTAATTATCAAGCTTTTTCTAAATGGCTGTTAATGTTTCTACGGAAAATTAACTTTTTGTGTCTTCTTTATTGAGGCTGCAACTTTCGTTCTCCAGTTCTGTTTCAATGGTATAGTGGTCAAAATTGTAATCCTGAAGAAGGTCTTTTACATTTTTCTTTACTTCAAGCAACTGCGCGAATTCACTGATATCCCGCAGTTTAATATGAGTGGTAAAAACATGATTTTCCCCCTCCAGAGACCAGATGTGAACGTGATGAAGGGAAGCCACATGGGTAATATCCAGGATTTTGGATTTTATCTTTTCAGAATCTATATCTTTTGGTGCCCCCTGTAGAAAAATAAAAAGCGTTTCCTTAAGCCTCTTAAAAACGTTCCATAGAATATAAAGTGTTATAAGGAGAGACAGGGCAGGGTCCAGGTAGTGAATATCCTCAAATTTGAGCACTATGGCTACTATAAGTACTGCCACCCAGCCCAGGACATCTTCCATCAGGTGCCAAGAAACCACTTTCTCATTCATGGTTTTGCCACTGCTGAGTTTCCAGGCAGCGAAACCGTTTACCGCCACCCCAATAATGGCAAAAAGAATCATCCCTTCGGCATCAGAATGTTCCGGCATCAGAATTCTTCCTACCGCTTCATAAATAACATAAACGGAACCTGCAATAAGTACCAGACTGTTTATAAGGGCGCCAAGCAGTGAGAAACGCCTGTAACCAAAAGAGAATTTTTCATCGGGCTTTTTTTTAGACTTATGATCTAAGTACCATGAAGTACCAAGCGATAAACTGTCGCCTAGGTCATGCACAGCATCAGAAATTATTGCTATACTGTTTACATAAATTCCCCCGACAAATTCCAGGATAGTAAATCCCAGGTTGAGAAAAAAGGCAATCCTGAGGTTCTTTCCAGAACTATGATGGTGGTGATGATCATGACCCATAAGTTTTGAAGTTATCTGGTTAAAACAGTAGGGTAAATTTCTTCAATTTAAATGAGGTACACAGCAGAATTTTAATGAATTTTTCCTTCATTGCACTATAAATATAAATTTCAAGCGCATGTGGAAGGAAGCTATAAATGCAGTAAAGGAGTCTGATGAAAAATGGTTAATAGAAAATAATCCTGATTTTCCGGCATTTTTTAAATCTGAAAACCTTAAAGGCAAAGGACAGCTAAATTCTAATGCCCTGGAAGCACATTATCGTGCCGGTCTTTTTAAA
Source organism: Autumnicola musiva (assembly GCF_031846585.1). Taxonomy (NCBI): domain Bacteria; kingdom Pseudomonadati; phylum Bacteroidota; class Flavobacteriia; order Flavobacteriales; family Flavobacteriaceae; genus Autumnicola; species Autumnicola musiva. The sequence goes on from NZ_JAVRHK010000009.1 coordinate 159,028, forward strand.
ATGTTCCTCAGCAAAAAGTATAACGGATTGGAGTTGCCTTTATATGAAGGGAGCAAATGGATAGAAAACGCTTCTTACCTTGATGGAAACTGGGGATGGCTTTTGGGTATTGGAGTAGGGGGAGCCTATTTTGCCGATTATCTAAAACCTGAAGTTTCCGAAAAATATTTTAGCCCGCCGGAAGCACTAATAGCCGGAAGTGGTAAACCTGACGGCGATGCAGTAAAAAATGCCAATAATTTATGGGAGGTAAGCGGCTCCTGGCGCTACTGCAGCGGTAGTGAACAGGCATCAATGTTTACGGCAGTAACCCGGCGGGAGCAGGAAATTTTAGCTTTTGTGCTGCCGATTGATAAAGCGGAAATAAGAAGGGACTGGAATAAAATAGGAATGCAGCTAACCTGTAGCCATAGCATTGTTGCTAAAAAAGCACAAATACCTTCAGAAAATTTCTTTAACCTATCGCAATCTTCCCGCATCTCCTCTTATCCTTTAGCAACTTATCCTTTCCTGCTTTTTGCCAGAGCCTGCTTTGTACCGGTAATTTTAGGAATTAGTAAATCTTTCTGGCAAACCGTCTCAGAATTGCTGGAAAATAATAAAGAGAAATGGCAGCAATTTCAGCCGGGCCGATATGAATTTATTCTGAAGAAAAAGAAAAGTTTTCTTTCCGGGCACAGCCACTTAAGCAGTCTTTTTTACAAAAGCCTAAAAAAAAGCTGGAAAAATCATCTCGGGGAGAAGAAAATTCTGGAAAAAGAAGTTAGTAAAATTGGGCTGGAGCTGGCGGAGCGGCATTATTTATCCTGTGCCGGAATACTGCCAAAGCTGGGAATGGAAGTTTTGGAAAAAGATCATCCGTTGCAGGAAAAATGGCAAAATCTGCAAACAGCTTACCAGCATATGTCTTTTCAGGAATATTAAACGAGGTTAGGCAAAATTGCCTTTTTCTACCATTTCCTTTTTATTAAGAAATGCAGCCCCAGGGATACAAGCACCGCAATGCAGGCTGTTGTTCCTAACGCACCTCCAAAACCTGTAAAAAACCGACTTGAATTCAGGTAAATTAATGAGAATACAATACCTGAAAGGCCAATTTGATAATAACTGGGCATTACTTTTCTGGAAACCATTCCTATAAAGCTTGCTCCCATAAAAACCAGCGGAATATGTTTTACAAGATAGGTAGGGAAAAATTGTGGAAGTGAATAAAATGTTAATCCCACTGCAAGAGATAATAAGGCAGAAGCCCTTACGGCTCCCATTTTGAAATAATGATTGGCTAAATATGTTGCTGTTGCAGCAGCAGGCCCTGTAAATATTAAAACTACTGTATTCATGATGTGAAAAGAAATAAAAAAACGGAAGTTATTGCCACTCCTCCAAAAGCCACTGAACCCAACTTACCGCCGTAACCCTGAAAAACATTCTTGGAGCAGATATAGATTACACCTGTAACAAAACCGGCAAATAATATAAACCTCCAGTTCTCTGTAACCATAGGGCTGGTCATTCCTACAAATGCTCCACAGTACATGGCTACAGGAATTTCCTTTGTAGCAGCTCCTTTTCTTCTGAAAATGATAGGAAGAAAAGACGCTATAGAGCCGGTTATACCCGCACCGATAACTGGTCCTAATCCTGCCATTTGGTTCAGGAGAAATGTAATCATACAACCGGTTATTACATAAATGATGTTATAAAAATCTTCAAAGAAATGTTCTTCCTCTTCTCTGGGAGATTTAAAATATCCAATTGTTACCAGTAAAGCAATTATTAACAGGAGTGCTACAAGTTGAAGGGTGTCTATCTTTTCATAAAATATAGCCAGTAAAAAGGAAAGATGAAACAATACAAACAGGAAAAATGCTATTCTCCGGATGGTCTTTTTCATTAGTTTTAAAATTTTTGCAAAACTAATAAAATTGAAGCGGGTGAGATAATCCAGTGCTGCTCCTGAAATTTTTTTTACCTTCTTATAAAAATTGTTTGTAAATCACTTCCATGGACTACTTCTTAATTATTACCATTTTGGTAACTCTTTCTGCAATCTTTGGTTATATAAATGTTCGTTTTCTAAAACTTCCCAACACTATCGGTTTAATGCTAATAACCATAGTCTCCAGCCTTGGCGTGCTTGGCCTTAGCGCATTTGATGATACCCTGCTGAATGTAGAAAAGGAAATTATCGGCAATATAGATTTTGAGGAAATTTTGCTGGAAGTGATGCTGAGTTTCCTCCTGTTTGCAGGAGCATTACATACCAATTTTGAACAGCTTAGGATACAGCGCTGGCCTGTACTGGTCTTTGCTACTGTAGGCGTGCTGGTTTCAACTTTCCTGGTGGGAACCTTAATGTATTTTGTGCTCATGCTCACAGGATTGGATGTGGATTATATATATTGTCTTCTTTTTGGAGCACTCATTTCTCCTACAGACCCCATTGCAGTACTGGGAATATTAAAAAAAGCGGGAGCTGCAAAAAATCTTGAAGCCAAGATTGTGGGAGAGTCTCTTTTTAATGATGGAGTGGGAGTGGTGGTTTTCCTAACCATTTATCAGGTTGCAGGTTCTGCGGAAGGGAGTATTAATGCTATGTCTATTCTTGAACTTTTTTCTGTTGAAGTGGTAGGAGGTATTATTCTTGGGCTAATTTTGGGTTACATCACCTATTTGCTGATGAAGTCTATAGACGATTATGATATTGAAGTGGTTATAACCCTAGCCACTGTGATGCTGGGAACTGTACTGGCACATCATTTTCACCTTTCGGCACCCCTGGCTATGGTAACTGCAGGTTTAATGGTGGGAAATGACACCATACGTGCCAGTACAATGTCTGAAATTACTGAAAGTTATGTAGATAAATTCTGGGAACTTATTGATATTTTGCTCAACACCATTCTTTTTGTGCTTATTGGAATGGAAATGCTGCTACTCAGCTTTAGAGGCGAATATATTTTGGCGGGGCTTATAGCCATTCCTTTGGTGCTTATTTGTCGTTATATCTCCCTGCTTTTACCAATAAATTTCTTTAAAAGAAAACTCGCATTTGCCCCTAAAACAAATTTAATTATGACCTGGGGCGGATTAAGAGGAGGTATTTCCATAGCTCTGGCACTGGGTCTTCAGGAAGAGATGCACAGGGAACTATTTTTAGTTATAACTTATATAATTGTTGTATTTTCAATACTTGTGCAGGGATTAAGTATAGGAAAATTGATAGAAAAATATTCTGTTGATAAAGCTTAATGTGAAGATTTTAGGTTTTCATTATTATATTTAAGAGCTATTTTTTTAACTTTTTACAAACTAAAAAATTGAATTATGAAAGATGTAAAATTAGCGGTTATCTATTACAGTTCAACCGGAACCAACCACCAAATGGCAAAATGGGCTGCTGAAGCAGGTAAGGAATCGGGGGCGAAAGAAGTACGATTTCGCCGGATTCAGGAAATTGCCCCTCAGGAATCCATAAATCAAAACGAGGATTGGAAGAAGCATATTGAAGCAACTAAAGATATTACTACCGCATCTTTAGATGACCTGGAATGGGCAGATGCCATTATCTTTAGTGCTCCCACCAGGTATGGTAGTCTGCCTTCACAAGTGCAGGCATTTTTTGATACCACCGGCGGACTATGGTTCCAGGGAAAATTGGCAAATAAAGTGGTGAGCGGGATGACCAGTGCTCAAAATCCTCATGGCGGACAGGAAACTACTTTAGCCGCTCTTTATAAAACCATGTTCCACTGGGGCGCCATTCCGGTTGCACCGGGTTATACCGATGAGGTAATGTTTGGAGCCGGAGGAAATCCTCATGGTGTAAGTACAGAAGCTGGTAAAGATAATCTTGATGATAAGATTAAGAAAGCAGTTTCTCATCAGGTAAAAAGAACTTTACAAGTTGCCGGATGGATAAAAAAAGGATTGCAGGAATAACTAAATAGCGATGATAAAATTAAAAGCCGGAACAATTTTTTGTTCCGGCTTTTAATTTTTATTCAGAACCCTGAATTTGGAAATCATCAATTTGTACTCTTCACTCATTTCCAGCCATCTTCCTGAAAAACACTCCAATAGTCCGACCATTAGAGGCCTTAAAACCGGAAATTTCTCCCTGTTCATTTCTTACAAAAGATAGATCAGAGATAGGAAAAGTAGATCCAAAAGAATCCTTATCTGCAGGATTCAATGGCATGGGCCCGGCAATTTGATAATTATGCAGCATGAGTTTTTCATCTTCAATATTTATGCTGTAAATGGTTTCAATTTCATCACTGTAATATTTGCCCGTATATTCCTTTAACTCTTCAGGCTGAGGTTTCCAGCTGATCTTTTTGGCGAGATGTTTTCCGTTTTGGTTAAGGGTAAGGGAATCGGCAGTGCCATCTTCTTTTATATGAAAATTAATTTCAGCATTTACACCTTTCAGTTTAAATATAGAATCAGATACAGCATACATATCTACCTCTCCCTGGCCTGTGGCCTGAGTATAAATTCTTTCTCCGTCCTTTGAAAAGTTAAGAACAAAACCAGGTGCTTCTATAAGTTCATAACGGCCGGTAAGGCCATCAAAATCTTCAACATTATAATTGTAAGTACCGGATTCTTCCTCATTACTTTTTTCTTCTTTTTCAGGTTCCATATGTTCTGAAAAGAAAGCATCTGCAACTTTATACGCAATATTTCCTTCAAAACCGGCATTATTACTTTGAGTGACCACGGCTGCGTCTATTTCAGGAAAATACATTAACATAGAACGATGGGCAATATCGGCCCCAGCATGCTGAATTTGTTTCAGCCCGCGGTAATCAGCAATAAATAGTCCCAGTCCGTATTGAGTGGTGTCTCCACTTTTAAGTACAAAAGGAGTGGTCATTTCACTAATAATTTCTTCGCTTCCCACCTTCGGATCATTAAAATTTCCTATCCATTTGGCTAAATTCCCGGATGTAGTATATATTCCACCGGCACCCATAGCACCCGCTAAATCCTGCACTTCCTGGTATACTCCATCTTCATCCAGATTGTAGCCGGCAGCTCTTCCCTCTATTACTTCAAACTGGTTTTTTCGAACAATGCTGTGTTCCATCCCTAAAGGATCAAAAACATTAGTTTTCATCCACTGCGGAAAAGGAACTTCGGTTATCCGTTCTACAAGGGCTGCCAGTATTGCATATCCGGTATTGTTGTAATTCCACTGCGTGCCGGGTTCATTTTGCAACTCCGGCTGATTCTTTATTACTTTTAAAATAGCTTTACGATCCAGGGGGGCGTCCATATTTCTACCTGTTATCGCCAGGGTGTTAATAAATTCCCTGTAACCACTGGTATGGGTAAGTAAGTTCCTGATGGTAACTTTGTGATCAAATTCAGGCAGCTCCGGGAAATATTTCCGAATATCATCATCCAATGACAATTTTCCTTGTTTTGCAAGCAATTCTATGGCAAAAGCGGTAAACTGTTTTGATGTAGACCCAATATTAGTAGGAGTTTGTATAGTAAAAGGAATATCATAACTAAGATTTGCCATTCCGTAGCCTTCAGAAAAAATAATTTCGCTATCCTTCATTACCATAACGGCAGCTCCCGGAGTATCATTTCCGCTATATTGAGCCATTAGCTGATCTACAATTTCTACCGGTTCTGTTGCTAAAGGTTCCAACCTGGTAATTTTAATACTGTAATTACCTTTGGCTTCTTTAAAAGGAATGATCTTTATTATATAATCGCCAGCCTTTTTGGTGTTAAATTGAAAAATTTCCGGACCTCTCGAGGGGCCATCCACATGAGCAACATTCTCTCCCTCCGGATTATAAATGTTTACCACTACATCTACACTATTCTGGTTGACCTTTCCCAGGACAAAACGTGAAGAATCAAGTTTGAGTTTGTAGCTATGCTCGCCATCTGCGGGAAGAAATTCAGCAACTTCCTGTCCCTGTTTAATATTTTCTAAAAAGGAACCCTGGGCATAAATACCAGTGGGAATACATAAAATGCTTGTAAAAAATAATAGTTTTTTTATCATAATGAATGTTTTACGCTGATCTAAATAGTATTTTTAAAGCAGCAGGTGATGATTTTTTCTGTAAATAGGACGACCAATAAGTCAGTCCGGTTACATTTTATTTTTTTGATGTTGAAAATTGAACGTAAGAAAGAATATTCTGTAATTTTAAATAATTAATCGCAGTACCTTGTAAATTCATTTGCACTACAAAATTATCCATACAACATGAAGAAAAATTACTTCCTGATGATAATGAGTCTGCTAAGCTTGTTATTATATTCCCATTCTCTTAAAGCGCAGCTCCAAAGCAATCAGGAGCATTTTGCTGAAGAAACAGCCGGCATAGCACATGGTAATGTTGAAATGAAAGAATATTTTTCAGAAAGCGTAGATACCTTACGTACAACTGCGGTATATACCCCACCTGGTTTTTCAGAAAAAAGAAAGTATCCTGTGCTGTATTTACTTCACGGTATTGGTGGTGATGAAAGAGAGTGGCTGGAACAGGGTGCGCCACGGCATATTCTGGATAATCTTTATGCTGAAGGAAAACTAAGCCCAATGATTGTGGTATTTCCAAATGGTCGTGCCATGAAAAATGATCGTGCCGAAGGAGATATTTTTGATAGCACAAAAGTGAAGGCCTTTGCTCATTTTGAGAAAGATCTCCTGAATGATCTTATTCCATTTATTGAGGAAAATTATCCTGTTTTGGCTGAAAGGGAACACCGGGCAATTGCAGGTTTGTCTATGGGAGGAGGGCAGGCCCTTAATTTTGGTCTCACTAATCCTGAAATATTCGCCTGGATAGGAGGTTTTTCTTCGGCGCCAAATACCATGACCCCGGAAAAATTGATCAGTAATCCGGTAGAAGTTGCAAAGCAGCTTAAGTTACTGTTTATCTCCTGCGGAAAAGATGACGAACTTTTTGAAATAAGTGAAAACTTCCACAGCTATCTTGCAAATAATAAGGTGCCGCATATTTGGTATCCTGAAGAGGGAAAACATGATTTTGAGGTATGGAAGAACGATTTATACCTGTTTTCCCAGATGCTCTTCACAACGGATTAAATTCAGAAATTAGTGAAAAAAGAAGAAATAGACATTTCTCAGGGATTTTGGCTGGATATTTTGGCAGGCCCTTTAATATCCAGAAACACCGGGATTATTAATACTTAACTTCCTCTTTGTTATCATTTATTATATTATTAATAGACAAATAACCATCTTTTCGAACGGTATTCAGCTGCCTGAATACCTTTTAAAAGATCTATATTCGTTCTTCCTCTATTATATAATAGGTTTTTCTTATATTAATTAGAATATCATCATTAAAAATTATCATAATTTTGTTATTATTAATAAATGATTTACTAATTAAACCATATCCACAATGGCAGATAATAAACACGATAAACCCAGTAATCATAAAGTCTGGGAAGTAAACGAGTCAAGTAAATGTCCTTTTATGGGTGGATCACTAGATTTTACCGCTGGTAGCGGTACATCAAATGAAGACTGGTGGCCCAACCAATTAAATTTTAAAATTTTACGCCAGCATTCCTCAAAGTCCAATCCAATGGGAGAAGATTTTAATTATGCTGAAGAATTTAAGAAACTCAACCTTAAAGCCGTAAAAAAAGACCTATTTGACCTGATGAATGATTCTCAGGATTGGTGGCCTGCGGATTATGGCCATTATGGACCATTTTTTATAAGGATGGCCTGGCATAGTGCCGGGACATATCGTATTGGTGACGGGCGTGGAGGGGCCAGTTCCGGATCCCAGCGTTTTGCTCCGTTAAATAGCTGGCCGGATAATGCTAACCTGGATAAAGCGAGGTTACTTCTTTGGCCTATAAAGCAAAAATATGGAAAGAAAATTTCCTGGGCAGATTTAATGATTCTTGCCGGTAATTGTGCCCTGGAATCCATGGGGCTGGAAACCTATGGTTTTGCTGGTGGGCGTGAAGATATATGGGAACCCGAAGAAGATATTTACTGGGGCTCTGAGGGAGAATGGTTGGGAAATAAGGAAAGATATGCAAGTGGTGACGATCTGGAAAATCCTCTTGCTGCTTCCCATATGGGCCTTATTTATGTTAATCCTGAAGGACCAAATGGGAATCCTGATCCCATAGGTGCAGCGCGTGATATTCGTGAAACCTTTGGCCGTATGGCTATGAATGATGAGGAAACAGTTGCTTTAATTGCCGGAGGTCATACTTTTGGAAAAACACATGGTGCTGCCGATGCTATAGAACATGTAGGCGCAGAACCTGCCGGGTCAGACATTGAAGAAATGGGTCTTGGGTGGAAAAATAATTTTGGCAGCGGTAAAGGAGAACATACAATAACCAGTGGAATTGAAGGAGCCTGGACCGATACCCCCACCAAGTGGAGTAACAAATTTTTTGAGAATCTGTTTGGCTTTGATTGGGAATGCGATAAAGGCCCCGGAGGTGCTTATCAATGGAAGCCGAAAAACGGTGCCGGTGCAGGAACAGTACCAGATGCACACAATCCTTCAAAAAAACATGCTCCCTTTATGCTCACAACAGATCTTGCGCTTAAAGAAGATCCTGCTTATGAAAAAATTTCAAGGCGTTATTTTGAAAACCCCAATGAATTTGCAGACGCTTTCTCCAGGGCGTGGTATAAATTAACCCACCGTGATATGGGGCCAGTTTCTAGATACCTTGGACCGGAAGTACCTGAAGAAGAATTGATCTGGCAGGATCCTGTTCCAAAGGCAGATTATGAAATTATAGACGATAAGGATGTAAAAGAGCTAAGAGATAAAATTCTGAAATCGGAACTTACGGTTTCCCAGCTTATTTCCACTGCCTGGGCCTCGGCATCAACTTTTCGTAATTCAGATAAACGTGGCGGGGCTAATGGAGCACGTATCCGCCTGGAGCCACAAAGGCACTGGGAAGTTAATAATCCGCCGGAATTGCAAAAGGTAATCCGTACCCTGGAAGGTATTCAGGAAGAATTTAATAACTCACAAAAAGGCAATAAGAAAGTTTCAATTGCAGATCTTATTGTGCTTGGAGGTTGTGTAGGACTTAAAAAAGCAGCTAAAGAAGCTGGACATGAAATTGGTGTGCCCTTTACACCCGGTCGTACTGATGCCTCACAAGAGCAAACTGATATTGATGCTTTTGCCGTACTTGAACCTATGGCTGACGGATTTAGAAATTTTGTGAACCATCGAAGTGAATTTTCCACAAAACCGGAAGAAATGCTTATTGATCGCTCCCAGTTAATGAACCTGACTCTTCCTGAAATGACTGTGCTTATTGGCGGACTTCGTGTACTGGATACTAACTTTAACAAATCAAAGCACGGTGTATTTACAGATAAACCCAGGGCGCTTAGCAATGATTATTTTGTAAACCTTCTGGATATGCGCACAACATGGAAGGCAACTTCTGATGATAAAAAAGAATTTGAAGGCCGTGACCGTAAAACAGGTGATTTAAAGTGGACCGGAACAAGGGTGGACCTTATTTTCGGTTCTAATTCAGAGCTTCGGGCAATAGCTGAAGTTTACGGAACAGGAGACGGGCAGGAGAAGTTCTTAAAAGATTTTGTTGCTGCCTGGACTAAGGTTATGGATAGTGATCGTTTTGATGTGAAATAGGTTTCACAATTTCCTTGTAATTTTTGTTCAGAATTTAAAATAAAAGGTGATCCGGAAACGGGTCATCTTTTTTGATTTTTGCCCGCTACCAGTCAATGGTTTTGCTACTATTTTGAAGAGATTAGAGATAAAAGAGTTTATTAAAATCTATTATCCAAGCATCGTAAGTTTTATCTGCAACATACGGTAAAAGCGAGCCAGGATGGTTTCGTATTTTTTTCCGCCGAAAGCCTGACAGGCTAAAGCAATTTTTAGTATCAAATTAACAGTAGAAAAAAGACGTCCTTCTATCTTTAGTATTAAATTAAATTTATGCTTAAATTTTCAGAAATCAGGGCTTGCAGCCAAAGAGTGCCTGATGATCCCCATCATTTTCCTTCAGAAGTATTCAGGTTAATTACAGAACAGCGCTTACTTTATATAAACCTTTCCGGGGAATTTCGGAAAGAAGCTTTCCCAATATCTGTTTTTCAAGCCTTATTCGAAATTGGAAAGGCCGGTCTCCCGGCTGGTCGTATTTATGAAGGACATATTAACGGGCTTGAACTTATAAAGGCTTATGGTTCCTCTTCTCAAAAAGATTTTTATTTCCGCGAGGCTATAAACGGAAAATTATTTAGTGTTTGGAATACTGAAATGAATTCTGAAGCAGTTACGGCTGAAAGGATCAAAAGTCAGGTACATTTAAACGGGGCTAAAACTTTTTGTTCCGGAGGCCTTGGTATTGACTATGCTTTAATAACTGCCAAAATGGACGGAGGGAAACAGTTGCTTATAATTCCTCTTAAAGAATATAAACAGCTGGAGGAGGATTGCTCTTTGTGGCAGCCTATGGGAATGAAGAATTCGGTTAGCTGCCGGATAGACTTTAGCGGAATAGCTATTCCTCCGAAAAATCTGCTGGGCAGTTTAAATGATTATGAGCAGGAACCCTGGTTTTCGGGTGGCGCCATGCGGTTTGCCGCGGTACAACTAGGTGGGGCCGAGGCAGTAATGATCGCCGGCCTGGAACATTTAAAAAAACAGAACAGAACGGCAGATCCATACCAGCAGCAACGTATGGGAACTATGGCTGTACAAATACAATCTGGTAAATTTTGGCTTGAAAAAGCACAGGATATATATGATAATGAGGATAAATACACCAGTGGCGAGATTATCAATTTTGGGAATATGATGCGGAGTGTTGTTTTAGAGATTTCAGAAAATATTCTTCATTTAACTGAACGCTCGGTAGGGGTGCAGGGATTTATGGAAAATCATCCGCTTGAACGCCTGTACCGGGATTTAAAGGTTTACCTGAAGCAGCCGGGCCCCGATTTGGCATTGCAAAATGTAGGTTCTTTTACTTTTGAACATTATAATTTATGAAGGATTTCAGCAAGAATTTAGAAGATGCCCCTATCCTGAATACCGGGGGCCTTAGCCGTGATATGGGAACGGTGATGATTGTTGCCCCGCATCCCGATGATGAAACTTTAGGTTGCGGCGCTCTTATAGCACATCTTAGGGCGCAACAAGCTGAGGTTTGGGTACTTTTTATGACCAGCGGGGAAGCATCACATCCTAACTCTTCAGCTTATCCTCCGGAGAAATTGGGGAAGCTCAGAAAAAATGAAGCTGTAAATGCCTGTAAGATATTAGGAGTTTCAAAAGATCATCTTATTTTTCTAGATGCCGGGGATGGGCAGCTTGCCTCATATTCTGAAGCAAATAATCCGGTTGTGGCGCAATTAACTGGTATAATTCAGCAGAAAAATATTGATACGCTTTTTGTGCCCTGGAGAAGAGATCATCATATAGACCATGTGGCTACCAACAGCATCATTGGGAAGGCAGCTGAAGATATGAAACTGATAATTGCTGAATATCCTATCTGGCTTTGGAAAAAAGGCAAACCGGAAGACTGGCCAGCCGAAGGCGAAATATTACCATTCAGGCTGGTAACAGATTCAGTAAAACAGAAGAAAAGGAAAGCCATCGAGGCGCATGTAAGTCAGACTACCAAATTAATTGATGATGACCCGGAAGGTTTTACCCTAAGCCCGGAACTATTGGAACCTTTTTTAGGTGACTATGAATACTTTTTTTTCCCTTCAGAAGCCAAACCGGCAGTAAATATTTCTTATTTCGATGATCTTTATTCTAATGATGACGATCCATGGGATTTTGAAACCAGCCCTTACGAGCAGAAGAAATATAATAAAACCTTAGATGCCATTCCCGAAAGAAATTTTAAAAATGCCCTGGAAATAGGATGTGCCAACGGAGTATTTACAGCATTATTTGCTCCTCAATGTAAGAGACTGCTGGCACTTGACCTAAATCGAAATGCAGTGGAAAGTGCCAGAAAGCGCTGTTCACACCTTCCTCAATGCCATTTTATGAAGTGGGATGTTGCTAACGGCTTGCCGTCAAGTGATTTTGACATCATCATTCTGTCTGAAGTAGCATATTATTTTGAAGAGGAGAAATTACAGGTATTATTTGCAAATATTAACGATGCATTGGCTCCTGGCGGTATTCTGGTAATGGTTCACTGGACGGCATATGTACGTAGCTATCCACTTACCGGCTTACAGGTGCATGAGGTTTTTGCTAAAGATTATTCTAACTTATTCAGATTGATAAATTCGGAACGGCAGGAGTTATATGATTTGGTGGTTTGGGAAAAGCAGTAGAAATAGGCTACAAGTTCTTCAATAGCCATTTCCAAGGGAATATCTGGGTAAGCTGAATTCCAGGGAATATGATATTTTAATGTTTGCTCAAGATAAATAATGAGTGAGCTGCTTCTAATGTGGTTTTGAAGTAAAACTTGCATATCTGATGCCTGCATACGCAAACGAAAACAAAAAGAATTTAAAAGATTTGCAGAAGGATTTTGATAATATTCCCGTATTTCAGCGAATGCCTTAAATCTCTCGTTTAATTTTTTCAGGCTTTCTACAGATTCTGTTTTTGATTCTGACCAATTTTTTATCTGTGAGCCGAATCCACCGGGAACCCTCCCGGAACTTCGGCAGGAGGTGGTAACAACAGGCTTAGAGGAATGTTTTACCTTAAATCCGTTGCTGATTACTTTTTGATATAAAGCAATATCTTCAAAACAGGCCAGAGGGGGCATACCACCCACCTCCCGGTAAACAGATTTTCTTATGGCCATGTTAGGTCCTGAATTATAAGAATGTCGTGGCCAGGGGTCATACTCCCGTGGGTATAGTTCACTTTCAAGTCTTGTTACCATATCCAGATATTGCCTGGTTTGGTATAGCTGCTTCCTCACGTTTTTGTTTAATCTTCTAAGGTCCAGATTTATGATACCGCAAATTAAATCACCGGGTGTATTTTGAGTTTTGAGAAAAGCATTCAGCCAGTATTTATCTGCCACCGTATCTGCATCTGTCATTATAATAAAACCATCATCGGGAAGTCGTGGGCTGGCGAGGTCCATTAAAGCCTTTCGTGCAGCTCCTACAGAATTGATTTTAGGATCATTGGTTTCATAGATGTAAAGCGGAAATTCAGGATGCATCTCCTGGAAAAGATAGCAGATGTCCCTGGTATCATCATCACAGTGGTTACATAATACCAGCACTTCATAAACACTGGCAGGCAGGGAATTTTTATCTGAACATTGGTTAGCAAGCGCAAATAATGTTTTCCAGATATTTTCAGATTCATTTTTTGCGGGTATAGTTACAACAAGCTTTAAGGCTTTGTTTTTAGTCGGTAACTGCTTACCATAAAGTTCTAATTCCGCAGAAAATTCAACAAACGGAGTATCTGCAATCACAATTTTTATGTGGAAAAGTACTGAAAATGATTTCCCGATGAAATAATCTTATCATGAAATTAACATACATGCTCATCTAAAGCGTCTAAGGAATTCGGAAATCCATTTTTCTGAAAGTTCCTGTAGTAGCTTCTGCCTCAACTTAGTTTGGGACATAATATTGGACATCAACAAATTCCACAGAACCCGTTGTTCCATAATCCAGGGAAGATTCTTGGTCAAAAACAAAAGTGCAAATGGAATTGGCCGCAATTTCATTACAGGGAGAGGAGGCATTGGCAGAAAAATTTCCTGTAGTTTCCATTCCATCAATATTTAATGTTAACACCGTAATTCCTTCAGCTGCAAAATCATTATTGTTGTTAAGCTGAATTTCAAACTGAAGCCTAGAGGTATTATTCCCTGTATCGGGAGTGAAATTAAAAGTCAGCACTTCATAAGTGAAGTTCTCCAGCATTTCAGGTTCATAGTTAAGTTCATTTAGCTCCGGCTCTCGCGTATCGCATGGAACTTCCTGGGTAATTTCAGGGGAATAAAAATAGCCATAAGGGCTGTTAAGTTCAAATTCGGGTTGAACAATCATTGTTTTCATACAATTGTCATCATCATCAGAACATCCGAAAATAAGTATAATACTGATGCATAAAAATGCAGATTTAAAAAATTTTGTCATAGCTGAAGTGGATAAGGTTTTATTATTTTCTGTTTATTTAGATAAGTTTGACTCTCCTCCGGAGGGTTTTTAATGCGGATATTAATTTTTGAATAATTCCAGAAATCACCAGTCCGGTTTGCCGAAATATTTAAGCTGCCTTTTCTATTAGTTGCAATAAGCCTAAACTCTTCAGCAGTCACTTTACGCTATTAGGCTTAATAACTACTGCAATTTTTAGGAATCCCTAATAATAGCTCTCAATATTGGTAGTATCTATCATAGATCCGCCTAAGTCTTTATACTTTTCTAAAAACACCTTAAAATAGGACTTTACTTCCGGGCTTGCATCTTTATGTATGTGATCTAAAATCAGTTCTTTAGATTTACCATCTTTTTCGATGTACAGGTAATAATCTATGTCTGCCCAGGATTGCACGGTAATTTCTTCCGATAGATCCTGTTGTAATAAACCTGCCGGAACATTCAATAGATCCTCTACATTAGCAGATTCTTCCTGATCTATATTTTCTTCGAAAGTGGTATTGGACCACTCTCCGTATTTGTTGGAGACATCATTAGCATCTTTAAACAAACCTTCATTATTGATTAGGTATAAATCTCTACAGTCTCCGCCACACATTCCATATATCCCTCCGAAAATGACTTTATCGGCTTGTAAATTGTTTGGTTCAACTGAATCATAACGTTAAGAACAATTAAAGCTGTTAGAAAGGCGGTGGACGTGTGAGCTTTGAGATTAGCGAAAGAATGGGGAGGAGGCAGTCTTGCTTTTGGCAGGAGATATCACCATCATATCTGGCACTGGCCACGTACGGATTGGCCAAAAAAGAAGCATCGCAAGATGTATCTTTCTGCAATGCTCCCTGTTTCGCCCAATTTTATTTCGGCTTAATTTCCTTCCGCAGAAATAATCAGATAATTAGCCGTACTTCTCCAAGTTCCTGTACCCGGTATGGAAAATGATCCCCGGGTGAACCTATAAACATAAAATTTGTTGGTATATTCCAGCGTTTGGAGAGTTCTTCTATTTTTTCAGGGCCAAATTCTCCTTCTTCCACTATAAATTCAATATGAATATCAGGATAAGCGCGGTCCAGCACTTCCAGGTCCTTTTCCAGGTTCTTCGGAATTTCCTCCCCTTCCTTAAGCACCATCACAATTTTCAGCTTACGGGTAGGTTCATTTTTTTTAATATAGAGCATCACTTTATTAAGGGTTTCCACGTTATCACCACCCGTAAAAAACACAAATTCTTTCCCGCTTATTTCCACAAGTTTATACTTGGTCTTTCTGTTTAGAGATAAGGCCATGTTGCTGCCTTTAGGCAACACCCGGCGAATGGCGATAAGGAAGCCGCGTAAAAGATAATGCCGGTAAAGCATAAAATACACCACCGCCAGGGTAGGTATAAGATATTCAATAAAAATAAGCAGGTATGGCGGGTTGAGTACAATATTGCCTACTATGGCTGTAATTACTGCCGCAATGGCAATAAAGAGAGCAATCCACGTAGCCCTCTCCGGCCGCGGAAGTCTGCCACGGTTAAGCTTAAGCAATATATTCCCTATTCCGAACAAGGCCATAACCAAAAGAAAGGCAATGGTATAAACTCCGGCAAGTTTGGCCAGGTTTCCGCTGGTTACCAGCAAAATGGAGACCGCCAGGACAAAAAAGAGGAGGTAAATCACATAGGAACTTCCTTTGGAATTCTTTTTCAGCAACAGTCGTGGCAGGATCCTGTCCAGCGCCATCCTTTCCATTAATCCGCCCACACCTACATAACTGGTTAAGACCGCTCCGCTTAGTACCAGTGCGGCATCAAGGCTCACCAGGAAGGAAAGCCAGCTTCCGCCAGAGATGCCTCCCAGAAAAGAAAGCAATGCTTCCTGGTGTTCCCCGGCCACATCAATTGGTAATATGGCAAGGGCTAAAAATGCCAGTAGAGGATTAAAAATACTTACCACAATCCACATATTTCTCAGCGTTTTTGGAAATACCCCATCTTTTTGTTCTTCAACATAATTAGCCGAGCTTTCAAAACCGCTAATCCCAAGCATTGCCGCGGAAAAACCAAATATCAGTGCCATGGTTACACTTCCTTCCACGGGCATTTCAAAATTCCGCAGTAAAACATCAAAACCATGTGTAAAGAAAAAGTAGATGCAAAACCCTGAAAGCAAGGTGAGGGAAAACAGATGAAAAAGAAAAATGGCGATGGCCACTTTTGAAGATTCTCCTATTCCCAGAATCACTAACCCCATGAAAACCAATAATAAACCTATGGTTACCGGAAGTATAGGTATGGCATACCAGATGCTGTGCGCGTAATGGGTGGCTTCAGTAGCTGAAATAACCGCCGTAGCCATATAGGAAAGCACAGTAAGCGCCGCAGCCAGGGCCGCGGTGGATTTCTTGGTGGTATTAAGCAGCGCGTTATAGGCCCCCCCGTTTAATGGTAATGCGCCAACCACTTCCCCGTAAATTTTGCGGAAGAGGAACAAGACACCCGCAACCATCAAAAGTGAAATCCAGGCGTACTGCCCGGCATAAAAAATAGAAAGGGCAGATACATAGAGGCAGGAAGAACTAATATCGTTACCACAAATTGCAGTGGCCTCCAGCTGGTTTAATTTTTTAGCCATTATAGAAATTATTTTAAAGTAAAATTAAGCAAGATATAGTGGCTAATTGTCAATCTGCTGTTAAAGCTGCTGCTGCTCCTTTAACAATTTTAGGACTAAAATTTGCTCTGTGCTAATTCCGCAGAGCCTGGTTATCTATCTTCGTTCCCGGTATGGCTGTTATACACAACAGTCCTGAAAAAGAGCCATAAATAATGTTGTTTTGATTTCTGATACAACAGGCTTTATTAATATATTGTCTTATACCTCAGGTTTTTAAATAATTTAAATAATAAGAAGAAATGCTCCAGTGCCTTATTTGAATTTCAATTTGAGCTGCGGAGTTTTCCTTTTCTTAAATCCCGTTAAAATTCACTGTTTCCGCCGCCATTCCTTTAATTTTATAAAAAATGAATTCAACTTATATGGAGGGAGCAATATATCTGGTTCTGGGGGCAATACTTTTAATTCTTGTTATTTACGACTTTTTCTTTACCACGCTTTCCGGCAGTGGCGCAGGATTTATAACTAAACCTGTCTCAGTTCTAACTTATAAGATTACCAGGATGATAGCAGGGGTGATGGGCCGCAGAGTTTATAATTTCAGCGGAATGGTGGTAAACCTAGTAGTGCTGTCCACTTGGGGAGTTCTTGTCTGGCTGGGCCTGTACCTTCTTTATTCCTACGATCCGGCAGGGATTGTTAGCAGCAAAAATGTAGTGGCTACCGATTGGGAGCGGCTTTATTTTACCGGTTATACTTTATCTACGCTTGGATTGGGGGATTTTAAGCCTGTTACTGTACTTTTTGAAATACTTACCAGTTGCTTTTCCTTTTTTGGCTTTATTTTTTTTACCAGTTCCATGACTTATTTATTGTCTGTTTCTTCAGCGCTTATCAATAAGAGGGCAATTTCGCTTAATATTCAGAACCTTGGACAAGATCCTGAGGCTTTGGCGCAGAAGATACTGGATATGGATATTTCCTATAGTTACCAGCAACTAATGTCACTTCAGGAATTAATAGATCGGCATACGGTAAATCATCAATCTTATCCTGTATTACATTTTTACAGTCATAAAGATCCCAGGGTTTGCCTTAGTTTGAATTTAACCAGGCTTGATGAAGCACTGAATATTTTGTTAAGCGAACCCGAGGCTAAAGATCTTCATGAGGAATTACAGCCGCTACGGTCATCAATCAGCAGGTTTTTGAACCACATTAATGAAAACTATATGAAGGTATCCTCAGGTGAAGAAAAGGCAGTTGATTCTTTTGATTTTCCTTATAAGACCGGAGCAGTAGGTAATGAAAAACTAATTGAGCGGAGAAAAATCCTGCTGGCTTTTTTAAAGAGCGAAAGGTTTAACTGGGAAGATGTGACCCGGCGCAATAGTTAGCTTCCAATTGCATTCCTATGGATGTGAGGATTACCTTAGCCGAAACCTTTATTTAGCAGGCAATAATCTTCAACTCCACTCGAACTTCTATTGATCTCAAAGCGTTATTTAACTTCCTTCCGAAGAACCTCAAGTGGCGGACTCTTTATCACGCCAATGCTGTTGCTAAGCCCAATCAATAAAACCAGTAATATTATTCCCGGCAGCAAAAACAGGAAAGGTGTGGTAGAGGGGATAAAAGAAGAATCAAATACCTGCCAGGCAAGCAATTGGCTACTTAACAAAGACAGCAGAATCCCCGATAATGCCCCTAAAAGCCCCAGGTAAAAATATTCTAGGGCAAGAATTTTAAAAATCTGCTTACTTCTTGCCCCCAGCGTTCTTAGCAGTACGCTTTCCTTAATTCGCTGATATTTACTTGTTCTTACGGCTCCAAGCAGTACGATAATACCTGTGAAAATGCTAAAAAATGCCATAAAATTGATCAGCCACGAAATTTTGCTAAGAATACTTTCAATAACAGTAAGCACCTGCCGTAGATCGATAATTGAGATATTTGGAAATTTTCTTACGAGATCCTGTTGTAATGCTGCGGAAGATTGCTCATCAGGAACTTTGGTGGTAAACACTCTGAATTGCGGGGCATCTTCCAGTACTCCTGAAGGGAAAACTATTGAAAAATTTAACTGCATCCGGCTCCAGTCAACAGTTCTTACGCTTCCCACAACCGTATTCAGTAAAACTCCCTGAACATTGAAGGTTACATTATCTCCTACAGAAACTTTAGCATCTTCCGCAAAATTGTTGCTGACTGAAATAGGCACCGGATCCATATCTGTGGCCGTGGGAGTCCAGGAGCCCGTTTCCAAAACTTCAGAATCTATAAGCGAATCACGATAGGTGGTGCGAAACTCATGATGAAGCACCCAGCCATTAATCCGCGAGGTGGTATCTTTTCTTATTTCATCTACAGTTTTTCCTTTTATACTTTGCACATTCATGGTGACAATAGGAATATTTTCGAGCACTTCAAGATTTTTATTCCGAATGGTCCTGTTCACTTCTTCCTGCTGCGGACTTTGAACATCGAGAAGAATCATATTCGGGCTGCCGGATTGTGCCTCCATAGAAGCCTGTGCCAGGAGCATATCTTTTGTAAAGTAAAGTGTGCTGATAAGAAATGTGCCCACGCCAATAGCCAGTACCAAAATTAACGTCTGGTTTTGCGGCCTGAAAAGATTGAGTAGGCTTTGCCGTGCGGTAAATCCCCAGGAAGAAGGGAAGAATTTCTTTATAGCCTTCATAAACAAATGTGCAATTCCTGCTAAAATGGTAAAGGTTATGATAATCCCCGCCACAAAAGAAAGCGAATATTCCCAGTCCTCCAGGATCCAGTAGGAAAATAGAAGGATAAAAAGAAAAATTCCTGCGAGTACAATTATTCCTTCTTTTCCGGACTGGGATCCGCCTTTTTCCTGTACCCGTAAAGCCTGTAAGGGTGATACATAAAGGGTGCTCATTAATGGATAAAGCGCAAAAAGTATAGACATGGAAACGCCCAGCAATAAGCCCATTGCTATGGCCTGTGGCGCGAAAGAAATTTGAACATCTACCGGTAAAAATTCTCCAAGTAATAATGGAAAAACCTGCTGAAGGAGTAAACCGGCAACTGTTCCAATGATCCCTCCCAAAAATCCTATTGCAGCAATCTGGATAAGATAGATTAAAAAGGTTTGTATTTTACTTGCTCCCAGGCATTTTAAAACTGCAACTGCACGTAATTTTTCTTTGATGTAAATATGTATCGCACTTGCTATGCCCACACATCCTAACAACAAAGCAATAAAAGCAACCAGGTTTAAAAATTTCCCGAAATTTTCATATCTGCGGCCCATTCTTTGGCTGGTGGAAAGGTGAGTATCTAAATCGGCATCCTCTTTATCTAATTTTGGATCCAGGTCTTCATCAAGACGCTCCATATCCATTCCCTGCGGGGCAACAAAATAGTATTTATATTCTATCCGGCTCCCGGTTTGTACCAGGCCAGTTTCCTCTATATTTCCAAAAGGAATAAGTACCGGTGGCGCTACAGAACTAAAAATAGCGGTACTTCCCGGCACCGATTTTAAAGCTCCGGCAATCGCTAAGGTGCTGTTGCCAATTTTTATACTATCGCCAGGCTGAATTCCCATTTGAAGCATAACCGTTGCATCCACCAATGCCGCACCGCTTTCCTGGAATACGCTGGCTGCCGCTGGAGGATCTGTTTCTATGATACCGTAAAATGGAAAATTTCCTTTAATTCCTCTTACCTGCACAAGTTTTGCGGCATCATTTTTAGTAAAAGCAGCCATAGAGGCAAAGCTTATTTCCTGCCCGTCCGGCCCGCCAAGGGAATCAATAATTTTTTCCACCTCTTCATTGGGAGGATTATCACTGTCTATAATAAAATCTGCACCCACTAAGGATTTTGACTGCAGCGCGATATTCTTTTTCAGGTTATCTCCAAAAGATTGGATAGAGACTACGGCGGCAATTCCCAGTACTATGGAAGCCATAAACAGGCTGAGCTTTTTGCCACTGGCTTTACCGTCACGCCAGGCCATCTTCAGCAGCCAACCAAATCCTGCTTTGGGAGTTGCATTGTTTTTATTTTCTACCATTGCTCAGCAGTCTGGTTCGATATAATTTTCCCGCCTTTCAGCCTTAAAATGTGACCGGTTTTCTGGGCTAGTTCAATATCATGGGTTACAATAATTAGAGTAGTGCCCAAATCTTTGTTAAGGTCAAAAAGCAGCTGTTCTACTTTTTCCCCGGTTTCAGCATCAAGATTACCCGTAGGTTCATCAGCAAAAAGAACAGCAGGCTTATTGGAAAAAGCCCTTGCCAGCGCCACACGTTGCTGTTCTCCTCCTGAAAGTTGAGAAGGGTAGTGGTGAAAACGGTCTGCCAGGCCTACTTTTTCCAGAAGTTCCATTCCTGTTTTGGAAGCATTTTTAACTGACTGTAATTCCAGCGGAACGGCAACATTTTCTAAGGCAGTAAGTGTTGGTAATAATTGAAAATCCTGGAATACAAACCCAATATTTCTGTTTCGCAGAAGAGCACGGGTATCTTCATTTAAGCTTTCCAGTTTTTTACCGCATAAGTTAATGCTGCCGGAATCCGGCCTGTCCAGTCCCGCACATAAACCTAAAAGAGTGGTTTTTCCGCTGCCTGAAGGGCCTACAATGGCAAAACTTTCACCTTCTTCTACTGCAAAATTAATATTATGCAGTACCTTTAATGTTTTGGAACCGCTGGAATAGCTTTTTTCCAAATTGCTTACATCTAAAATTTTGGCCATTACTTAAATTTGTTTTCCTGAAGTGGACAAAATAAAAAAATGATTTTTAATTACTGATATTGTTATGAAGAACTTGGGAATATGTTATGCTTTGTTGATTATCATATTCTTTTCCTGTGGAGAAGCTAACAACAAGCAGAAGGAAAAAAAGGAAGAACAGCAAGAAGTTGTTGCGGAAGAAAATGAAAACAGTGAAGGGTCCAAAACCATCCTTTTTTTTGGTAACAGCCTTACTGCCGGACTTGGTCTGGAAAGTGAAGAAACCTTTCCTGCCTTAATACAGGAAAAACTGGATTCGCTTAATATGGATTACCGGGTTATAAACGCGGGATTGAGCGGGGAAACTACTGCGGCAGGTAAAAACAGGATCAATTGGGTGCTTAACCAGGATGTGGATGTTTTTGTGCTTGAACTTGGTGCAAATGATGGCCTACGCGGTATTCCTTTAGAAGAAACCAGACAAAATTTGCAGGATATTATTGATATTGTAACAGAAAAAAATCCTGATACTGAGATTATTCTTGCTGGTATGCAGCTTCCTCCAAATATCGGGCAGGATTACACAACAGAATTTAGAAAGATTTTTCCGGAGCTGGCAGAAAATAATAACGTTCATCTAATACCGTTTTTACTTGAAGATGTGGCGGGCAGGCCGGAACTTAATCAGCAGGACGGCATACATCCTACTGCTGAAGGTCAGGAAATTGTGGCGAAAAATGTATGGGAGGTACTGGAACCAATTGTTGATGCTGAAAATCAGGAAGAATAAGTAAGGCCTGGTCTGGAGTATTAAGCTGAACCTATTTTAAGGTCCAATTCTGAAGTTAGAAAATAATTTTACTACTAATAATACTGAATCAAATTCAGGCTGAAGATTTCAATTATTATCAGAGATCTATAATGTTAAAATGAAGATATAATTCAGCTTTCTGATTATAAAAATATTAGAGATGCTTTTAAAAATTTCGTTGAAAAATTGTTTCATGGTGATATTTCTCATCTTTTTCGGAATTTCTGCCGGTGCGTAAAAACAGTTTAATGTTCTATTGATAACCGAAACTGATGGCTGGCACCATGAATCTATAGAGGATGGCATAAAAGCGTTAGAAGAGCTGGCTGACACCCATAATTTCAGCCTGGAAAAGCAACAGGAAGCGAGATTGGAAATTCTTAAGCATAATTTCCCGGGGCTGGAGCATTTTCCGAATAAACTTTTATGGACAGATGAATGGTACGAGTTTGGGAGAGAAAGAACCGGAGGTTTAAATTACCTGATTGCTATTGATGAAAATTCTTTTTATCCTGAAGTAACCTGGAAAAACAGGGATGAGGATAAAAATGGAAATATGATGGACCGGGTTGGAAAAGGAATAGGTGATTTTCATCCCATTTCATGGTATCATGAATATGATGGCGGAAGAGCGTTCTACATTGCTCTGGGCCACATTCCGAAAGTTTATGAAAATCAGTGGTTTCCAGACCATCTTTGCGGTGGTGTTTTTTATGCTGCTACAGGTAAGGGAATAGAGAAATAAGTCCTATTCTTTAAATCCTTCAGTAGATAAAAAGGTGTTATAATTTGTTGAATTAATCATTTTCCTTCAGCACCAAAACGGGAATGTTGGGGTTAAAATCTATTTCCTCTACAAATGGCTGGGCGAACAGCTTAGAGAAAAAGCCCTGCTTTCTTTTATAAATGGCCAGTAAGTCACTCTCCCTGCTTTCAATAAAAAGGCGTGTACCCGTACTTATTGTGGTTTTGGTAAGTGTATGGAAACTGCAATCGAATTTTGAGAAGTAATCTTTTAAGATATTTTTATTAGTTTCCTGTTCTTTATTCAGACCTTTATTGTCGGTATCTATATAAAGTACCCTGATACCGGCCTTAAAACTAGAGGCAATATCCATAAGGGCGGTTAATTCTTTAAGTTTAAAGACCATTCTGAAGCTGGTAGGAAATACAATTTCCCGTACCACATCTGTGGTTGGTGATGATTCTTCAGGTATTACCAAAATAGGACATTTCTCTATTTTTTCTGAAATAGCCGTAACCGTATTATCGTATGCTGAATTAATAGAGACGTTTTCTCCTTTAGAGCCCATGAGGATTAGGTCTATATTTTGTTTATCTACGGCATCCTGTATAGCTTCAGGCAAAGCCTGGTTGGATGAAAGTGTTTCAAATTGGTGACGCTGATTTTCTTTTCTGAATGACAGGCCTTTCAGGATTTTTTCAAGACCTTCCTGAGATTCCTCCCTGGCTTTTTCACCGGTATTTCTTCCTGAAGGTTTGGATAAGGAAAGCTTTTCCGGTAAAGAACTTCCAGTCTGGTAAGCATTAAGCACATAAAAGGTACATGGGATATTTTTGTACAAACCAAATCCGTACACTAAAGCATTCCATGCATGCTTTGAAAAATTAGTGGGAACCAGAATTCTTTTTTCCATACTGTTGTTTTTATAGTTTCAAAGAAGGAAACGACTGTAAATATAATATTTCGGAACCACAATTTTAAAATAAGGTACAGGTATAACCGAAACATTTTTAGAAGAAGTGATTACTACTGTTGTTTTCTAAAAGAGTGGAGCTATAATTGTTCCTTAAGTTTTTTAAATTCCTGCTCCAGGTAATCCAGTTTGTTGGCTAAAGCTGAAGAACTACCTGGAGCTCTACTCAGGATAGAATATTTTACGAGCCAAAGCTCTTTCAGGTCTGCAAGCTTAATTTCAGTATCATCAATGTCTTTATTAGCAGCTCTTAAAATCACTTTTTCTCCCGAAATATAAAATTTACGCAAAAACAACCAATCTTGCATCAAACCTAAAACCAGGCTGCCGCTTTCGATATTGGAAAATTTTTCAGTTGCAATTTTTTCACCAATTACAATATCATTGGGCCGCAGGCTGCGGTCATTTCCTGTCATTTCCATGTTTGTTAAAACATAAGCTCGAAATTTACGGTCTGGATTTACCGGTAAGCGAAGGCAGGGAAGGCCTTCTATAAAATGAGGTTTATCGAAATACCGGATATAATCCTGTTCACTTGCGGGTACTATGCAGGAAACCTCTGGGAAGTATTCCGTATTTAAAGTTCTTTCTGGAGCCAGGTCATTTTTAAATTTTAAAAGCTTGTTTATTGTGAGTTCTGTAGTGAGCAGATCATCTATAGAAATGTTAAAATGACTGGCTATTTTAATAATGGTTTCTATTCGGGGTTCACTGCGCCCTTCTTCATAAGCTCCCAAAGTACCGCGTTTTAATTCAAACATCCCGGCAAAAGCCTGTTGGCTCATTTCTTTTACATTCCTGATATTCCTGATGTTTTTCCCGAAATAAGACATTTTTTCTTTTCGAATTTTATCAATAACTGTATATCACTAGCTAAAAATTATAATAACCAGACCAGGGATAATGTGCAAAAATTAAATAATTACAACAGGATGCAAAGTAAGTTTAATTTCTATAGCGAAAATGTTCAAAATAGCATTTGTGAACTATAGATGAATCTTACTTATATATGAGAATAGTTAATTTAATACCGGAATAGGGTATCAACTATTTATTTAAGAAAATGATGCAATTTGTTTAACATTATTTTCACAGTAGAACTCTATAGGTTATTTTAATTTTAATCTCAAACTTAATCAAAATTAGTTATGAAAGAAAAAGATGAAAAGCCTTCTAAAAAAGTAGAAGACTTGAAAAAAAATATTTCAGATCCTAAAGGTAAAAAGATGACTACCAATCAGGGTTTAAAAGTAAACGACACGAATAATTCCCTTAAAGCGGGAGAACGCGGCGCCACACTTCTGGAAGATTTTATCCTTAGGGAGAAAATCACCCATTTTGATCATGAACGTATTCCGGAAAGAATAGTCCATGCCCGTGGAAGTGGAGCGCATGGTTATTTTGAACTTTATGAGAGTCAGGAAGAAATTACCAAAGCGGGTATTTTTACCGATACTTCGAGAAAAACCCCGGTATTTGTAAGATTCTCAACTGTTGCAGGTTCTAAAGGATCTGCAGATCTTGCCCGTGATGTTCGTGGTTTTGCCACTAAATTTTATACAGATGAAGGGGTGTTTGACCTTGTTGGTAACAATATGCCTATTTTCTTTATTCAGGATGCAATGAAATTTCCGGATTTAATCCATTCGGTAAAACCTGAACCAGACAGGGAAATTCCACAGGCGGCTTCTGCTCACGATACCTTTTATGACTTTGTCTCTCATACTACGGAAACACTTCATAACCAAATCTGGTTAATGAGTGACAGGGCAATTCCAAGAAGTTTCCGAATGATGGAAGGGTTTGGGATCCACACCTTCAGACTGGTAAATGCTGAAGGAAAATCTCATTTTGTTAAATTCCACTGGAAACCATTATTAGGTGTAAAATCGGTAACCTGGGATGAAGCAGTTAAAATTCATGGTGCCGATACAGACTTCCACAGAAGAGATCTTTGGGATGCCATAGAAGCAGGGGAGTATCCGGAATGGGAATTAGGATTCCAGGTGGTACCGCAGGAAGATGAGCATAAATTTGATTTTGACCTTCTGGATCCAACAAAGTTAATTCCGGAAGAAATGGTGCCGGTAAAGCGTATAGGTAAAATGACGCTGAACCGTAATCCTGAAAACTTTTTTGCAGAAACCGAGCAGGTGGCTTTCCACCCCGGTCATGTGGTTCCCGGAATTGACTTTACAAATGATCCATTACTACAAGGAAGATTGTTTTCCTATACCGATACCCAACTTTCAAGATTAGGAAGCCCTAATTTTAATGAAATTCCAATCAATCGTCCGGTAAATGAAGTGCATAACAATCAGCGTGATGCACATATGAGGATGACTGTAAATAAAGGGAAAACCGCATATTTTCCTAATTCTATCGGCGGAGGCTGCCCACATCTTGCGAAAATAGCCGAAGGCGGCTTCAACAGTTATGAAGAGCGCATAGATGCGAAAAAAGTAAGAGAGAGAAGCGAAAGCTTTAATGACCATTTTTCCCAGCCGGCATTGTTCTACCGTAGTTTGACAGAACATGAGCAGGAACACGTGGTACAGGCATACTCATTTGAGTTAGGAAAATGTACTTATGATCATATTAAGCAGCGTATGCTCTGGATTCTAAGTCAGATAGATGAAACACTGGCTGCCAAAGTTTCTGTTAATCTGGGAATGGAAATTCCAGAGGGAATTGATGGTCCGATTAACCAGGCAATAGGAGCCGATGCTGATGTGGAAAAACATCAGCCAGGGACCAAAAAGATGTACCTGGACAAATCCAAAGCATTAAGTCAGGAATTTCTTCCTTCAGAAGGAATAGCGACCAGAAAAATAGCTGTGCTTGTTGGAGACGGATTTAGCGAAAGCGACTATAATAAGATGAAAAAGCCGCTTGAAGAAAAAGGAGCTATGGTTCAGATTGTGGGAGTACACGGTGGTACAATTAAATGTGATAAAGGAGACAAACATAAAGTGGCACATGCACTAATGACCACTGAAAGTGTTGTTTTTGATGCCTTATATATACCCGGGGGTAAAGAAAGTATCAGTGCCCTTATGAAGCAGGCCAAAGCGAAGAAATTCGTTAATGAAGCTTTAAAACACTGTAAGGCAATTGCAGTAGATTCTGAAGGAGAGGAGTTTTTTGATGCTACCTACGGTAAGGATTTTAAATCTGATGAGGCGGTATGTATTAACGAAAAGCCTGAGAAATTTATAAAGGCCATCAGCATGCACCGTAACTGGAAAAGAGAAAAAGCAGCTATGGAAATTCCTGCTTAATTTTTACAATATTTTTCAGAAATTCAAGAGCCATCGTATAGTTGTGATGGCTTTTTTTAGTAATTACAATTTATACAAGTCCGGCTGAGATTGCCTTTGCAGCTATTTTCACAAAAGCCTTAACCACGTTGGAAGCTTTTTCTATGGCTTTTGCAACACCCGCTAATTTTTGGGCAGAGAGGTTTATTTCATCCGCAAGATAATCAAGGGCCTTGGCATCTTCCGTTAGTGTATCAACAAGTTCATTGGTTTTTATGCGGATTATTGACCTTTCTACATTTCGTAAACTAACTGAAGCCTTTTCCAGTTGAACCCTTTCCTCTGCAGTAAGTCCATCTATTGACCGTGCATTTTCGACTATTTCTATAGTATCCAGCAACTTTTCCAGTGTCTTTATCTTTTCTGTATTCATAGCTTTAATTTTGTTCTTCATTTAGAGCTTTTAATGTGCGCCGGAGGTTTGTTACCTGTAAATAAAATACCTGCAATTCCTGGATTGTTCTGTAGAGTTTCTGTTTTTTCTGAATAACTTTCACTAATTCATTATGTGCTTCTTTCAAATCTGTTGTAGCCTGGATAGTTTGCGCCCTTAGCTCTTTTGCAGCATCTATATTTTGTTTTAATCTAAGATAATCCCTTTGTGACTCAAAGGTACTTGCTTTGGTTAACTGCAAGTAGCTAAGATAATTTCTTCTAATCATATTTTCCTCATAAGATATTAATTCCTGAAGATTTGAAGATTCAAGATATTCCAGAAGATTGGAAGTCATTACCGCAATAAGTGTATCTGCTTTAATAACGAAATCCTTGATTTTTTCAGCCTGTTTTCCCCTGATGTATCGGTCACCCCCATAGCCTATAATGTTCCCCAAAGCATCTCCGATTCCTGTTGGTAAACTGCGGGAATTATCAGTAGTATTATAAAGAGTAATCAGGGAATCTATATCCAACCCCATAGTGGCTGCATGGCTTTGCAGATTGTCAT
Source organism: Autumnicola musiva (assembly GCF_031846585.1). Lineage (NCBI taxonomy): Bacteria > Pseudomonadati > Bacteroidota > Flavobacteriia > Flavobacteriales > Flavobacteriaceae > Autumnicola > Autumnicola musiva. The sequence goes on from NZ_JAVRHK010000009.1 coordinate 187,306, forward strand.
TATAATCTTCAGAAGATAAAAGAATAAGGGATTGTGCGTATTTATCTATAACCCTGAAGGTAACATCAATGCTTTCAGAAACTTTATAATCATATTTCCTTTGACTATGAATGCTGTCCAGTTCATTAAGTTGCCTCATCGGGTCTGTTAAGGTGCTGGCATAAAACAAACCTCTTTTCATTCTTATTTCGGCCAGTTCATTCATTATTGCTGAAGGATACGCCGAAAAATTTTCGGTAACTTCGCCAAATTGATGAACACTTTCAGTTTGTGATTTTGAAAGTGTAGAGCAACTAAAAAATAAGGAGCATAAAACTAGCAAAGGAATTATTTTTCTCATTGACACCGATTAAATATTTAGAGGATTAATTTAAACAATTTTTTACTGAAGTAGGTTCAAAATAAAAGGACAGATTATCAACTATTTGCAATGAAATGGATTTTCAAATGTTTTCCAGCCAGGAGTAATATAGGAAATATTCCTAATATTGGAAATAATCCTTATTTGTTTATATTTGTAGTATGAAAAACAATATTTACGCGGTTATAGATGTGGAAACTACGGGAGGAGGTATAAGCGGAAACCGACTTACTGAAATCTGTATTGTGTTACTAGATGGAAATGAGGTTACAGATAAATATACCAGCCTCATTAATCCTGAAAAGATAATTCCGCACCAGATTACTTCTTTAACGGGAATAGATAATGAAATGGTGGCAGACGCCCCAAAATTTCATGAAGTGGCAGATTATATTGATAATTTTATCCGGGGAGCTGTATTTGTTGCCCATAATGTAAATTTTGATTACAACGTGCTAAGGAATGAGTTTAGGGCTCTTGGAAAAGATTTTAAAAGGAAAAAGCTTTGTACTGTAAGGCTATCACGCAAACTTATACCGGGACTCTTTTCCTACAGTTTAGGAAAGCTATGCAGTTCTATAAACATCCCTCTGGAGAACCGGCATCGTGCTGAAGGCGATACGGATGCCACGGTAATTCTTTTACAAAAACTGCTTAAACTTGATGAAGGAGGTAAGGTGATAACTTCCTTTTTACATCCCCATTCCAAAAATGCTACTTTACCGCCCCATATTCCAGCTGAACAAATTAATGATTTGCCGGAGGATCCCGGAATTTATCTCTTTAAAGACAGGCAGCATAAAATTATATATGCCGGCAAGGCCAAAAACATTAAAAAGCGGGTGTTATCACACTTTTATGACAAGAAATCGAAAGAATACCATCTGGGGCAGGAAACCAGTTATATAGATTTTGAAACTACCGGAAGTGAACTTATTGCGTTGCTACTGGAATCTGATTATATCCGAAAACATTACCCAAAACATAACCGGGCACAAAAAAAGCCGACCCGCACGTATCAGATTATCAATTATATTAATCAAAGAGGAATTATTCAGCTGGCTTTGGGACAAACAAGCAAAATAGAAGACTCTGTCTATACTTTTTATAGTCGAGCCCGGGCTCAGGAAATGCTGGAAAAGCTTTGTGAAGATTTCAATTTGTGTCCGAAATACTGCACTTTACAATCGAATGTAAAATCCTGTTCACACTACCGGATTAAAAATTGTAAAGGGATTTGCACCGGTGTTGAAGCTGTAGATGATTACAACAAGAAGGTGAAAAAGGCAATTCTCTCTTTAAGCACCGAAAAAGAAACCTATATTATAAAAGAAAGAGGAAGAGAGCCCGGGGAACAATCATTTGTATTAATAAAAGGAGGGAGGTACCAGGGGTATGGTTTTGTAGAACCTGATGCTCAAATTTGCAGCTTTGAAGAGTACGAGCCTTACCTGAAGTTACAGGAACCCACTTTCCATACACATCAGATAATTAATAGCTATCTGAATAAAAAAGGAATGGGGAATGTGGTTAAGCGGGAAGAATCCACCATGGCATAAGTAGCTGCTGTGGTTTGAATATGTTATGCAGATATTTTAATTGGCAAAATTCTTCTTTGTTTCGTTTTCTCCTATCCGGTGTAAAGGCCTTTTTATCCTTCCATACCACATACCTGCAGGCGTTGCGTATTTGGTGTACCACGCAAATCTGGGTTTTGGATTCAGGGAACACGTTCCTGATGGTATCGGTAAACCCGTTCAGGTTATCGGTGGCCGTGATAAGTATATCTTCAGTGCCCCTGGATTTCATATCGGTAAGGACACTCATCCAGAAGGCTGCAGATTCATTCTTGCCCAACCAAAGTCCAAGAACTTCTTTCTTTCCATCCCTGCGAAGCCCTACTGCTATATATACCGTTTTGTTGATCACTTTGGAGTTCTCCCGTACCTTGAACACGATCCCATCCATCCAAACAATAAGATATACTGGTTCTAATGGACGGTTCTGCCAGGCCACGATATCCTCGGTGACTTTTTCGGTAATCCGGGAGATAGTGGAAGTAGAGACTTCAAAATTGTAGACCTCTCTAATCTGTTCTTCGATATCGCTATTGCTCATTCCTTTGGCGTAGAGCGATACAATGACATTTTCGATCCCATCGACCATATTCCCACGTTTGGGGACGATCATGGGATTAAAGGAAGCATTGCGATCCCTGGGGACCTGGATCTGCGATTCCCCAAAGGAAGTGCGGACCTTCTTTTGACCAAAGCCATTACGGGTGTTGGAGTTGTCGGACTTCCGATTTTTATCATAGCCAAGATGACCATCGAGTTCTCCCTCGAGCATCTTCTCAATGCCTCGCTTTTGCAGGTCTTTTAAAAATCCGTTGAGTTCATCACCGCTTTTGAACTGCTTCAAAAATTCATCGCTAAACAAATCTTCTTTTTTCATACTGTGTAAAATTTAAAATTAGACAAAAAAATAACAGGGGTCGCGACCCCTGTTATTTTTCTATTTACACAGTTTATGAGATAGTCCTATTTTAGAAAACATAAGATTTAAGACTTGTAATCAGCATCATCATAAATATTTTCATAAGTATTTTCTTTAGTAACAAAGAATTCACCGGTTACATATCTAAAGTGCCGATCCAGTAAAGCGATTTCCTTCAGGTCATCCTCATCCAATTGTACACCTGTACTTTGCAGGTTTTCAATAATTCTGTTTTCGTTGGTACTTTTTGGGATTACGGCTGTACCACGAAGTTCACTCCATCTAATAAGCACCTGCCCGGCAGAAGCTCCATGTTTCTTTGCAATTTTTGTAATGGTTTTATTTTCCAGCAGAGAAGGTTCATTATCGGCCTTCATAGAATCTGCACGATCGCCGCTTCCTAACGGTGAAAATGCAGTTACATTTATATTGTTGCTGCTGCAAAATTCCAGTAATTCTTTTTGCTGAAGGTAAGGATGAAGTTCCACCTGGTTCATTTCAGGGGTTTCATTGGTTTTTTTCATAAGATCTTTTAGCTTCATCATACTAAAATTGGAAACACCAATATGTTTTACAAGTCCCTGCTTTTTTGCTTCTAACATAGCTTCCCAGGTTTCAATTACCGGCACTTCTTCAAGAGAATAAAAATCCTCATCATTTTCAGGAAATCCTGTGCCTTTTTTAAAAGCCACCGGCCAGTGAATCAAATATAAATCCAGGTAATCCAGTTGCAAATCTTTAAGCGTTTTCTTTAAAGCAGGAATAACGTCTTCTTTTTTATGTGAATCATTCCATAATTTAGAAGTTACCCATACTTCTTCCCGCTTTAATTTTCCTTCTGAAAATATATCGGAAAAAGCCTCACCTACTTCAGCTTCATTCCCATAGGTTGCGGCACAATCAATATGGCGATAGCCATTATTAAGAGCAATTTTTACCGCTTCTCCAACTTTACCTTTTTTAGATTTCCATGTTCCCAAACCAATGGCCGGCATTTCATCTCCGTTCTTAAAATTTAAACTTTTCATAGTTATTTTATTTTTTCTGAAAATAGCATTAAAATAAGGCTACCCGAAAGGATCGAGCAGGTTTAGCAAAAATTTAATTCTTCGTTAAAGGTTTAATTCTCTAGGATAGCCCGGAAATTTTGAATCACCTTCGGGGATGAAATTCTTCCATAACCTTTCTTAGGTGGCTGCGGTCTACATGTATATAGACTTCGGTAGTAGTAATACTCTCATGGCCAAGCATTTGCTGAATGGCCCTTAAATCGGCTCCATTTTCCAGCAAGTGAGTGGCGAATGAGTGCCTGAAAGTGTGCGGACTAATTTTCTTCTGAATGCCGGCTTTTTGCGTTAGTTGTTTAACAATTGTAAAAATCATTGCCCGGGTCAGTTTTTTTCCGCGGCGATTTAAAAAAAGGGTATCAGAAGAATCTTTCTCCACATTTTGATGCACCCGTTGAGCTTTGTAGATTTCTATAAATTTTTGGGTATAATCAGAAATTGGCACAAAACGTTGCTTATTTCCTTTTCCGGTTACTTGTATAAAGCCTTCTTCAAAATAGAGATCGGAAATTTTCAGGCTAGTTAATTCTGAAACCCGTAGGCCACAGCCATAAAGTGTTTCAATAATTGCCCTGTTACGCTCGCCTTCCGCTTTACTTAAATCGATTGTTGCAATGATTTTATCGATTTCTGCGGTAGAAATAGTTTCCGGTAATTTTCGGCCTATTTTTGGAGATTCAATTAGGTCCAGAGGGTTGTCCTGACGATAATCTTCAAAAATGAGAAAATTAAAAAATCCGCGCAGGCCCGATATTATTCTGGATTGTGAGCGTGCACTATGTGTTTTAGCTACTTCATAAATAAATAGCTGTACGATTTCTTCAGAAATAGAAAGAGGGGTGACTTCTATATGTTTCATTTTCAGAAATTTGATAATCTGCACAATATCCAGACTGTAATTTTCAATAGAATTCTCTGATAATCCCCTCTCGATCCATAGGTAATGGCGGTAATCTTTTAAGGCACTTTCCCATTTCATGCTTTAAAGATAGGAACAATTCCCCGGAAGATCTTAGCAATATTTTAGTCTTGACTAACATTTTCTTAACGCCTTTGAAATGTAAATTTGCATCAAATAAAAAAAGAAAATAAAACAGAAATTATGAAGAGGTCAATTTTAATTATTGCGTTAGCTGTCTTTGGAATTACAGCATCAAACGCTCAGGAATTTGTACAATTTGGTATTAAAGGTGGAGCAAATTTCGCTTCTTTTACTGGGGACGATTATGATTCAGAATCCAGAACCGCTTTTAATGTAGGTGTTCTGGCTGAAATACCTTTAGCAGATAAATTCTCTATTCAGCCTGAGGTTTTATATTCTGCACAAGGATTTGATATTTCCGAAATAGATCAGGATAACATCGTAGATGTAGATGATAATATCGAATATCAGTTGGACTACATTAGTGTTCCGGTATTAGCAAAAATCTACCTTGTTGAAGGTTTAAGTATTCAGGCCGGACCTGCATTTAATTTTAAAGTCAATGAGGAAGTAGATAATGCACCACTTGAAGACGGAGGTGATACAGATGTTAACCTTTCAAATACACAGGATTTTGAAGTTGCTGGTGCTGCCGGACTTGAATATAAGTTTAACAATGGATTCTTTATCCAGGGAAGATATACTTATGGCTTTTCTGATGTAATTGAAGATTCTAACATCCATAACTCTGTATTCCAGGCGGGAATTGGGTTTATGTTCTAAAAGAAAGATTTGAAATATTAAAATTGAAAAAAGGCGGAGGTAATTACTTTCGCCTTTTTTTATTACTGAAGATAAGGGCTTTATAAATTTTTATTACTGTGCTATGAAAGATGCAAGACCGCTGAAAGAAACAATAGACAAAACCCAATCCTAACTATTTGAAATACATTTTGTTTTCGGAATACTATTTTTAAAGGACCGGCTTTCTTTAATATTTTAATAAGCAAGGTCATATTTTCAAATCCTTTTAAGAGTCATTTAGTATAAGGAGTTTCAGTGAATTGTTTCTTTTATACCGGACACTGATAATTTTGAAGATGGGTAATATTTCTACTCATCAAATAAATATACACAACACTTTCTACATAAAATTTTGTTATAGGAAGAACTATACAATTTTCTCTCTTCGAGTTAAATGGTTGATTTACAATAACTTGTCATATTTATAATGAGGTTCATTACTTCATTGGTATAATTATTCCCCTAACTATCACAATTAGAACGAATAACAAAAAATATAAATTATGAAAAAGTTAGTTTTAACCTTTGCTGCAGTTGGATTGATGTTTACCACAACCACTCAGGCTCAAGCTGTAGCGGGAGCAGAATCGCAAATTTCTACGGAAGTAGTTGCCGGTGATGAATTTGAAAAAATTGAAGTTTCTGCGCTGCCTTCTGCAGTAACTACTGCAATAGAAACAGATTATGCAGAAGCTACCATCCAGGAGGCCTGGGTAAAGGAAAAAGAAGATAAAAAGGTCTATAAAATTAAATTGACGGTAAATGGTGAAGAGAAAAAAGTTTATGCCGATGCCGAAGGAAATTGGATAGACGTGAAAGAAAAGAAAGAGGATAAAAATTCCTAATAATTTTCTGTTGGAAATGAAAAGCCGCTCCGTTGAAAGAGCGGTTTTTTTATGGCTGAAACTGAAATCCTGTATCTAAACAAAATTTTTAATGCATTAATTTTCAAAACATAAGGTTTTAATTCTTACTTTTATTTGGTTAACCAACTAAAAATATTTATTATGAAAAAAGCAATTTTACTATTGGGATTTGTCCTGTTTGGAATTCAGTCATCTTTTTGCCAGGATGGAGATTTCATATTAGGAGTAAACGTGGGCCTTCCTACCGGGGACATAAAGGATTACTCCAATTTTAATGCCGGGGCAGATGTAGCCTATCTCTTTGGATTGGCTGATATTGTGAAAGTAGGTCCTACAGCCGGGTACATGCATTTTTTTGGTGAAGACGGGGAAGAAGGAGATGTAGAATGGGAAGTGGATGACATCCAGTTCGTACCAGTGGGAGCTGCCGGCCGGGTGGATTTAGGTTTCGTGGTTGCAGGCTTGGATCTTGGTTATGCCATAGGCGTGAACGATGGAAATGATGGTGGATTTTTCTACAGGCCCAAAGCCGGATTTTCGCTGGCCATGTTAAATATTATAGTATCATACACCAACATTAACATTGAAGAAGATGTTAGCGTTGGCACCTTTAATGTAGGACTGGAATTTGGGCTTTAAATTCA
>NZ_JAVRHK010000090.1:0-352 GCF_031846585.1 Autumnicola musiva
TAAATTGTAAAGTATGGTTTTGGGCAGCTTGTCTTTTCCGTCTAAAGTATCCAGGAATCCGGAAAGGTTCTCTGCCTGGCTGTAGTCACCAATGGAATCCCAACCGGTATCTGGCCCAAGCTGCCTCAGCATCCGTTTATTGTTATTCCGAAGGGCACCAAGATGGAATTGTTGCACCCAACCTTTTTCATGATAATTTTCCCCTAAAAATAACAAAATAGCTGTTTTAAACTTTTCAGCTTCCAGGTTGGAAATATCGTCTCCTTCCCTCTTTTTTCTGAAAATACCGGCAATTTCTTCTTCAGTAAACCTTTCAAAAGAAACATAATTCAGCCCGTGGTCACAAAGTTTA
>NZ_JAVRHK010000091.1:0-352 GCF_031846585.1 Autumnicola musiva
CAGACTTTGCGACCACGGGCTGAATTATGTTTCTTTTGAAAGGTTTACTGAAGAAGAAATTGCCGGAATTTTTAGAAAGAAAAGAGAAGGAGAAGACATTTCTAACCTGGAAGCCGAAAAATTTAAAACGGCGATCCTTTTATTTTTAGGTGAAAAATATCACGAAAAAGGCTGGGTGCAACAATTTCACCTTGGTGCCCTTCGGAATAACAATAAACGGATGCTGAAGCAGCTTGGGCCCGATACCGGTTGGGATTCCATTGGTGACTACAGCCAGGCAGAAAACCTGTCGAAGTTTTTAGATGCATTAGATGGAAAAAACAAGCTTACCAAAACTATCCTTTATAACCTG
>NZ_JAVRHK010000092.1:0-350 GCF_031846585.1 Autumnicola musiva
GAGGCTTACCGATAGGTATAGCCGGTGTTTTTCTGTATATTTACTTCATGGAAAACGACCTGGAGAATCTATCCAAAGATGAGCTTTTAGCACTCCTTCAGAAGCAGGATAAATCCCTGCAGAAAGAGGCAAAAAAGTTGGCTAAAGCAGAAAAAGCCACAGCCAAAGTAATTGAAGAAAACACCCAGCTAAAGTTCCAGGTTGAATACTACAAACGTTTAGCCTTCGGACAAAAGAGGGAACGCTTCGAAGGGGATAAGGACCAGATGAGCCTTCCTTTTGAAATGGATTCCGAGACTGCCCAGAAGCAGGAGGAAGAAGTAAAGGAGAAGCTTACCTACGAGCGTCGC
>NZ_JAVRHK010000093.1:0-329 GCF_031846585.1 Autumnicola musiva
AAGGCTTACCGATAGGTATAGCCGGTGTTTTTCTGTATATTTACTTCATGGAAAACGACCTGGAGAATCTATCCAAAGAGCAACTTTTAGCACTCCTTCACAAGCAGGAAAAATTCCTTCAGAAGGAGACAAAAAGAAGGGGCAATGTGGAAGAGGAAAATACCCAATTAAAGTTCCAGGTTGAATACTACAAACGTTTAGCCTTCGGACAAAAGAGGGAACGCTTCGAAGGGGATAAGGACCAGATGAGCCTTCCTTTTGAAATGGATCCCGAGACTGCCCAGAAGCAGGAGGAAGAAGTAAAGGAGAAGCTTACCTACGAGCGTCGT
>NZ_JAVRHK010000094.1:0-310 GCF_031846585.1 Autumnicola musiva
CATATACAGGCTTCCCTGCCAAACACTTCCTCCTGCTACTGCACCCATTATAGCCATATAGACCAGACCGCATGGCAAGAAACCATTGAGGATTCCAACAGTTAAAAAAGTATCAGGGGTTTTCTTTTTCAGCTCTTTTCCCAGACTGCTTTTTATTTTTGAAATGATCTTGAAAACAGGTTTTGAAAAATTATATTTATTAAAAATTTTCACAGGAAGAAATAAAATTAACAGCATTAAAATTCCTATAAAAATGGAAAGTTGCTGCTGAAATCCAAAAAGCGATAAACTTTTACCCACTAAACCAAAG
>NZ_JAVRHK010000095.1:0-259 GCF_031846585.1 Autumnicola musiva
CTTTTGCAATTATCAATTAACAGTTTACAATTAACAATTTCCATTGTTTACTGATCACTGCTTATGGATCCTTGTCCTTGCTGAAATCCAGGGAATCGAACCCTTCACTCCTGCCCCGTCCGGCAATCTCTTTTTCAATACTTTTAGTGAACTTACTTGCGCTGAAAGCGGCTGCAAATATACAACTCTTTTTCTTTAACCACCAAACTTTATTTAAAAGTTTTTTTTGATCTTTTTTGAAGTTGCTTTTACTTCCCTA
>NZ_JAVRHK010000096.1:0-242 GCF_031846585.1 Autumnicola musiva
TCGGGCTGGTGACTTTAAGTCACCGCTAAGGTTTAGTTTTCAATGATGAAATTCGTGCCTCCCCTATCGTCCGGTTTTCTGTGATGTTCCAAATATTCATTTACCATTTCATCAGTTATATTTCCCGTACGCCAACAACCATATCCGATTGCCCAAAAATGTCGACCCCAGTACTGCCTTTTTAACTCGGGGAACTCCTGTTGTAATTTCCGAGAACTTCTACCTTTTAATTTCTTGACTAA
>NZ_JAVRHK010000097.1:0-210 GCF_031846585.1 Autumnicola musiva
ATTGCTTATGTTCTGCGAAGGACGGTAATCTATATGCATATGCACGTGATCCTTAGATATCACGCCTTTTAATATTTCCACATCCTCAGCTTCACATATTTGTATTAAAAGGCTACGACATCGAACTTGTATATCTCCCTTTAAGACTGAATATCTGTATTTCGTGCTCCATACTATATGGGCGGTAAGAAGAGAAACGCTATGTCCATT
>NZ_JAVRHK010000098.1:0-206 GCF_031846585.1 Autumnicola musiva
TTTAAAGAACCGCGCTCTTTTGCTTGCCTCAAAAGCGGCTGCAAATATACAACTCCTTTTTCCTTTCCCGCAAATCTTTTTGAAGAAAAATTTATTCTTTCTCCTTCCTCATTTTAACGCGCAACCCCCGACTCTCAATGAACTCCTGCCCCAACTCAAACATTACTGCTTTCCCTGTAAGCGGCTGCAAATATACAACCGTTTTT